>CAZMPH010000083.1:0-9131 GCA_964568195.1 uncultured Nitrospirales bacterium | reverse complement strand
TGGACGCAGGAAAGACGATGGTGCTTAAATTCACCTTGTCCCATCAGGAGGAAAGCGCGACATTTGCCTTCTGGTGCGACATGCATCCCCAGATGAAGGGGGAAATGATTGTTGTTGAGTTTAAGTGTTAGTTAAAGGAGGAGATAATTGGGGTCAGTAGAACCTGACAGAGTGAAAGGGGCTGCGCGTGGCTCGTCATGTTGTCTTGGGCATCCTCTTTGTCATGATGTCCTCTACCCTCGCCCTGGGTGAAGCACCAGCCCCATCCGTGCATTGGGGCAGCGTGGCCTTCCCAGATCAATACACAACCCTTACAACCGGGCTGACGCTCGACCGGTTCACACCTACCGATGGCACTGGAACCAAGTTCGATTCCACGGTGGATCAGACAATAGGCTTGAACCTCATCACGCTCAGCTGGACAAGACATTGGGACGAGTGGGTCCAGGGATTCAGCACGAATCTGACTGCCGGTATTAGTCCCACGGCCAATCAGCCCAGTGAGTTCTTTCAAAATGAGGTTATCCACCATCTTCGTCACCTTCCTCCAGTGCCAACAACACGGCCGCGCCATGATACCGATGCGATGGTGGATGGTTCCGTTACGCAGTGGCTCGATCTGGATCGGCCCAAGACCTTCTTCCTGGGTGGAGGGTTTTCGCTCGGAACGTTGTATCAAGAACTCTTCCTCCGAACTGGGCTCCGCCGGTTCCAGGTCTTGCCCAGTCTTTATGACGGAGCGTGGGGGTCTGTTAGCTTTCGGGGGTCCATCATGGCCCGGTATAGCCGTTTGTTTAATGGGGCAGTGTTGCATGCCGCGAAGCCCTCCTCGACAATCTTCCAGCCCGCTCTTGCGATTGGACAATACCCAGGCGGAGGAAACGTTCCCACGTGGGAAGTAGAAGTCGCTGTCTCCTGGGATTCGGGGATTTTCGTGAATGGTGTTGGACAAAGCCGGAAGGAGTTCTTCTGGTCCTTGGCAATCACAGGCGGGCCGGTTCGTTTTGAAACATGGAACGATAGCCTCGATGACATTAGTACGGCCGACTTTGGACCAACCTACGGCGCTAGCCTCACGATTGATATCTTTCGCCTGATGGATTAGGTCTCGGCTTGGCCGCTAAACGATGCCATGAGAATCACCAGGCCTGCTGTTCTGGCGCTCTTGTCCTCATCGTAGGCTGCAGCAGCGTCAGCGTCGGATCTGACAACCGCTACGCTTGACAGGTCCGGACGGGTGGCCTAGCCTTGACCTGCAATGATCCCGCCGCGCACACGCCGAAAAAAGGAGACGTGAGATGACTCTCTGTCCCATCGCCCTAGCAGTCGGCTGCAAGAAATGTCCGGCCTTTTCGGTCTGCCCCGTGAAAGGCGTCATCGGCGATTACAAGAAGCCGGACGAAACACCAACGAAGCCGCAAGCCGACAAGGGGCGATAATTGAAGTAGTCGTTGGTGCGGGTGGCGCGGGTCCTGTCGGCGAGTCACCGGGGTACCTGTTGCTCTTCCTAATGCAACGGGTCACCAGCTCAGGCTGCTTCCCTGTCGCAGCCCCGCAGACTCAGGTGTGCCGCCTTCCGCTCCGCCAGGGTCCCACTCGCCGCCACCCGCTTAATCATCCACTCTCACCTGCCGACTCTTTGAGTCGCTTCAGTCGCTTCTGATCCAGCTTCACGTAGAGGTGTTTGTCCTGGGTGACGGTCACGAGGCCGGGCTTAGCCGCGCGCGGCTTGCGGACGTGCTTGCGGTAGGCGTAGAGGACTTCCCCCTGGCCGCTCTTGCGAAGGTCGCTGTATTGCAAGGCCAGCGTAGCGGCGTCCAGCAGGGACTCTTTCCGCAATTCGCCCCCTTTCTCCAACCGCAGCACCACGTGCGAACCGGGCGCGCCGCTCGCGTGCAACCAGAGGTCGTGGCCGCGGGCCAGGCCGAACGTGAGTTCCTCGTTCTCCCGGCTGTTGCGCCCGACCAGGACCAAGTCTCCCGCCTCCGTCGTGAACCGGCGGAAGGGCTTGGCTGTGGCCTTCTCTTTGCGTGACGCGCGTGGTCGGTGAGCCGGCCGGGGCTGATCTTCGATTGGTAACGCAACCGGCGCGTCGGCGCGGTCGAGCGCGGCCAGACTCTCTCGGAGGGCGGCCGCCTCCGCCTGCGCGGTCAGCAGGCGTGGGCGGATTTCCTTCTCGGCGCTCAGGAACTTCCGGTACTTCTTGAAATAGTCCTCCATGTTGCCTTTGGGGCTCTTGGCCGGGTCCAGCGGCAGGACAAGTTCGGGCAGTGTGGGATCGAAGTAGTCGGTCACCGTAATGGACGCGGCGCCTTTGGGGATGTCGCCAAGGCGGGACTTCAGCAGTTCTCCATAGCGGTCGTAAGTCCGGTAGCGCTCCGCCTTGGCCAGGTCGGACTCCAACCCCTCAATGCGCCTGCCGACCTTCTTGAGCTTCTTGCGCAGGGCACTCTTGATGGCATCGAGTTGTCTGGCCCTGGCGCGCGTCTCGTCGCGCTCCTGAAAGCGGCGCTCCAACCCAGCGCTGACGGAAAATTCGCCGGTTGCCGTATGTACAGCCTCAATCGCTCGTTCGTGCCCGCTCTTCTTTGCTCCTGCCGCGGGCCCGGTATAACTCTCACCGGTTTTGAACCGTTCTTTGCGTAGCTGGCCTCGGACAGCCCCGGCTTTATCGAGCAGCATCACGTTGGCCGTGCGGCCGGTCAGTTCCGCCACCAGCGCCATAGGCTGTCCTTCGTGCGTCATGTCGATCCGGACGATGCGGTCATCTTCGACCTGGCGCACGTGCTCGATCCGCGCGCCCTCCAGTCGCGCCCGCAGGAATTGGCAGAATGGGGGAGGAGTCGGCGGATTGGAGTATTTCTTGGAAAGGAAATGCAGGCGGCCGGTCTCCGGATCGGCCGAAATGTGGAGCATGTGGGTCTTGCCCTGCGACCGGACTTCGAGGGTGATCGCCTCGGCGTGCGGCTGATGCACACGCTGCACCCACCCGCCTTCCAGCGCCGGGGCGATCTCCGCAACGACCTGTCGAATCTCCTCCGCCGTCAGGGCCATCGCGCCGCAGTATAGCATTCCCGGTCTTGTTCTCGCCCTTGGAACCGGATAGGCTTGACGAAGAGGGGAATCCATCGTGAAAGATCGCGACACATTGCTAACCAAAGCGCGGCAGGTGCTGGAGTGGGACGCGCTGCTGGAGGCGCTTGCGGGCCGCACGGTCTCTACGATGGGCGCTGAGCGCTGCCGTTCGCTGCCTCTCGCAGAGACCCTCGATGAAGCCCAATCTCTGCTGCGGGAGACCGCCGAGATGGCGGTCCTTGAGTCGAGCGGCGAGGGGCTGCCGCTCTCCCAGTTTCCGGACCTGCGGCCGGTCGTGGAGCGCGCCGCCAAGGGCGCGCCGCTGCAGGCCGTGGACTGCCGGGACCTTTCCATCGTGCTCGGCCTCGTGGCCGACGTCCTGCGTCACCTGACTCGCCGCAAGGACGAGGCGCCCACCTTGTCGGCGCTCGCCGCCGGCCTCGATGCTCTCCCGGACCTGAAGCGGGCCCTCGATCGATGCGTGGACCATGAAGGCAACATCCGCGAGTCCGCCACGCCCGATCTCCGTGACCTCACGCACCAGGCCAACGCGCTGAAGCAGAAGATCCGCGCGAAGCTCGACGCGATCCTCGGCTCGTCCCGGTTTGCCGACCTCCTGCAGGAACAGTATTTCGCGCAGCGCGAGAACCGCTATGTCGTGCCGATCAAGGCCGAGCGCAAGAGCGCTGTCCCCGGCATCGTGCACGACGTGTCGGCCAGCGGCGCGACGGTCTTCATCGAGCCGCGCGAGCTGGTGGACCTCAATAACCAGATCAAGGAAGCGGACCTGGCGATCGAGCGCGAGGTCCACCGTATCCTGCAGGAGTTGACCCAGCAGGCGGCGCTCCATGCCGACGTGCTTCGGGAGGATCTCGTTCTGCTGGGGCGATTCGATTGCCTGCGCGCCAAGGCCTCGCTGGCGCGCCTGTTGGGCGCCTCCGATCCCATCATGAACGGGGAGGGACGCCTCCGTCTCAAGCAGGCCCGTCACCCGTTGCTGGTCCTGAGCCGTCTCCAAACCGGCGAGCCCATCGTCGCCAACGACATCGAGTTGGGCGAGTCGGTCCGGGTGCTGATCATCTCCGGCCCCAACACCGGCGGCAAGACGGTCACGCTCAAGATCGTCGGCCTGTTTGCCCTGATGGCGCGCGCCGGGCTCCAGCTTCCTTGCGCGCCGGGGTCCGAGATGGCCTTCTTTCCGGAAGTCTATGCCGACATCGGCGACGCGCAGGACCTCGCCAAGGACCTCTCCAGCTTCTCGGCCCACATGACCGACATGATCGCGCTGCTGGGCTCGGCGAGCCCCGGGACGCTCGTGCTGCTGGACGAACCTGTCACCTCCACCGATCCGGCGGAGGGCGCGGCCCTGGCGGAGGCGCTCCTGGTGCGTCTCGCCGAACGCCGGTTCACCGTGGTGGCGACGACCCATTACAACTCGCTCAAGGCGCTGGCGCAGTCCCGGTCGGGCTTCGCCAACGCCAGCGTGGAGTTCAACATCGCCACACTGTCGCCCACCTACCGATTGATTCTGGGGATGCCGGGAGGCAGCTCGGCCATCGACATCGCCGGCCGCCTGGGCATGGACGAGAACATCCTTGATGAGGCCGTCCGTCTGGTCGATCGCAAGGAGCGCACGATGGAGCAGCTGATGGAAAAGCTTCAGGAGACGCGGCGGAAACTGGACGAGGACGCGCGCCGGATCGCCGCGTTGCTGGCGGAGGCCGAGTCGGCCGCCCGTCTGCAGAAGGCGCTGGCGGCCCAACAGGCGGAGACCGAGAAGGAGACTCGCAAGACCGCCCGCAAGAAAATCACCGATGAGCTGCTGAAGGCGCGGGCCGAGGTGCAGGCGGTACTCGATGAACTCAAGACCGAGAAGAAACTCGTCAAGGCGCGCGAAGCCAAGGAGCGGCTGGCAGCGATCGAGGGCGCGATGCAGTCACAGCTGGCGCGAGCGGGGGACTATCGCCCGGTGGAGGAGCTGCAGGCCGGAGATCGCGTGGAGGTCACAAACCTGGGAACTGTGGGTGTCTTGCTGGAGAATTCCGCCGGCAAGAAGCGAGTGCGGGTTCGGATGGGCGAGAAAGAAGTTTCCGTTTCAGTATCGGTGCTGGCCGGGTTGACTGAGGGCATTGAAGAATCTCCGCAAGGGAAAAAGACGACAGGGGCGGTGCGCAGACCGCCGCTGCAAATCCAGGAAGCCTCCACCGTGGTGGACGTTCGCGGCAAGACGGCGGACGAAGCGCGGGAGGCTCTGGTGGCCTGCCTCGACCAGGCGCTGCTGGACGGCATTCCGATCGTCCGGATCATCCATGGCCACGGGACCGGCCGCCTCAAGCAGGTCCTGCGTGACTACCTGAAGGACTCCCCCTACGTCTCCGCATTCCGTCCGGGCGAGCGCTCGGAGGGCGGGGACGGGGTCACGGTGGTCAGTTTAAAGTAGAGGCGGTTCGCGAACCGCCCCTACACGATCATCTCAGATGCCGAGCGCCTTCGCGGCCTTTTTCACGTCGCGGGGTTTGACCCACAGGATTGCCGCATAGCGGCCGGCGCCGGCGCCGACGGCCTGCAGAGCGGTCACGTTGATTTTCGCGGACGCGAGCTTTCCCGTGAGTGCCGCGCCGGCCCCCCGCCGATCGTCTCCTTCAATGAGAAAGCAGGCCTTGGGCCCCTGCACCTTCAGCTTGGCCCACTTGGCTACGGCTTTGAACGCGGTGGCGTCGGAGACCACGAAGTCGAGCTGGGCCTGACGGCCGCGGGGAAAACCGGAGAAGGCCAGCAGGTTCACGCCCGCGTCGCGGAGCGAGCTGAGCACGCGCGCGGCTTGGCCGGGTTTGTCCGCGGCCTTCATCTTGAAGTACTGCGCAAGGCAAATGGTGTCTGCCATGGGTCACCTCCTGGGTTGGACGTTCTTTCTGGCGATGGCCACGCTGCGCCGAATTCCCTCGTGGGTGGCGCGGCGGATTGGACTGTTGCGGAAGGCGGCGTGGAACTCGTTCGCGGATTGCCGGTCCAGGGCCTCCAAGTCCGGGTTCAACGTCAGGGGCGTGGCGCGGAAGGCCGGCTCCGCCGTCGGCGTCGCCTGGTGGTTGTACGGACAGACGTCCAGGCAATCATCGCAGCCGAAGATGTAGTTCCCCAAGGCCAGCTGGAACTCCGCCGGAATCTCCCCCTTCTGTTCGATCGTCAGGTAGGACAGGCAGCGGCGCGCGTCCACGACGTACGGCTCGGTGATGGCCCCGGTCGGGCAGGTTTTGATGCACAGCGTGCAGGTCCCGCAGAGATCGGCACCGGGCTCGTCGGGGGACAGGTCGGCCGTTGTCAGGACCTCGCCCAGGAGCAGCCAGGAGCCGTATTGTCCCGACACGAGGTTCGAGTGCTTGCCGATCCACCCGAGCCCGGCCCGCTGCGCCCAGGCCTTCTCCATGACGGCGCCTGTGTCCACGTAGGCGAGGCTTCGGGAATCCGGGGCTTCCGCCTGCAGGAACGACGCGAGCGATTCCAGGCGTTCCCCAAGAACACGGTGGTAATCCTCCCCGCGGGCGTACCGCGCGATGCGGCCCTGTCCCGGGCCATCATCCGGCCGGTCCGTCGTGCAGTAGTTCATCCCCACCGAGACGATAGCCCGGATGCCGGGGAGGAGCAGGGCCGGGTTCTTGCGCTTCGCGGCGGTCTGCGCCATCCAGCCCATCTCGCCGTGATATTCGCGTGAGAGCCACTCGGCCAGCCGCGCGGACTCGGGGCGATCGGACGTGACGCGGCTGATACCCACCGCCTGGAAGCCCAGGTCGAGGGCCTTGCGCTTCACTCGCTCCGTGAGGGTCATGGGGCCTTGGATGCGCCGTCAGGCTGGGGACAGTCGAAATAGACGGTGAACTTGGCGCTGCACTGGCGACCCTGGCAGGCGCCGCAGGCGCCGGTGATGCGGGTCTTCCAGTCGCTCAGCTTGTCGTCGAAGCGGCAGGAAATGCCGGGAGACTTTTCGATATCGGTCCAGTGCATCTTTGTGGACGCATTGACGGCGACCTTGCAAGTCTTCGGAATGGGGACGTCGCACTGCTTGCCGCTGACACCTTTCTTGATGTTGGCGACCTGGCAGGAACTGGAGGTCTGCGTCTGGCGGCCCAAGGGCTGGGCGTCGGCCTGTATGGCGGCGACGATGACGAGCAGAACAAGACCCGCGAGAAAGAGGCGCACAGACAGCATGGCACAATGCTAGCAGGTTCAAAACCTGGGGGCAACGGCGATTCCACCCGTTGCGCGGACAGTTCGTTCGGATTAGACTGCCTGTGATGGATAAACGCAATATTGCCGCCGTCCTCGAGGAGATCGCGTTCCTGCTGGAGCTGAAAGGCGAGAATCCCTTCAAGGTCAAGGCGTACGCCGCCGGCGCGCGAGTGATCGAGAGCCTCCCGGAGGAGCCGGCGGTCCTCGTGCAGAAAGGCATCCTGCGCAACGTCAAGGGAATCGGCGAGGGACTGGCGGGCGCGGTGACGGAACTCGTTACGACAGGTCATTCGACCGCGCATCAGGAATTGAAGGCGTCCTTCCCGGCCGGCGTGATGGAGATGGCCGGGATTCCCGGACTCGGACCCAAGAAGATCAAGGCGGTTTACGACAACCTGGGCGTCGGATCGGTCGGCGAGTTGGAGTATGCCTGCATCGAGAATCGGCTGGTCGGTCTTCCGGGGTTCGGCCAGAAAACGCAGGAAAAAATCCTAGCCGGCATCCGGCAGTTCAAGCGGCGGCAGGGGTTCCACCTCTTCGCGAACGTGGCTGAGGAAGCGGACAGCTTTCTGGAGGCGGTCCGCGGGGCGCGTGGTGTCATCCATGCCGATCATGCCGGCGAGATCCGCCGCCGGGCTGAAGTGGTTCAAGGCATTGCATTGGTTGTAGCAGGGCCGCAACCGAAAGCCGTGATGGAGGCCCTTCGGTCACTGCCGGACGTGACGCAGATCGAAGACCAGGCCGGCGCGCGGACCATCACGGCGCGCTCGCCTCAGGGCTTGCCGGTCTCCATCCGTCTGGCCGATGCCGCTGCGTATGGTTGGGAATTGTTCTCTGCCACGGGAAACGCTGAACATGTCGAGACGATCACGCAACGCTTAGCCGCGCGCCGCGCTTCGCCCAGGAAGGAATCAGAATCGGATATCTATGCCGCCGCCGGCCTTCCCTATATCCCGCCGGAGCTGCGTGAGGGCCATGGCGAGATTGCGCTGGCGGAGAGCGGGCGCTTGCCCGTCCTGATCGAGGCGGGGCAGATTCAGGGAATCTTTCACAACCACACCGTCTGGAGCGACGGCTCGGCGACGCTGGAGCAGATGGTGGAGGCCGCGCGTGCGCTCGGGTATCGCTACATCGGCATTTCCGACCACAGTCAGTCGGCCTTCTATGCGAACGGCCTCAAGGAGGACCGTATCCGGGCTCAACACACCGAGATCGACGCAGTGCAGAGAAAGTACCCGGCCATCCGGATCTTCAAGGGCATCGAGGCGGATATCCTGGTGGACGGCGCGATGGATTATCCGGACGAGGTGCTGGCCACCTTCGATTTTGTGATCGCGTCGGTGCACAGCCGCTTCAACCTCTCCGAGGAGGACCAGACCAGCCGCATCTGCCGCGCGCTGACCAATCCCTACGTGACGATGCTTGGGCATGCCACGGGGCGGCTGCTGCTGTCGCGCGACGCCTACCGGGTGGACATGAAGAAGGTGCTCGATACGGCGGCCGAGCACAAGAAGATCGTGGAGATCAACGCCAACCCGCACCGCCTCGACCTGGACTGGCGGCTCTGTGGCTACGCGAAGGAAAGGGGCGTGCAGTTCAGCATCAACCCGGATGCCCACAGCACGGAAGGGTTGGAGGACGTGCCTTTCGGCGTCAACGTCGCCCGCAAGGGTGGCGTGACGGCCGAAGACGTGGTCAATACCCTGCCGGTCGAGGCGATGGCGTCCCGTCTGCAAGCCATGAGGCCCTAGTCCTTAAAACCAACGCGGAGAGCACGATGATCATCAAAGACACCGAGTCGGCTGATATCAAAACTCCCACGGGGCCCATGC
>CAZMPH010000082.1:0-9217 GCA_964568195.1 uncultured Nitrospirales bacterium | reverse complement strand
ATCCAGGGTGTCACGCATGGCCTTGATGGCGGTGCGGATGACTTGATTGGCGAAGATGACGATTTTGAAGCCGTGCCGCTCCAGCTCCTCCGCCGTGACCGCGCCGAAAATGGTCGGGACCACGACCAGCGGGACGCGGCCGGACCACCGTGCGGCGACGGCGCGCAGTTCATCGAATGTGTGCGACTTCGAGTGAATCAGCACCGCGTCGGCGCCGGCGTCGGCATAAGCCTCGGCCCGCTTCAGGGCCTCCTCCTGGCCCCAGCCGGCGATGAGCGCCTCGGTGCGGGCAATGACAAGAAAGTCGGGCGAGGCTTGCGCGGACTTGGCGGCGCGGACCTTGCCGGCGTGTTCGTCGGCGGAGACCAGTTCGCGGCGGACGCCGGCATAGAACGAGCAGCGCTTGGGAAACACGTTGTCCTCGATGCAGATGCCGGCGATGCCGGCCTTCTCGTAGTCCTGGACGGTCCGTATTACGTTCAGGGCGTTGCCGAAGCCGGTGTCGCAGTCGGCGATGACGGGAATCTCCACCGCCTCGACGATGTTCTTGGTGACTTCCAATTGCTCGGTCATGGTGAGGAAGCTACCGTCGGGGATGCATTTGAGCGAGGCCGAGATGCCGAACCCGGAGGCCCAGATCGCGTCGAACCCGGCGCGCTCGATCAACTTGGCGCTCAGCGCATCGTGCGCCCCGACCGTCCGGATGATGCCCGGCCGGCGCATCAACTCGCGGAGCTTGGCGGCTTGCCGTATGTATTTCATAATCGCGTATAGTGCAAAATGCTTACCCATAAAGTCAATGGGAATCTGCCTCCTTCAAAGATTGTCAGAGCCCAGAGGGGAATGATATAAGGCCTTTGTATGGCTGCCAGAATCGCATTGATCACGGGCGGGGCGAAGGGGATCGGCCGCGCGATCGGCCTGGACTTGGCCGCGTCGGGCTGGGACATCGCCCTGTGCTACCGGAGGTCCGAGCACGAAGCGGAGGAGACCGCCTCGCGCATCACGCAGGCCGGCCGGCGCGCGATCGCCGAGCGGTGCGACGTCTCCGATCCGGCGGCCGCCGAAGCCTTCGTGCGAAAGGTCGAGAAGGAGTTCGGAGCGGTGGATGCCCTCATCAACTGCGCCGGTCCGTACCATCGGATCAATATCCTGGACGAGACGCCAGCCGGCTGGACCGAGATGTTCGCCCACAACCTGCATTCCGTCTTCTACATGAGCAAGGCGGTGGCGCCGGGCATGAAGGCGCGCAAAGCGGGGCGGATCATCACCTTCTCGATGGCGAACGCGGACCAGATGGTGGCACAGACCGAGGTGACGGCCCATTACATCGCCAAGGCCGGCGTCCTGATCCTCACCCGCACGCTGGCCAAGGCGCTCGCGCCCCACGGGATCACGGTCAACGCCATCTCGCCGGGCTTCGTCAATTCGGGCAGCGCGCCCGAAACGGAGATGGTCGGCATGATGAAGAAGATCCCGGCCGGCTACGTCGGCGAGCTCAAGGACCCGGTGGCGGCCGTCCGCTTCCTCCTCTCTGACGAGGCGCGCTACGTCACGGGCACGAACATCCACCTCAGCGGCGGCTGGGGAATCTAGCGGAGGTGAGCAATGCAACGCAAAAAGCCTAAGGCGAAAGCGACACCACCCTCTTCGGTGAAGGTTGACAGGGAAGCGGTGATCAAGCTGGCGCACGAACTCTACCTGCGTCGGGGCGGGGAGCCCGGGCATGACGTGGAAGATTGGCTGACGGCGGAACAGATTCTGATCGAGCGACAGGCACGTTCTGCGCCGGGCAAGAAGACATCTGCGCCCTCGCGGCGCATGGAGGACAAATGACCTGAGCATTCGCTGGTTGTCTTCGGCGCCACCCGTTCTTACCGTTCTGATTTTTTCTTATCGAGATGGGCGGCGAGGTAGGGCGCTTTCTTCAGCGCGGACGAGCCTTCGATCAGCGGCTTGGTGAACTCCAGCCCCGCGTGTTCGCTATTCTTCCAGATGACCGTGGCGGCCAAGTCTTCGATGACCACTCTCCCGTCGTCGCTTTCCATGCGAAAGCGGACGGCGACTTTCTGGTTTCTTTTCAGATCCTGCCGGATGGCGACCGCGACGCCGGTCCGACTCAGGTTTTTCATGCGCCCCCAATAGGTCACGTCTCCGTCGGCCACCACGATGTCCACCCGTTTCAAGAGATGATAGCGCGGCAATACCCGGCGTTCTGTGCCCAACGGTCCTGCGTTTTCGCTGGCTGTCGACATGCGTGCTCCGTTCTCGCGTCTCTTCCCGCCGGCTTGTCGCGGGGGCATATTGTAATACCTGTTCAAGCACGACCCAAGAGAAAAGTTGACAGGCCGCTGAATCCTATGCCATTCGTGAAAGGCGATGATGAGCCGCCTCCCCGCGATCACGCAAGCCTCCTGGCTGATCCTGAAAAGGACGGCCGTTAAATTTTTCGACGATAACGGTCCGTTCCTGGCGTCCGGCCTCGCGTTCGACCTCCTGTTCTTCTGCTTTCCGTTCTCGCTGCTGGTCGTGTCGGCGCTGGGATACGCGCTGGGCAGTTCCGATCGGGCTCTGGAGGCGCTGCAGGCTGTGCTGCAGGAACTCCTGCCGATCACCCGGCTGGCCTTTATGGATAATCTGTCGATAGTCCTCGAGAATAAGGGACTCCTGGGGCTGCTGGGCGGCTCGTTGTTTTTCCTGACGAGCAGTTTGACCTTCGGATCGGTGCGGGGCGTGCTCGACACGGTGTTCCAGGTTCGTGAGCCGTCTCGCTTTTTCAGAGGGAAAGCGGCGGACGTGCTTGTGATGCTTCTGGCCAGCGGGCTCCTGATCCTGATGATAGGCGTCACTTCACTGCTGACTCTGGCGGAGAGTTTGCTGGAACGGTCCCCCCGCCTCGAAGCGATAATCAGTCCCGGATGGGTGTTCGCCGGCGACACACTCGGCTTCCTGTTCACGCTGGCGCTGTTCTATCTGCTCTATCGCTTCTGCCCCTCCAAGACCCTGCAGCGGCCCGCGCTCGCCGTGGCCGCCTTCACGGGAGCCGCCCTGTTCGAGCTCTCCAAGTGGGTCTTTGCCTGGTACGTGGACATGGCCGAGGCCACCACGGCCGCCTGGTATGGGACGGTCGGCGGCTTGTTCTTCTTTCTGATGTGGGTCTACTATGCCTGCGCGGTGCTGATCGTAGGCGCCGAAGCCGGGTGGAGCCTTCAGCAGGCGCTTCACCCTTCCGACAAAAAACCGTATTAGTCCGCCCGCTCGAGTTCTTTGCGGATCTGTGTCTTGGCTTTTTTCCGGGAGTAGCCGCGGACGCCCTTGGGAGTGCTGTGCGGCTTGGTGGGCTTGGCGTCGAGGCGGATCGGCATCTTCAGACGGCGTGGCTTTTTCATCGCCTTTCAGCATACCACGACCCGCCGCCGATGCCATGCAGGTCCAAGTCTTCTATAATGTGAATGGGGATGCAGGTTCGGGACACTCGGAGGAGGCGTGAGCGCATGGATCTTTCCCTACTGAAACGGCAATCGGACTACGAGTGGCGGATCGAGCCCTCCGGCAGGATGCGCGTGCCGGGGATCATCTTCGCCGACGAAGCCTTGGTCCGCGACATGGATCACAAGGTGTACGAGCAGGTGGTCAACGTCGCCATGCTGCCCGGGATCCAAAAGGCCTCCTACGCCATGCCCGACGCCCACTGGGGCTACGGCTTTCCGATCGGCGGCGTGGCCGAGGAGGCGCCCGGCGCGTACAAGGATGTGAGCGCGGTCGTGGACGCGGCGGACGCCGCGAAACTGTCGCGCAAGGTGGCGAGGCTGGAGCCGCTGGTCTGCGTCAAAGGGTAGGACTCCATGATCCGGCAATCCATCCGCCTGACCAGGATCCGCGGAATTGAAATCGGGGTCCACTATTCCTGGTTCATCGTCCTCGTCCTGATCACGCTGTCGCTGACCACGCTGTTCGCCGAGGAGCACCCGCAGTGGCCGCGGTTCGAACATTACGCCATGGGCGCCGCCGCGAGCCTCCTGTTCTTCACTTCGATCCTCCTTCACGAGCTGGCCCATAGTTTCGTCGCGCTGGCCAAACGCATTCCGGTCCGGTCCATCACGCTTTTCGTCTTCGGCGGGATCGCGCAGATCACGCGCGAGCCGGACCGCCCGCTCACGGAGTTCCAGATCGCGATCGTTGGCCCGATCGCCAGCATGGGTCTGGCGCTTGGATTCAAACTGGTCGCCATGGCTGCTGCGGGATGGTCGGATCATGCGCAGGCTGTAGCGGACTGGCTGGCGCACGTGAACCTGGTGCTGGCGATCTTCAATCTCCTCCCGGGGTTCCCGCTGGACGGGGGGCGGGTCTTCCGGGCCGTTGTCTGGCGGGTGACCGGAAGTTATACCCGCGCCACGGCCGTCGCCGCCAAGTCCGGCCAGATCATGGGCTACATGTTTATCCTCGGAGGGATACTGATTGGGTTCACCGCCAACTGGTTCAACGGGCTGTGGCTCGCGTTCATCGGCTGGTTCTTGCTCATCATGGCCCAGGAGAGCGTCCTACAGGCGACCCTGCGGTCGGCGCTCAAGGGGCTGACGGCCAAGGACATCATGGCGAGTGACTGTCCAACGGTGTCGGGCCGCATGAGCCTCGCTGAACTGGTCGAAGATCATATGCTGCGGACCGGCCAGCGGTGTTTTCTGGTCGCGGAGGATGGGAACGTCGAGGGCTTGGTCACGCTTCACCAGGTCAAGACCGTGCCCCGGGAGAACTGGGCGGTGATCCCCGTGAATAGGGCGATGATCCCGTACGACCGGCTGCGCGTCGTGCATCCCGACACGCCGATCTTCGAGGTGCTGGAGGCAATGGACCGAGCCGATGTCAACCAAGTGCCGGTCACGAAGGCCGGTCGCCTTGTGGGTATGATCACCCGGGATCATCTGCTGCAGATCATCCGCGCGCGCATGGAACTGGAGAACCAGGCGGCATAATCGGCTCTGGACCAAATTTCAAAACCTTGCCGCGATTTGCCACAGGGTCTTATCGGGCATGGGGTGGAATGCAGCACGGCAGTCAGCTCTCTCCCAAGCCCTTTTGTTTGTTGCCTGCATGAAGGCTCCATGCAGTGTGTTCGAAGAAGAGCGCCACTATATACCGTTGGCATTACCTATGCTTGTCAGAAGGAGTTTGAGGGGGGAATGGTCATGGCACATTCGCAAGCCGTGCAACGCAGGCCGCAATATAGAGTCTCTTCCATGCAACACAGGCCGCAATATCTGTATCCGCCTATTCATCAAGAAGATCTTGAGCAAGACCACGCCCGGTCTCTGCGTCTTCTGAGGTGGCTGATCGCGGGGCTGGCGCTACTGGCCTTGTTCCTCATCGGCTTGGGTGTAATCGGATGAGTCGGGTGAGGATGCACTTGCGTTCGAAGGGAATGAGCAACACGTGCAAGACGATGAACAGGAGGTATCCATGAAAGTCCAAGACATCATGACAAGCGAGGTCCAATGTTGTAGTCCAGACACGAACTTGGCTGCGGCTGCAAAGATGATGTGGGACAGCGATTGCGGAGCCCTGCCGGTCTTAAACGTCGAAGGGAAAGTGCTCGGCATGATCACGGACCGCGACATTTGTATGGCGGCAGCGACGAAGAACAGACCACCGTCGCAGATTACCGTCTGGGAAACCATCACCCCGCGGGCCTTCACGTGCCGGCCGACTGAGGACGTGCACGTAGCGCTGGACCTCATGAAGCGTAAGCAAGTCCGACGCTTGCCGGTCGTCGATGAGGATGGCATCCTGCAAGGCATGGTTTCCGTCAATGACATCATCCTTCAAGCCGGTGCGGCCCAATGGAAAAAGTCTCCGGAACTCTCCATTGAAGATCTGATGAGCACGTTAAAGGGCATTAGCGCCCACCGCGTACTGGCCGCAGCCTGAACGGTCCTCCGGACAAGGAGGCACCATGTCCTCAGAACTTCTGCTGGTGGCGGTCATCAGTGGATCTCTTGGCGCCGTGGTTTTGCTGGCGGCTCTTCTGGGCGATATCCGGGTCCCGAAGAAACGCGAGAGCATGGATAACGCCGGAGACGCACGAAGCAGGCGGAGTGGAGCACGACTCCTGTGTACCGCCGCGTGATGGCCTTTGATTTCGACGGGACGATCGCGGTCAATGACGCGGTTCCTCCGGAGCTGGAGCATGCGCTGGAGCAGTGTCGTGCCAACGGCGATGCGCTGTTTCTCGTCACGGGGCGGCATTTCGAGTCAGTCCCGCTGGGCCGCGTGGGCGAGTTGGTCACCGGGGTGGTTTGGGAGAACGGGGCGGTGCTGGCGCATACCTCCACGGGCGAAGTGTACCTGCCTTTCGGCCAACTGAATGCGCGTCTGCTGAAAGCGCTGGAGGAGACCGCGATTCCATTGCAACGCGGACTGGCGATTGCCGCCACCACGATGCCGCATGACCAGGCGGTGTGGCAGGTCATCAGCGGTCTCGGCGGCGGCGCGTCGGTCGATTACAACAAGGGGAACGTCATGGTGCTGCCGCCTGGCGCGGCCAAAGGGGCGGGACTGGAGCGCCTCCTCACGATCTGCGGCTTCTCGGCGCACAACCTGGCGGCCTTCGGGGATGCGGAGAACGACCTCTCCATGCTGACGCTGGCCGAAGTCGCGGTCGCGGTGGGTGATGCGGTTCTCGCCGTGCGCGAAATCGCGGATCTGGTCGCCGAGAAACCGGGGCCGGCCGGTGTGCTGGAAATTCTGGAACGCTTCCCATTGAGCGGCCAGTATTTCGACCTCCCGCTGCGGCGGGACCGGCTTATACCGATCGGGCAAGACGAAGAAGGCGGCCACGTGTCACTGCCGGCGTCCCGTCTGGCGGGACGGAATCACGGGGTCTTCGGGGATTCCGGCACGGGCAAGTCCTGGGTCGTGGGTTTGCTGGCCGAAGGATTGCACCACGCGGAGTACCAGGTTCTGCTGGTGGACCCCGAAGGGGACTTCCGCGGCCTGAGAGCCTTGCCGCGGTTTGTGTCCTTAGAAGGCGACCGATCGTCCCTGCCGTCACCTTCGGCGGTGGTGGCGTTGCTGGAGGCGGGAGGCGTGTCGGTGGTGCTGGATCTCAGCCGGTATCCGGTAGCGCTCCGCAGCAACTATTTAGTCGAGCTGGTGCGGGCGCTCTGCCCTCTGGGGGAACGAAAGTACCGGCCTCACTGGGTTGTGTTCGATGAGGCCCAGCAAATTCTCCCGCACGGCGGGGGCGAGGTTGCGAACGCGCTGGTCCCCCAACTGGAAAGAGGCGGATGGGCGTTCGTCTCCTATCGGCCGGACCGGCTGGATCCGGCGGTCCTCCGATCAGTCCATCATTGCCTGCTGACCCGCCTGACCGAGCCGGAGGCGATCCAGGCGGTGCGGGAGCATTGCGGGGATTGCGGGCTCACGGAAACCAAATTTGCCGAAATACCGGCAGACAGCGCGCTCCTGGGCGGCGGTCGGATCGTCCGCCTGAGACCGGCGCTCCGCCGGGTCCCGCACATCAGGCACCTGTACAAGTACGTGGATGTGCCGCTGCCGCCCGGCAAGCGTTTCTGGTTTCGGGATGCGCAGGCCGGTACGGGGAAGGAGGCGGCCAGCCTGTACGAGTTCCTGCATCTGATCCCCTCGGTGTCGCTTGCAAGTCTGGAGTATCACGACGGCCGCGAGGATTTCTCAGAGTGGGTGGAGACGGCTCTGGGCGATGTGGACCTTGCGGCGCGCCTGCGCAAGCTGTCTCACCGGCAACTCCGTGGGGAGCCGTTTAGGGAGGCGCTCCTGCAGACGGTCGCGGCCCGCTACGGGGAACTGCACGCGCTGCGCTAGGTAGATTTGCAAGGAGGAGCAATGGACCTGCATCTTGAGAGCCGAAACGTAAAAATGACGCCGCGGTGGGAGACGGAAATCAGGGAGCGCATAGCCGATCTGGAGGCCGGCCACAATGATCTGACCCATGCGCGGGTGGCGCTGACGAAGAATCCGCACCACAAGAAGCACAAGTGGGTCGCCGAAGCGTTCGTGGCCGTGACGTTGCCAGGCCGGCACACGATCACCGCCAGGAAAGAAGAGAAAACCTTCGAGGAAGCGATCCGGGCCGCCTTCACCGCGGTGGCGATCGAGTTGCGGAAATTCCGGGAGAAGCGTGCCACGACCGAAGTGCGGACGCCGCCTGTTCCGCCGTTGCGCGGCGTGGTCTGCAAGCTGTTTCCCCAGGAAGGCTATGGATTCATTCTGAAGGAAGGCGGCGGGGAGGTCTACTTCCACAAAAACGCGCTGCATGGGATCAAGTTCGAAGATCTTGAGGACGGCACCGAGGTGGTGTTTAACATTGAGCCAGGCGAAAAAGGACCGCAGGCGACGACTGTGAACCCGGTGCCGGTGGTTCCTCGAGTATAAGGGATACGGCCGATAAGGATGACCGCCATGAAACAGAGCGTGGGTAAGCGAAGAGAGCAAGCCGTGGAGGTGAAGGCTGGCCGGGTGCGGCTTCAGGGCATCCTGGGCCTGCCGGCCAGCACGGCTGGCGTGGTGCTCTTCGCGCACGGGAGCGGCAGCGGGCGGCTGAGCCCGCGCAACACCTTCGTGGCGCACACGCTCCAGGACGGGGGCCTCGCCACGCTGCTGATCGACCTACTGGAAGAGGACGAGGCGGAAGACAGGCAGAAGGTTTTCGACATTGATCTCCTGGCGGACCGCTTGCTGGCGGCGACGGAGTGGCTTGCGCAGGAGCCGGCTACGCAGGGATTTCAGGTTGGCTATTTTGGCGCGAGCACCGGAGCGGGAGCGGCCTTGCAGGCGGCGGCCCGCGCGCCCGCGTCCGTTGCGGCGGTGGTCTCTCGCGGGGGGCGACCGGATCTCGCGATGCCGTATTTGCCGAGGGTCAAGGCACCGACACTTCTCATCGTCGGCGGACATGATTTTCCGGTGATCCAGATGAATCAAGAGGCGCTCGCCCAGCTCATATGTCCCAAGGAACTAGTGATCGTGCCCGGCGCGACCCATCTCTTTGAAGAACCCGGAACATTAGAGGAGGTGGCAGGCCTCGCGCTCCGTTGGTTCGTGCGTTACCTTCCGAATTCAGCCTGAGGGCAGCCGGTCTTCGAGGACTTAATGGCCGAGATCCGCAACGTCGAAATCGCCCAGCGTCTCAGGGAGGTGGCGGCGCTGCTCAATGAGCAAGGCGCCAATCCCTTCCGCGTGCAGG
>CAZMPH010000081.1:7266-9305 GCA_964568195.1 uncultured Nitrospirales bacterium | reverse complement strand
ATCGTCAAACCCCTCGCCACCAAGGCCGCCACCAGCCAGAACGGCTCCATGATCCGGACGATGATGAAACTGTTGGCGCCAATAGAATGAACAAGCAGGCCCGCAAACCCGAGCAGAAATCCCATCGCCAAACCCTGGGCAAAGGGATCCCGTGCCTGCCGGTAAGCCACCAGTCCCATGCGGAACAACGCTCCAATGAGGATAAAGAATGCCACTACCCCCACTGCCCCAGTCTCGCCCAGAACGCGAGGATACATCGCGTCCATAAACGGTCCCCCCGTTACCCCGGTCCCCCAAATTGGATAGGCCTTCCAAATTGAGAAGGACTGCTGCCACGAGCGGAGCCGATCCGAGGTGGAAGTGTCCACGCGAACATTGCCTATACGGATCTGACCCTGTTCCACAGGCTGGGTAAACGTAGAGACGATCCTTTCTGTGACGGCTCCGGGCGCCCACCAGGGAGAGGTCAGAAACACGATAAGGAGAATCGGAGCCAGGATCGGCCTCCGAAACATGATGCGGCCCACAACAAGCAGGAGCACGATCCCGGCCGCCAGGAACGAGGCGCGTGACAGTGTGGCCGCCAGCCCGATGGCACCCGCAACCAGGAGAATGTACAGCGGCAGGCGTCTGCCCACCGACCCCTGCGTCAGGAGAAGACCCGTCACGATCGCCAGCATAAAGACGAGATATCCCCCCAAGGTGTTCGGCTCTCCGTATGCTCCTTCAAACGGCGCTGACGCTCTCTGTCCGCTCGGTACTTGCGCGATCGCATATAACGAGACCAGGAAACAGGTCAGCAGGCTGGCGATGAGCAGATTCTTCGCCTGCTTCTGGGTTTCCACCGAACCGACCACCATGAAATAGATGAAGACGTATTCGTAGTACTTGAGGAGGAAAAATAAACCCGTCGTCCCCTTGACCCGGCCCTCCATCATGCCAATCAGCGTCGAGACGATGGCCATGGCAATGTAGAACATGATCGGCCCATTCAAGGGGGTCCTTAATAATGGCGTGCCCTCCTTGAACAATGCCCTCTTGGCCAGCCAGGCAAAGCCGATCACAATCAGAAGGATATCGTCAAACCGAAGGGTGATCCCTCGACCCTCCATTACGGATGTTCCCCCCAGTCCACCGACTATGAATTCGGGGCTCAGCAGCATGGAAAAAACGAGGATATAGAGGCCGGCCGGAGTGGACAGGAACGCGACAAGCAGCAGCAGCAGGCCGAAAAAATACGGGAGGATGATGTTCGTCTTGTTGGAGACGATCAACACGGCCACGGCGCCCGCCAGAGCTAAGGCCACCAGGATCAGCAGCCCCTTATTAGCCTCCATCGCAGACGTTCCTTACAGGGTGTGCCATCTTAGCCAAACCCACACGGCGAGAGAGCACCCGAAGCCGCTCCGATCAGGAATAGTGTCTATGAGTAGCGATAGTACTGGCTCTTTGCGTAATCCGGAGAAAATTCAGCGCTGACGTTGCTCAAAACCACACCGACAATGTGAGCTTGCGCATGCTCCAAGAGCGACTTCGCCCGCTGCAGCTGCGTCCGCCCTACTCGTCCCACCTGGTAAACCAAGACGACGCCGTCTACCTTGGGTCCGATCAGGACGGCATCCGCGACCGGCAGAATGGGGGGGCAGTCGAAGATCACCAGATCGTAGTTCTCTTCCAGCTCTGCGATCAGATCCACGATGCGTTGAGAATTGAAGAACTCGGACGGATTCGACGGAAGATGGCCGCTGGTGAGGACACTGAGATTATCCACGCCGAGCGCGCTCATGATCTGATCGAAGCCGAGCTTCCCGAGCATCAAGTCCGCAGCGGTCCGGACGACCTCCCTCCACTGTGCCTTGCCCATCAGTATCTCGGTCAGCCCCGGTTCCCGCTTGAGACCGAGTCGGGTGTTCACGGTAGGCTTTCGGCGGTCCGCATCCACCACCAGGACCCGCCGCCCGTCCTGCGCGATCGTAATGGCCAGGTTGAGCACCGTCGTGGTCTTCCCCTCGCCCAAGCCCGCGCTGGCAAACGCCAGG
>CAZMPH010000081.1:0-7256 GCA_964568195.1 uncultured Nitrospirales bacterium | reverse complement strand
GTCCGGTCCTGGCACGCGAACTGGAGATTGACCTTGAGCGACCGGTAGCCTTCCGCCACCACCCCTTTCAGGTCGAACAGGGGGGAAAGACGGGAAAGCAGCCCCATACTTTCCGGATCGAGTTTCTCGGGAAAGACCTTCTTGATTATCTGCTCGACTTCCTTCTGGTCTTCCCGGGGGATAACACCGAGGACCGGAACCTTCAGGAACGATTCAACATCCTCAATCGTCGCGATTGACGTATCAAACGACTCCCTGACGAAGGCGAGCACAAAACCGAGCAAGACGCCGATC
The DNA here is from genome assembly GCA_964568195.1 of uncultured Nitrospirales bacterium. GTDB lineage: Bacteria > Nitrospirota > Nitrospiria > Nitrospirales > NS-4 > SCTG01. The sequence continues at coordinate 6,962 of CAZMPH010000081.1, read as the reverse complement.
AAAGAGCCGAGCACAACATTGAGCGCCCCCCTGGGGGCGTTCTCGGGCCCGTCCGGCGGTATCGCCGGCTCGATAATCGAGACTTCCTCGATCCGTTCGGCTCCCTTGACGAGAAACTCCTGGTGTTTCTGCTTCAAGGAGGCGTATAGATCGCCGTTGACCTTCATCTCCCGCTCCAAGCTGGCCAATTCCAAGGACGACTTCGGCAGGCTGATGTATCGTTCCTTATAGCGCGCGATGGACTCCCCGATGGCTTTTTCCCGTTGATCGAACGTCCGCCGTTTGGCTTCCAGTTCCTGGATCATCTCTCGTTTGACGCTCTGGATACGGGCATCCAGTTCCACGACCTGCGGATGCTTCGGGGTATAATTAATCAACAGCGCCGCTCGGTCGGTCGCCAGATCGACCAGTTTCTGGTTCAATTTGGCGATGAGCGCCTGGACATCGTCCGAAAAAATACGGACCGGTCCGGACTCAGGCCGCATCAAGCTTGCTTTCAAGAGCTCGATCTGATTTTCCACTTCGCGCTTGACCTGGGCCAATTTTTCCTTCTCCGCATCCATGCGGCTGTAATTCTCCAGCGCCTGCCTTGCCTCCTCGTTCAGGAACACCTTGCCTTCGCGCTCCTGAAACGCCAGTAGGGCCTTCTCGGACTCCCTGAGCCTCTCCTCCACAGTCTTCAGTTGCGCATCCACGAACACCTTGGCCTCATCCACCTGCCGGTTGCGGCTGACGATGTTCTCTTCCCGGTAGGCTTCGGCGACGGCATTGGCCAGCCGCGCCGTCAACTCGGCATCGCCGGACGTCGCGGTGATCCTGAGAATGTTCGTGCTGCCCTCCGGGCTCACCGAAACCTGGTTCTTCAAATCGTACACTTTGGCGAGCACGTCTTGCGGGATGCGCGCTTCCCGCAGCTCCTCATCCTTGCTCACGACGCCGAGCTTTCTTGCCGCACGGATCATCACGGGAACGCTCAGAATGACTTCCGCTTGGGTCGTAATGTTGCTGCCTTCGGAATACGAGACCATGTCAGCCATGAAACCCGGCACATTCATGGAGCGATCGAACTTGACCCGCGCGGAAGCCTCATACACGAGTGGGGGCGACAGCAACTCGGTCGTAAAAAAAGTGGCCCCGGCCACCAGAATGGTCACAAAACTGATGATCCGCTTCCGCTTGCGTACGACCAGCCAGTAATCCCGCAGATTGAGTTCGTATTGGGCCATGCGCGTCTTCGCCTATTTCTATCGCACGTTGATGGTCGGGTTTTGAATCGGCTGGATATTGTTGTTCTGCAAAAAGTTCGTCAGCGCCTCTGGACTCATCGTCGTAGTCCCGAGCAGCAGCGTGAGCGTCGGGTTCATCTTCAACAGGAAGGCATTCCAGTCTCCAATCCGCTGGCGCGGCACGAACACGATGTCGTTATCCTTGAGCACGATGTCCTGGCTACGGTCGCCATACTGGTACAGGCGCTGGATGTCGACGGGAATCACTTCCGGTTTTCTGGCATCTCCCCTGATGACCCGGACATCGTCCAGCACCGCGACGTCGTTGTATCCAACCTGGGCGATGAGCTGCCCCACCGTTGTTTTGCGATCCAGGTCCGCAAACCTCGCGATCCCGCTTAAAATCGCCCCAGCTCCGACCCCGCTTCCTCCGCCAATGATATATACCCTCTGCTTGCGTAGCTGGAGTTTCTTCTGCTTGAGCGAGACCTCAACGCGAGGATTTCGGACAATCGTCGCCACTTGCTCGGTAATGCGGATTTCTGCCTCAGGAACCGTCAGATTTTTTAGATCAATATCAAGGGAGCCCAAAAAAACCCGTCCATTGTCTCGGACCGTCACGGTGGACCGTTCCTCTCCCGCCCCGCGTCGAACAACCACCTCGATGCTGTCCCCCGCTTCGATTTTGAGCGGCCCCTGTGAGTCCGACTCCTCGACGTAGAGGTCCTCAGGCGTGACAGGACGGGCATACGGGGATTCCGCGCCTGAACTGAAGGGGACCGGCGAGCAGCCGAAGGGAACGCTCAGCACAACCAGCGTGCAAAAGAGTCCGACCACTTTAGGCGCCGCTGCCAGGGCTCGTCGGATTCCTTCTGAGAGTGAGGCAACTGCGTGGACGCACAGATGCGATGGGGAACTCATGGCGGCAGGGCTTGCGAAGCGGAATCGCCCAATCATTCTTGCTGGCCGTCCTGAACGGCCTCGGTGATATGGACCAACGACGTCTTGCTGAGATCCTGCAGACGTGGCTCCGCCAGCGCGACTCGGCCGGGGTCCATATAGACCTTGACGACCGGCCGGAGCGGATACTGCGGATTCAGTTCCACGACCTCTCCGATCTCCCCCGTATTGAGTTGCACCCTGGTCCCCAAGGGGAACACTGAGAACTGCTGAATCAGACACTTCAAAATACGCATCGGGAACGAAGCCTTTTCCTTCACTACCAACTCCCGCACGGCCTCGTGCGGAAGGAACCGCTTGCGATGCGGGCGGGCATGCAGGAGCGCTTCGTACGTGTCGGCCAGGCCGATGATCTGAGCGTATTCATGGATCTCCGCGCCCTTGAGTCCATGCGGGTATCCCTGCCCCCCGGTTCGTTCATGTTCCTGCAGCACGATATCCGCAATCCATGCGGCACCCGCCCCCAGACGGCGAATCGCCTGGGCGCCCTGCTCGGGATGGCGCTTGATGAGATTGCGTTCCTCTGGGCTCAGCGGGCCCCGCTTGTCCAGGATGTCGTCCGGAATCAGGCACATTCCCATGTCATGCAGGATGGCTGCGAGTCCCAGTCGAAGGAGATCGTCACGGGTATATTTTAAACCCACTCCGATCTTGATCGACATGATGGCCGTGTTGACCATGTTGGCGATCACCAAGCCGCCCCGCTCGACAGAAAAGGCTTTGACGAGAAGTCGGTCGCACTGCGAGAGAGAGTCGACAAAACCATGCACGACCTGCGTGATGCCATCGAGCGAGAACTTCTGGGCCTGGCGAACGGCCCCGACCATGGAAGACAACTCCATCGCGGCCTTGGCATGCCATTCATCGGCGTCCAGAATCAACTGGGCGTTCTGCTCCCCGGAGGCACAAGCAGCATGCGCCTCAATGGCTTTGAAGGAGAAGGGCTGCGCCTCGCCCTCGTTCAGAGGGGCCGCCCTCTCGATCGGGGAATCTTCCTGATTCCGCACGAGTTCATTGAGCCGCGCCATGATGGACTATTGGGCCTCCCCAAACGCTTTCGTGACGACTTCAGGGCCGACCAGCCGGCACCGTTCCATAAATCCGATCAGGAGAGCAAGGTCGGCGATGGTATTCACTTTCCGCGGAATGCCGCCGCTCGCTTCATACACCGCGACAACGGCTTCCGGCGTAAATACCACCCGCGAGGCGCCGGCCGCCTGCATCCGAAAGTCGATATAGTCGCCGACTTCGTCGGCGTTGAACGGCATCAGATGATACCGCATCACGATCCGTTGCGCCAACTGCTTGAGCGCTTCCACCTTGCTTCTCAATTCCGGCTGCCCAAGCAAAATCAAAGTCAGCAGAAACCGGTCGTTGAGCTGAAAATTCAGGAGCAGCCGCAGTTCCTCGAATATTGCCAGGTCATAGATCGCTTGCGCCTCATCGACGACCAGGACCGTGTCCTTCCCCTTATTGAGATTTTGCAGCAGCCGCTCGTTGAGCGCATGGAGCATCTCCAGCTTCGTGCCATTCTGGCTGATTCCCAGCTGATAGAGAATTTCTTTAAGAAAATCTAAGGCTTCAAAACTTGGGTTGGCAACCAGCGCCAAATCGTATCGGTCGCGGGCGAGGTGATGGATGAGGGTACGGCTCAACAGGGTCTTTCCGCATCCGATTTCCCCTGTCAACATGATCGCCCCTTTCCGCGTCTCCACTCCATAAATAAGCCTATGCAGCCCTTCCTCGTGCCGAGAGGAAGGGAAATAGAAGCGCGGATCAGGAACGTTGTCAAAGGGAGCCTTCTTCAACCCCCAGAAATCTTCATAGTGCAAGCTTTACCCTAAGCCAGCCATATATTGTGCGTACTTTAACATCAAAAAGATATAGAGTCAAGAAAAATATAGCAATAATAATGGGTTATGCGATTCTCCACGAACACGATCACAAACCTCATGCAGCAGCGCTGCAGACTCCGGGTTCGCCGAAGAGTCGTCGCAAGTTCTGGACTTCACCATTTTCCGTCCCCATTCTTCCGACCCCAAGCTTGACTTTTCTCAGGCGACGGCCCGACTCGCAACTCAACTGAAGGCCGGTTTCCGTTCCCATCACCGTGACGGCGCCATGGCGGTCCGTTCTCAGGATCGGAATACCAAGCCCGGCATACGTTTCCAGCATCACTAGGGATGGATGCCCGTACGCATTCGCCCGGCCGACCGAGACCACCGCCACTTGTGGTTTGACGACTCTGAGGAACGGCTCGTAAACGGACCCACGCGCTCCGTGGTGGGGAACCTTCAGGACAGCAGCTTCCATGTCGCGTCCCCTACCGGCGAGCCACAATTCTGCTTCTCGCTCGATGTCCCCGGCAAAAAGAAACGCCGCCTTGCCGCACCGGAGATGGAGCACGACTGATTGATTATTTAGGCGTTTCCCGTCACTCCCGGGGGCTACTCCCCCGGGAGAAGGAACCGGATTCAAAACACGCACCAAGCAGTCCCCCATGGACACATCTTCATCTGCGCTGGAGACGGACCTCACCGGCACCCCACGTACGGCGAGCACCTCTTCAAGTCGCTGGAGGAAGGCCGCGTCCCGGCGCACACCGTTCGTCCAGAACTCGCCGACCTCGAATTTGCCTACAACGAAGGCGAGCCCACCGACATGATCTTGCTGGGGATGCGTGGCCACGACCACGTCGAGCCGTCGAATTCCCCGATCCCAGAGCAGCGGGGCGACCGCCATTCGCCCGACATCATATTTATCGGATGCCGGCCCGCCATCAATGAGCATCGTGCGGCCGTCGGCTGTTTCAAGCAAGGCGGCATCGCCCTGCCCCACATCCAGGAACGTGAGCCGGACCTTCCCCGGTTCCGGCAGATCACGTGGAGCCCAGGCCCAGAGTAGCAGCATCCCCACAGTCAGCGCACCGGCAACCTGTCCCGCCATCCGCCGCCACCGGAGAAAACAAGCACTCAGGAAAAGGTAAAAAAGCATCATCTGCCAGACGGCGGGCGAAGGAACTCGGAGTTCCGCTCCGGGCACAGCCGCAAATCCCCGTGCAATCCAGACAAGAGCGTCCAGCAACGGCTGTACGATCGCGCTCCCCGCCAATTCTTCCGATCCGCTAAGGAGAGTCCCCAGACACGCCAGCAGGCTTGCGGGAAGAACGAGGAATCCGACGAACGGCACGACCAGAAGATTCGACAGCACTCCGACCCACGCCACCTGATTGAAATACGCCGCCACAAGCGGAGCACTGGCGACGGTGATAAGCGCGCTCATGAGCAGGACATCCGCCAGCCCCTCCTTCATCCGCTCACGGATACCACCTTCCCCTGAAAACACGCCCACCACAGCCTCCCCTTCGCATGGACGCCGCGCTTCCATGACGAGTACGATCACCAGAACAGAGAGAAAGGACAACTGGAACGAGATGTCGAAGGGCGCCAGCGGATCCCATCCTACGATCAACAGCAGCGCCAACGCGAGACCGGTCCCGATGCTGTGGGTTCGGCCCAGAAGGGTTGCAGCGAGAACGATGAGGAGCATCACAAGCGACCGCACGGTAGCCACTTCCGCACCACCCAACAGAGCGTACAACGCCACGGGGAAGATCGTCGCGCCGGCCGCTATGCGTGTGGCCGTAGTATGCAGGGACAAACGCAGCAGCCACCGCGACGGAAGGACCAGTACCGCCCGCCGCACGCACCAAAAGACGACGAGTCCTATTAATCCGAGATGCGAACCCGAGATTGATAGAATATGCGTGGTCCCGGAAACCATAAAGGCATCCCGGATGTCCTGAGTCAGATACCCGGTTTCCCCCGTCACCAGGGCAAGATACATTCCGGCAATCGGCGCCGGCAAAGTCTGAAGAGCCGCTTCGCGGGTCCGGCCCCGCCACTGATCCACGTGAGACAGCAATGGGGAAATTCCCTGTGCCAGCACCCGAAAGGTCGACCCGTCCTGACGCAGCGTCACACTCCCGACGGCATGAATGCCCGCCAGCCGGAGATGACCGGCATAATCATAGCCCCCCGGATTCAACAGCCCTCCAGGCGGCCTGAGTCTCGTTTCAAACTCGATCAGATCGCCGACAACCAAGGGAGGCACAGCCCCTCGAATCGACAGCCTGATTCGGCCATCAATGGGACGAGTCCGATCCTGCGCCACCAGACGCTGGACCGCCACCACCGCCACGGCTCGGTCCGGCCCGAATCGGACCGGCTCCACAATCACCCCGATAAGGTCCGCCTTCCCCGGTCCGACCGATCGTATCAAGGAAGAGGATTCCGTTCGCGCATGGGCTAGAGCGGCCCCGGCTGCGCCGAGAAGAAAGACCCCGAACAGGACGCATCCAAAACCGGCGGGACAGCGGCCGCTGAAGGATAGAAAGAGGACGCCCCCGAGGACGAGGAGCATGACGCAGAGGATAGCCAGCGGAAAATAGGCGAACGCGGAACCAGCAAGAGAGCCGAGGAGCAGGCTCACGGCCAAAACCGGCAATGGCCGTACTGCCGACTCAGCGGGTCGACGTGTCGCAGACGGAATCAGGCTTCGCCAACCTCCGTTCGGAGCACATCGGCCAGATGATGGGCGATCTCCTGAACCGTCCCTGAGTCCCGCGCCTCAACCATGATGCGGACCAGGGGTTCAGTCCCCGAATACCTGACCAGTATCCGGCCGGTCCCGTTCAATGAGGCTTCATGCGAGCGCAAAGCCTGCTGAAAAGGAGCGATTGCGGCGAGATCCTTCCGCTCGCGGACCCGGACGTTC
>CAZMPH010000080.1:6185-9320 GCA_964568195.1 uncultured Nitrospirales bacterium | reverse complement strand
CTCTTCGTCTGGGCGAGCGGCGCCGGCCTGGCGGTCGCCTTGATGATGGTCGTCGGGCTCTTGCTCCTCATCACGGTGAACGGCATGGGGTTCTTCTGGACCGGAGACATCGTGGAACTCACCCTGATGGACGGCACGCGCGTGATGGGTCAACCGGCGGGTAGGGAGATCATTCCGAACTCGGTGACGCCGGACTCTCCGAAAGGAAAGGGTCGGATCCGGGTGAAGATCGGCAACCGCGATCTGTACGGCCTGGACTTTAAGTGGGTTGACGAAGACAAGATCGCCTCCCAAGCCTTTCCTCCCAACGCCGTCCTCCTGGAGCGGCGCGAGTGGGGCAACTTCTACGGCTGGATCAAGGCGCTCCGCCGGGGCGAGACTCCCCATGCAGAAGGGAGCGACACCGGATGGAATGCCCTTCTCCCTCTTGTTGACCAGGCCAACGAGGTGCATGGCATGATCGACCGCATCGAGCGGATCGCGATCGGAGAGATCAACGCCGAAATTGAGCAGGCCAGGTTACAGATACGGGCCTTCGAGATGAAGACTCCTCGGAGTCAGAGGCCTCATGGTCCCACCCTTGATCGCTTGAATGCCACCATCGCCGCAGCCGAAGCGCGGTACCGCGAGAAAACCGACCAGCTCGAAAAGCTGAATACGCAGTTCAATGAATACTCCGTGGTCATGGTGGACGCGAACGGACAAGATAAACAGCTTCCCGTCGGCAATATCGTTCGGGCCCTCCGTCCCAACGAGATGGGCACGCCGGCCAAAACTTGGATTTACATCACCAATGTGGGGAGGGTTCTCGCCGACGAGCCAAGGGAGGCCAACACCGAGGGCGGCATCTTCCCGGCCATTTTCGGCACGGTGATGATAGTCCTGATCATGAGCGCGGCGGTCGTCCCCTTCGGCGTGCTGGCGGCGCTGTATCTGCGGGAATACGCCAAGCAGGGAACCGTCGTGCGCTTGGTCCGTATCGCGGTCAACAACCTCGCCGGTGTTCCCTCCATCGTGTTCGGGGTCTTCGGGTTGGGCTTTTTCGTGTATGCCGTCGGCGGGACCATCGATACTCTGTTCTTTCCGGAGGCGCTCCCCAGCCCCACGTTCGGAACGGGAGGGATTCTCTGGGCTTCACTGACTCTCGCCCTCCTGACGTTGCCCGTCGTCATCGTCGCGACCGAGGAAGGCCTGGCGGCGGTCCCCAGAGACTACCGCGAAGCCTCCCTGGGATTGGGCGCCACAAAGTTCGAGACGATCTGGCGGGTGGTCCTACCCTCGGCCGTGCCGGCCATCCTGACCGGACTGATCCTGGCCATGGCCCGTGCGGCGGGCGAAGTCGCGCCGCTGATGCTGACGGGCGTGGTCAAGCTGGCGCCCACGCTGCCGGTCGATACGACGTGGCCGTTCTTCCATTTCGACCGGAAATTCATGCATCTCGGTTTCCACATCTACGACGTGGGCTTTCAGTCGCCGAATGTCGAGGCCGCGAAGCCGATGGTCTATGTCACCACGCTGGTCTTGATCCTGGTGGTCGTGCTGCTCAATTTGTCGGCGATCACCCTCCGAAACCGCCTTCGCAGGAAATACGCAGGCGCGGCGGTGTAACATGCAAGGAGGCGTCATGCGCACATCCACCGACTCGACCCCCGACTTGCTTCGCATCGCCGTCACCCGTTCGGAAGATCCCTCCCCGGCCGGCGCCGTCAAGGATCTCAAGGCAACGATCACCTTATCCGACGTGAACTTTTTTTACGGGGATGCGCAGGCCCTTTTCAAAGTCAACATCGAGGTCCCGCGAAACCGGGTTACCGCCTTCATCGGCCCGTCCGGTTGCGGCAAATCCACGCTGCTGCGCTGTTTGAATCGGTTGAACGACCTGATCGAGGGCGCGCGCATTGAAGGCAAGATCCTTCTCGACGGCATGGACATTTACGGCCCGCAGGTGGACGCGACGGACCTCAGAAGGCGCGTCGGGATGGTCTTTCAGAAGTCCAATCCCTTCCCAAAGCCGATCTACGACAACGTCGCGTACGGCCCTCGCCTTCAGGGCATCCGAACCCGCGCCGCGCTCGACGCCATTGTGAAAGAGAGCTTGAACGGCGCCGGCCTATGGGACGAGGTCAAGGACCGCCTGCATCAGAGCGCGTTGGGCCTCTCCGGCGGCCAGCAGCAGCGGCTCTGCATCGCCCGGGCGCTGGCCGTCAAGCCGGAAATGCTCCTGATGGACGAACCCTGCTCGTCCCTGGATCCCATCGCCACGGCCAAGATCGAGGAACTGCTCTTCACCCTGAAGAAGGAGTTGACCATCGTCATCGTCACCCATAACATGCAGCAGGCCGCGCGCGTGTCGGATTACACCGGTTTCTTCCTGATGGGAGAACTGGTCGAATTCAACGACACCAAAACGATCTTTACCACACCGCGCGATCGGCGGACGGAAGACTACGTCACCGGCCGTTTCGGATAAGGAGAAGCCCATGCAACGCCACTTCGACCAGGAACTGCTGGACCTCAAGGAGAAAATTCTCCGGATGGGAAGCCTCGTGGAAGAACAGGTCCAGGGGGCCTTGCGCGCGCTCACCGAGCGCGATTCCGACCTCGCGCGGAAGATCATCGCGAACGACCGCCAAGTCAACACGCTGGACGTGGAAGTGGACGAGGACTGCCTCCGCCTGCTTGCGCTCCAGCAACCGGCCGCGCGCGACCTGCGCTTCATCACGACGGCGATGAAGATCTCCACGGAGTTGGAACGGATCAGCGACCTGGCCGAGAACATCTGCGAGCGCGCCATCGAGCTGAACGAGGAGCCGCAGCTCAAACCCTATATCGACATCCCGCGCATGGCGAACTGGTCCCTGCGAATGGTCAAGGAGGCGCTGGACGCCTTCGTCAACCACGACGCCACGTTGGCCCGGAAAGTTTGCACGGACGACGATTTTGTGGACGACCTGACGCACCAACTCTTCCGGGAGCTGCTCTCCTTCATGCTGGAGAACCCCCAGACGATCACCCGCGCCATCCGCATCACCTTCATCGCCAAGTACCTGGAGCGCATCGCCGACCACGCAACGAACGTGGCGGAACTCGTCGTGTACATGGTCGAAGGCAAGATCATCCGCCACACCCTGAGTT
>CAZMPH010000080.1:0-6175 GCA_964568195.1 uncultured Nitrospirales bacterium | reverse complement strand
GTTGAACAACCTGATGACGCTTTGGGCGGAAGGGTTCCGGAAGCAATATCCCAACGTGAAGATCCAGATCGAGGGCAAAGGCTCCAGCACCGCCCCGCCCGCATGGACGGCCCGTTCTGCCGTACGCAGTTCTCTTGACACCCTGCGAGCCCTTCGATACGCTGAAACCGTGGCCGTCGCGCGCAAGGTTCTGATCATCGAGGACGAGCGGGACATCCTGGACCTCGTCCGCCATTACCTGGAAAAAGAAGGCTTTCGCACGCGGACGGCTTCGGATGGGATCGCAGGCCTGGCCGCCGTCCGCCAGGAGCATCCGGACGTCATCGTGCTCGATCTGATGCTGCCCGGCATGGACGGACTTGAGCTGTGCAAGAAACTCCGCGCAGACCCCGCGACCGCACTCACGCCGGTCATCATGCTGACGGCCAAGGCCGAGGAGTCGGACAAGATCGTCGGGCTGGAACTCGGAGCCGATGATTATCTGACGAAGCCCTTCAGCCCCAAGGAACTGGTCGCGCGCGTCAAAGCGCTGTTGCGGCGGGCCGAACGCCGAGAAGGCGAGCACAAATCATACGCGTACGGCTCGCTCCGCCTGGATACCGTTCGGCACGAGGTGAAGGTCGACGGCAAGGAAATCCCGCTCACGGCCAAGGAGTTCGGCCTCCTGGAGCAACTGCTCCGCAACAAGGGGCGGGTGCTCACCCGAGACGTCCTCCTCAATACCGTCTGGGGCTACGACTACCACGGAACGACCAGAACGGTGGATGTCCACATCCGCCGCCTCAAACAGAAGGCGCCGATCATGAGCGACGCCATCGTGTCCATCAAATCGCTCGGATACAAACTCCGGGACCAGGAGGAAGAATAAGGGCTGTGCGCCTGCCCCTCCAGTGGAGAGTCCTGCTCGGCTACCTCGTCGTCGCCGGCGTGGGGATGGGGACGGCCGGATGGCTCGCTTTGGATGCCCTTGAGCGGAGCGATAGGGACCAGCTTCGGATTCGACTGACCGCCCAGGCCCGCATGACCGCCCGCCTCTTCGCCGGTCCGCTGGCGACGGCCAGGCCGGACTCAACCGTCATTGACGCGCTGGCCGATCAGTTGGGTGACGACATCCAGACCCGCGTCACGGTGATCAACCCGGAGGGGCTCGTGCTCGGGGACTCCTACGAATCGGGTGAAGCGCTGCGCCGCATGGACAATCATCTCTCGCGACCGGAGGTCCGAGAGGCACTCGCCACAGGCATGGGCGTGAGTACCCGCTTGAGCGATACGGTCGGCATCCGCATGTTGAACCTGGCCCTCCCCGTTCGAGCGCCCCAAGCCCACAGCCGGGTGCTAGGCGTCGTCCGGCTGTCTCTGCCGCTGACCGAGATCGAGGCCCGGCACCGGGACCTTCGCAGAATGCTGGCCGCCGCGCTCGGCGGAGCGTTCCTCCTTTCGCTGGCGCTCAGCTACGCCGTCGCGCGCGGCATCACACGCCCACTCGCGGACATAGTCGCCGCCGCGCGACGTATGGCCCGTGGGGAGTTCCATGAAAGGATCCGTGTCACGTCCACCACCGAAGTGGCGCATCTCGCCGAAATCCTGAACCAGATGGCCGCGTCCCTTGAGGAGACCATCCAAAATCTTCACCGGTTGGAGCAAGTCCGAAAAGATTTCGTGGCCAATGTGTCGCACGAGCTGCGCACTCCTCTGACCGCTATCAGGGGATACGTCGAGGCCCTACAGGACGGCGGCAAGGATCAGCCCGAGCAACTCGACCGCTTCCTGGACATCATCAAAGCGCACGCCGACCGTCTGAACCTCATCATCACCGACCTGCTCCTGCTGTCGAAGATCGAGTCCGGGCAGATCCCGCTGAAGCAGGAGCCGGTGGCTTTCGCCGGCCTCATCGACCGGACGGTAAGGCTTCTTCGTCACCTCGTCGAGCAAAAGAAGCACACTGTCGTGGTGAATATTCCTTCAGCGCTGCCACCGATCCTGGGCGATGAAGAACGGCTGGGACAGGTGTTTTCGAATCTTTTGGACAACGCCATCAAGTACACTCCGGATGGCGGAACCATCACGATTGGAGCGACGAGCGATGATCGGATGGTTGCGGTGAGCGTCGCGGATACGGGCATCGGCATCCCCCCGCAGGACCTCCCGCGCATCTTCGAACGCTTCTATCGCGTGGACAAGGCGCGCTCCCGCGAACTGGGAGGCACAGGCCTGGGCCTTGCGATCGTGAAGCACTTGGTCGAAGGCCACGGCGGGACTGTCTCCGTCGAAAGCCCGCCTGGGAAAGGCACAACGTTTTGCGTCAAGCTGCCGACGGCACCAACGCCGGCTCTGCAAAGCAAGACATAGACAGAAGCATCATTTTATCAACTACATACATGCATTGTCGCCACGGCATCAAATGTGGGACAATGGGCCGTTAACCTATGCTGAAACTGGCCATCCTGGACATCGGCAGCAACTCCATCCATATGATCCTGACCGAGATTCAGCCCGACTTTTCTTACAAGATCCTCGACCGCTTCAAGGACGTCACGCGGTTGGGCGAGGAGACCTTCAAGTCCGGCCAATTTTCCCCGGATGTCCTTGCCAAAGGAATTGATGTCGTGCGGAACCTCGCCACCCTGACCCGTAACCGCGGCTTTACCCGGATCGAGGCGGTGGCCACCAGTGCCGTCCGCGAAGCTTCCAATGGGGGACAGTTCATCGAGGCGATCCAGCAGCAAACCGGCATCCGCGTGCGCGTGGTGACCGGCCAGGAAGAAGCTCGTCTGATTTATTTGGGCGTCCGGCAGAGCATGGACTTCGGGGACCGGAACGTCCTGATCGCGGACGTCGGCGGCGGATCGGTGGAGCTGATCGTGGGAAACAGAAACAAGCTCCTGCACGCCGCCAGCCTGAAACTCGGCGCGATCCGGCTGAAAGACCTCTACCTCCGACAGGACGCCCCCTCCGGCGGCCGCCTCGAACGGCTCAAAGAGGCGGTGGAGACGCAACTCAAGACGGCCCTCCCGCGCTTCAAAAAGGTGGGTTTCGATGACTTCGTCGGCACCTCCGGCATGATCGGGAATCTGGCCGAGATCATGCACCTTCACAAGACGGGCCGGCCGATCCCGCAACTCAACCTCGCCCGCTTCTCATTCAAGGACGTGACCGCGGCGGAAAAGCTCCTCGTGAAGACCCCGCTCAAGCAGAGGCATCAGATTCCGGGCGTGGACCCGAAACGCGCCGACGTGCTGGTGCCGGCCATCATCGTGCTCCGGACCCTGATGGAACGGCTCGACATTTCCGAACTGACCGTCAGCGACAAGGCCATCCGGGAGGGGCTGCTGCATGACTTCATCGAACGGCATCGCGAGGGCATCCAGGCGGAGCAAGAGATTCCCAACATCCGCCGGCGCGACGTGCTCCGGCTGGCCCGGAAGTGCCAGTACGATCCCGTCCATACCCACCATGTCGCCAGACTCTGCCTGCAGATCTTCGACCAGACCGCCTCGGCGCACAAGCGGGGGGAGCGGGAGCGCGAATGGCTGGAGTACGCGGCCATCCTGCACGACGTCGGCTACCTGATCAACTCCCGGCAGCACCATAAGCACTCCTACTATTTAATTAAAAACTGCGATCTGGTAGGATTCACGGCGGATGAGATCGAGCTGATCGCCAACATCGCCCGGTACCACCGCAAGGCGATCCCTGAGGACGACCACCGGACCCTCAAGGATCTTTCCCCGGACCTCCGCGACACCCTCACCGTGTTGGGGGGCATCCTGCGCGTCGGAGACGCGCTGGACCGGAGCCACTTCGGGGTCGTGCAGTCCATCCATTGCGCGGTGTCCTCGGACGCGGTGGACATCGGCCTGATCGCCACCGATGAGGCGGCGCTGGAGATCTGGGCGGCGCGAGAGCGGACCGATCTGTTGAGCCAGGGGTTGAAACGGACGATACGGTTTACGAAGACAGCCGCTCCGGAAGAGCCTGACGCATGACTACACTACCCAAATCCCCCTATCTGTCCGCCCATCCCTATCCGGGCAAACTCATCGTCGTCGAGGGCATCGACGGCTCGGGCAAAAGCACCCAACTGAGCCTGATGCGCAAGTGGTTGGAGTCCCAGGGGCCCAACATTTTCTTCACCGAATGGAATTCCTCCGCGCTCGTGAAGGAGACCACCCGGCGAGGGAAAAAGACGAAAGTCCTGACGCCGCTCACCTTCAGCCTCTTGCACGCCACCGACTTCGCGAACCGCCTGTACCACCAGATCCTGCCGCCCCTCAAGGCCGGGATGATCGTGCTGGCTGACCGGTACATGTATACGGCATTCGCCAGGGACGCCGCACGCGGCATCTCGCCGAGCTGGGTGCGCAGCCTCTACAGCTTCGCCATCAAGCCCGACATCGCCTTCTACTTCAGAGTCCCGATCGAGGTCTCCATCTCACGCCTGCTGGAAGGGACGCGCGCCGAGTTGAAGTACTATGAGGCGGGGATGGACCTGGGGTTGAGCACGAACGTCGTCGAAAGCTTCAAGATCTTCCAATCCAGGACCCTGGCCGAATACGACAAGATCGTGGAGGAATTCGGGCTGACCGTCATGGACGCGACCCTCGAAATCGACGAGCAGCAAGAACAGGTCCGCGAAGTCGTGTCGAAAGCTCTGGCCCACTACAAGCCGAAACGGGGGACGCATGCCAAGCGAGAAGCGCTATTTTGGCGAAGGTTTGCCCTACCAGAGTCTGAAGGGACTCAAGGGGAAGCTGATCGCACTTGAGGGCCCGGACGGTGTCGGGCGCTCGACCCACCTTGAACTGCTCCAGGAATGGCTGGAGGTGCAGGGCTACGGGGTCCTCACCACCGGGTGGACGCGCTCGGAGCTCATGGCCAAGACCATTGCGAGCGCGAAGCAGGGCAACATCCTGGATCCCTGGAGTTACAGCCTCCTCTACGCTACGGACTTCGCGGACCGGCTGGAACACCAGATCATTCCCGCGCTGCGCTCGGGCTTCGTGGTCCTCTCCGACCGGTACATCTACACAGCCTTTGCCCGCAATGTCGTCCGCGGATGCGACCGGCAATGGATCCGCGACGTCTTTGGCTTTGCGATCGTCCCGGATCTCGTCTGCTATCTGCGCATTGACGTGGACACCCTGGCATTGCGGGTCATCGAATCCACCAAGGGCATGAACTACTGGGAATCCGGCATGGACATGCGCATGGGAGCCGACTTGTACGACAGCTTCAAGAAATACCAGGGGCTCATCATCGAGGAATCCGACAAGATCGCCGAGGAGTTCGGGTTCCAGGTTGTGGACGCCCGCCGCCCGCCGGATGAGATTCAGGAAGCTCTCCGCGCCCGTATTCTCCCTGTCCTCAAAGAAGGCAGGGCCACGCGTATCCGCAAGACCGCGGAGAAGGCTGCCGAGAAACTGGCCGAGAAGTCTGTCGAGAAACCTGCTGAGAAGCCATCCGAAAAAGCCGCCGAGAAGGTTGCTGAGCCCGCCCCCGTCAAGGAACCCGCTACCACCGGATAAGCGCGGTGCCCCAGGTGAGGCCGCCGCCGATCGTCGCCAAGCAGACGAGATCGCCGGACTTGACCTTGCCCGCCCGCACCGCCGCGTCCAGCGTCAGCGGGAGCGAGGACGAGGACGTGTTCCCGTACCGCTCGATCATGCTGAATGTCTTGTCCGGAGGAATGCCGAGCCGCTCCGACACCTTGTCCAGCAACCGCCCGTTGGCCTGATGGAAAATGAACCGGTCGACGTTTCGGACCGTCAACCCCTGCTCCTTCAGCGTTTCGGTCACGGCCGTTTCAAGACGGCGCACCGCGACCCGGAACAGGCTCGGCCCTTTCATGGTGATCGCATGCAGCCCCTCGGCCACCGTCTTCTCGGACGCGGGCAGGCGCGATCCTCCCGCCGGAATCGTGATCAGATCCGCTCGCGAGCCATCGGCATGCAGATTGACCGACAAGACCCCATGACGCTCATCCCCGGCGGCCAGGACCGCGGCTCCCGCGCCATCGCCGAAGAGGATCGCCGTGTTTCCGTCTTTAAAGTTAAGATAGCGCGACTTGACCTCGGCCGCGGCCACCAGCACCCGGCCGGCCTGCCCCAGCCGGATCAAGTGATCTCCGACCGACAACGCGTACAGGAACCCCGAGCAGGATGCGGCCAGGTCGAAG
>CAZMPH010000079.1:8105-9340 GCA_964568195.1 uncultured Nitrospirales bacterium | reverse complement strand
GGCATCTTTGACCTCCCTTCGCTGAAAGCCCAGATCCAGAGTCTCGAAGCGCGCATGGCCGCCCCCGGCTTCTGGGACGACCGCCGCGCGTCCCAGAGCACGATCCGCCAGAAGAACCTCCTGGAGCGGGAGGTCAAGAGCTGGGCCGACATGGAACGCCGGCTCGACGATCTCGGTGCGATGGTGGAGCTGGCCGAGTCGGAACAGGACGCCTCCCTCGAAGGCGACATCGCCGCCGAGTTGACGCAGGCCGAGCAGGCGCGGACCAAGTTGCGGGTCGAGCTGCTGCTGCACGGCGAGATGGACGTGAACAACGCGATCCTGTCGATCCACCCGGGCGCCGGCGGCACGGAGTCCCAGGACTGGGCCGAGATGCTCATGCGGATGTACGTGCGGTGGGCCGAGGCCAAGGGGTACAAGGTCGAGACGCTGGACTATCTTCCCGGCGAGCAGGCCGGCATCAAGAGCGTCACCTTCGCCGTCGCGGGCGAGAACGCCTACGGCTACCTCAAGTCCGAGGCCGGCGTCCACCGCCTGGTGCGCATCTCCCCGTTCGACGCGAACAAGCGCCGGCACACGTCGTTCGCCTCCGTCTTCGTCTATCCCGAGATCGAGGACGACGCCGAAGTGGACATCGAGGAGAAGGACCTCAAGATCGACACGTTCCGCTCGGGCGGGGCCGGCGGCCAGAACGTCAACAAGGTCGAGACCGCCATCCGCATCACGCACCTACCGACCGGCATCGTCGTGCAATGCCAGAACGAGCGATCCCAACTGAAGAACAAGTCCGGCGCGATGAAGGTCCTGCGCGCGCGGCTGTACGAGCTGGAACAGAAGAAAAAGGAGGAGGAGTTCAACGCCTTCGTCGGCGAGAAGAAGGAGATCGGGTTCGGGAGCCAGATCCGGTCCTATGTCTTCCAGCCCTACCAGCTCGTGAAGGACCACCGGACCAACGTCGAGGTCGGCAACATCACTGCCGTGATGGACGGTGCGCTCGACCCGTTCATCGAGGCGTACTTGCTGCAGTCGCTGAAGCAGGCCAAGCCGGACGCGTAAATTGACTTGCCCAACCCTGCCGACTATGATGCCGTGAAAATATCATGGAAGAGCTGAACGATCAGATCGAGCAGCGGCTGAAAAAGCTGGACCTGCTGCGCGGGATGGGGATCAACCCCTTCGGCGGGCGGTTCGAGGCCAAGGACCGGGCCGGCGACCTGCTCGCCATACTTTCCTCG
>CAZMPH010000079.1:0-8085 GCA_964568195.1 uncultured Nitrospirales bacterium | reverse complement strand
CCTGCTCGCCGCGCGCGGCGCGAGCACCAAAGAAGCCCTTGAGCAGACTCCCGTCTCCGCCACTCTGGCCGGCCGGATCACCGCCCTGCGCCGATTCGGAAAAGCCGCCTTCGCTTCCCTCCAGGACGGTGTGGACTCCATCCAGGTGTACGTGAAAAAGGACGTGCTGGGCGACCAGGGCTACGCGCTCGCGGAACTGCTCGATATCGGCGATTGGATCGGCGTGAGCGGGCGGCTCTTCCGCACCAAAACCAATGAGCTGACGCTTGAGGTCAAGCAGCTCACCCTGCTCTGCAAAGCGCTCCGTCCTCTTCCCGAGAAGTGGCACGGGCTGACCGATGTGGAAACCCGCTACCGCCAGCGGGCTGTGGACCTCGTCGCCAACCCGGACGTGAAACGCATCTTCGTCACCCGCAGCACGATCATCCAGGCGATCCGCACCTTCCTCGTCGGCAAGGGCTTCCTCGAAGTCGAGACTCCCATGATGCACCAGATCCCAGGAGGCGCCACGGCCCGCCCGTTCGTGACCCATCACAACGCCCTGGACACCGATCTCTATCTCCGCGTGGCGCCTGAGCTCTACCTCAAGCGCCTGATCGTCGGCGGCATGAACCGCGTCTTCGAGATCAACCGCAACTTCCGCAACGAGGGCATCTCCACGATCCACAATCCCGAGTTCACGATGCTCGAGTTCTACATGGCCTACGCCGACTACACCGACCTGATGCCGCTGACCGAAGAATTGATCGTGGACCTGATCGAGACCGTCCACGGCAAGGGGACGCAGGCCGTCCCCTACCGCCTGCACGCGAACAGGGATGAGACCGTCACGCTGTCCTTCGCCCGCCCGTGGAAGCGCATGACCTACCGGGACGCCGTTGCCGAGCGGCTGGGCGCGAGCATCCAGGAACTCACCGACGCCGCCTACGCGCTTGTCCAGGCCAAGAAGCACCACTGCGAGCTCAAGGGCGGAGAATCCTACTGGCGGCTGATCACCCTGCTGTTCGAGCAGGTGGTTGAGCCGACCCTCATCCAGCCGACGTTCATCACGGACTTCCCGGTCGAGAACTCCCCGCTCGCCAAGCGCAAGGCAAGCGATCCGGAGCTGACCGACCGCTTCGAGCTCTACATCGCCACGCGCGAGATCGCCAACGCCTTCTCGGAGCTGAACGATCCCCTCGACCAACGCCGGCGCTTCGAGGCGCAGATGGCGGAGCGCGCGAAAGGAAACCTGGAGGCGCAGCGCCTCGACGAGGACTTCCTCCGCGCCCTCGAACACGGCATGCCGCCGACGGCCGGCGAGGGCATCGGCATCGACCGCCTCGTGATGCTCCTCACCAACCAGACCTCCATCCGCGACGTGATTCTTTTCCCGCAGCTCCGTCCGGAAAAATAACGGTGCATCTCCCGTATGAAGTGTTCATCGGCCTGCGGTACTTGAAAGCCAAGCGCCGCAACCGCACGATCTCGTTCAACACGCTCATCTCCATCGCGGGCGTGACCATCGGCGTGGCGGCCCTGATCGCCACGCTGGGCATCATGACCGGCTTCAAGGAAGACTTGCAGGCCAAAATCCTGGGCACAAACTCCCATATCATCGTCACGGCCCGGACCGGCGAGGTCATCAAGGCCTATGACGCGCTGACGGACAAGGTCGCGGGCGTTCCCGAAGTCGTCGCCGCCACGCCGTTCGTCTTCAAGCAGGTCCTGCTGACCTCGGACACGGGCTCGCACGGCGTCGTGTTGCGCGGCATCGACGTCCGCCGTGAACCGGCGGTCACGGAGATCGCCAGGAATCTCAAGTCGGGGTCGCTGGAGGAGCTCGAACGCGTGGGGCCCGCCGGCAAGGCGCCGCCCGCCACGGCCGACCAGGCGGCGGAGCCTCCGCTGCTCCCCGGCATCATCATCGGCAAGGAACTGTCGCTGCGGCTGGGGGTCTTCCTGGGCGACCGGCTGAACGTCGTCTCGCCGGTGGGCCCCATCAGCGCGCTGGGCATGATCCCCAAGGTGCGCGGCTACCGCGTCGTGGGCGTCTTCGAGGCCGGCATGTTCGAGTACGACTCCTCGCTCGCGTACGTGTCCATCAAGCAGGCGCAGGAGTTCTTCAACATGGGCGACACGGTGACCGGCATCGAAGTGAAGGTCGCGGACGTCTTCGCCGCGGACCGCATCGCGAAGGCGATCGAGGGCGCGATCGGCTTCCCCTACTGGGCGCGGGACTGGATGAAGCTCAATAAGAACCTGTTCTCGGCGCTCAAGATGGAGAAGTTCATGATGTTCGTGCTGCTGGCCCTGGTCGTCGTCGTCGCCTCGTTCAACATCGTCAGCACGCTGACCATGATCGTCGTGGAGAAGCACCGGGAGATCGCGATCCTCAAGGCGATGGGCGCGACCGGCAAGGCCGTCACGCGCATTTTCATGCTGAACGGGCTCGTCATCGGCATCGCCGGCACGGCGATCGGCATTCCCCTGGGGTACGGCTTCTGCTGGGCGATCCAGGAGTTCTACACGCTGCCCGGCGACGTGTACTACCTCAGCCGGATCCCGGTGAACATCAAGATCGTGGATGTGCTCACGGTGGCCGTGTCGGCGATCACCATCGCCTTCCTGGCCACGATCCATCCCTGCCGGCAGGCGGCCCGCCTCGACCCGGCCGAGGCAATACGGTACGAGTAATTGAAACGCCACTCAGCCAAGACTTCGTGGCTACGGAAGCCGCAGGCGCTATGATCGAAGCCGTTGACCTCCACAAATCCTTCCACCTGGACCGGACGGAGGTTCACGTCCTGAACGGCGTGAGCCTGGAAATCAAACGCGGCGAGATGGCGGCGATCGTGGGCGCGTCCGGCGTCGGCAAGACGACCTTGCTCCACATCCTCGGCACGCTCGACCGGCCCACCAGCGGCACCGTGCGCTTCGGCGGCGACGACGTCTTCGCCAAGGACGAGCCGGCGCTGGCCGAGTTCCGCAACCGGAAGATCGGGTTCGTCTTCCAGTTCCATCACCTGCTGCCGGAGTTCACGGCGCTGGAGAACGTCATGATGCCGGCTCTCATCCGGCGGCAAGGACAGACGGAAGCGCGCGCCTCGGCGGAGGCCGTGCTGAAGGAAGTGGGCCTGGAGCACCGGCTGGAGCACCGCACGGGGGAACTGTCAGGCGGCGAGCAACAGCGCGTCGCCGTGGCGCGCGCGCTGGTCATGCGACCGGACCTCGTGCTCGCCGACGAGCCGACCGGCAACCTGGACTCGCACACCGGTGAAGAAGTGTTTAAATTGCTGCGGGACCTGAACCGCGCCAGGGGAATCACGTTCGTGATCGTGACCCACAACGAGGCTCTCTCCAGTCAGGCCGACCGCATCATCCGCATGGTGGACGGAAAAATCGCCTAGGACAAGAAGGGGGACAGGCACCATTCGGAAATGGAGCCAGTCCCCTAGGCCGGCAGGGTCGCGGCTTTGAGGGAGCGGGTGAAGGAGGAGAGGCGGTCGGTGGCGGAGGCATGGCCGCCTTCGGCGATAACCTTGACGAGCGCGCTGCCGACGATCACCCCGTCGGCCACCTGCGCGACCTGTTTGGCATCGTCCGGCGTCGCAATTCCGAAACCAACGGCCACCGGCGTCTTGGTATAGCGGCGAATCTCACGCACCTTCTTCTCCACGTCGGCCTTGTCCGTCAGTTTGGCTCCCGTGATCCCCGTCAGCGAGACGTAATAGACGAAACCGCGAGAGGCCTGCGCCACGCTCGCCTGGCGCTTGGCCGTGCTCGTCGGGGCCAGCAGGAAAATCACATCGAGCCCCGCCTTTTCAGCCAACGGCCGCAACGTCCCCGCCTCGTCCGGCGGCATGTCGGGCACGATGAGCCCATCCACCCCCGCCGCGACCGCATCGCGGCAGAAGGCCGCCTCCCCGTACCGGAAGATCGAGTTGTAGTAGGCCATGAGCACGAGCGGAACCTGCGTCTTCGTCCGGAGCGACCGGACTGTTGCCAGGATTTTTTTCAGCGAGGTGCCCGACCGCAGCGCCCGCTCAGCCGCCTGCTGAATGACCGGACCATCCGCGATCGGATCGGAGAACGGCACACCCAACTCGATGACGTCGGCCCCCGCCTCCGCTAGCTGCCGAACGTAGGTTTCTGTCTCTTCAAGCGACGGATCGCCCGCCATGATGTACGCGATCAAGGCCTTCTCGCCGCGACTCGCTAATCGTTGGAAAGTGCTTTGAATGCGGCTCATTGTCGCTCGTCGTTATTCGTTATACGTTATTCGTTAATCGCAAGAGAATTCCCGTTTAACGTTTAACGATTATACGATTAACGGTCTCACAGGCTGACGCCTTTAATTCGCGCCACCTGATGCACGTCCTTGTCGCCCCGGCCGGACAGATTGACCACGATGATCTGGCTGCGCTTGAGCTTCGGCGCCAGCTTGGCCACATAGGCGATGGCATGGGCGGACTCGAGCGCGGGCATGAGGCCTTCCGTCTGGCACAGCAAGTCGAACGCCGCCATGGCCTCTTCGTCCGTGGCGTAGGTGTAGGCGATGCGCTCCTGCTCCTTATAATAGGAGTGCTCCGGCCCCACCGCGGCGTAATCGAGGCCCGCCGAGACGGAATGGGTCAGCTGGATCTGCCCGTCGTCGTCCTGAAGCAGATAGGTCATGGTTCCGTGCAGGACACCGACCGATCCGGTCGCAAAGCGCGCGGCGTGCTTGCCGCTCTCGATCCCGCGCCCGCCCGCCTCGACGCCGACCATTTTGACCTTCTTGTCCTTCAGGAACGCGGTGAACAACCCGATCGCGTTGGAGCCTCCGCCGACGCAGGCAACGAGATAGTCCGGCAGCCGGCCCTCGGCCTGCATGATCTGTTTCCGCGCCTCGCGGCCGATGACGGCCTGGAAGTCCCGGATCATCATCGGATAGGGATGCGCGCCGAGGACCGACCCGAGGATGTAGTGCGTGGTGCGCACGTTGGTGGTCCAGTCCCGCATGGCCTCGCTGATCGCGTCCTTGAGCGTGCGGCTCCCCGCGTTGACCGGTTTCACGGCCGTGCCGAGCAGGCGCATCCGGAAGACGTTCAGGGCCTGGCGCTCCATGTCCTCCGTGCCCATGTACACGTCGCACTGCAGCCCGAACAGCGCGGCCGCCGTCGCCACGGCCACGCCGTGCTGGCCCGCGCCGGTCTCGGCGGTCACCCGCCGCTTGTTCATGCGCCGGGTCAGCAGGACTTGCCCGATGGCGTTGTTGATCTTGTGCGCGCCGGTGTGACAGAGGTCTTCCCTCTTGAGATAGATTTTCGCCCCGCCGAGCTTCTTCGTCAGCCGCTCGGCGTAGTACAAGGGGGTCGGGCGGCCGACGTACTGCCGGAGATAGTAGGCCAGCTCGGTCTTGAACTTCGGGTCGCAACGCGCCTTCTCGTACTCCTTGGTGAGTTCATCCAGGGCGGGAACGAGGGTTTCGGGAACGTAGCGCCCCCCGAAGGCCCCGAAGCGGCCGCGTGCATCAGGAAATTGCGTCATAGGGGGAGTATAGATTAGGAGATGTTACCAAGTCCAACTCTTGGCGTTGGTGATGAAGGCCCGAACCTTCGCATGGTCCTTCTTGCCCGGTGAGGCCTCCACTCCGCTGGTGACATCGACGGCGTACGGTCGGACCTGGCGGACGGCCTCCAGCACGTTGTCGGGGGTCAAGCCGCCGGCCAGGATGATGGGACCCAAGACCTGGGCCTCGCCGGCCAGGTCCCAATCAATCGTGACGCCCGTCCCGCCGGGCCTTCCCTCGACGAACGCGTCCAGCACGAACCCGCCCACCTGATACGCGGTCATGCGTTCGAGGTCCCGCCGATCCCGGACACGGATGGCCTTGAGGACCGAGCATCCAAGGTCGGCGCAGTAGTCGGGAGATTCGTCTCCATGGAGCTGGGCGAGGGGAATGTGACAGTCCTCCATGATCCGGCGGACGGTGCCGATCTCCTCGTTGACAAACACGCCCACCGGCACCACGAACGGAGGCAGGCGCGAGATAATCTCGGCGGCCGCCTTGGGATCCACCGCACGCGGGCTCTTCGGATAGAAGACGAATCCGACGGCGTCCGCGCCGGCCTGCACCGCCGCCATGGCATCGTCCAGATTGGTGTTCCCGCAGATCTTGACCTTGACCATGGAACGGATTTTAGAGCCCTCGCGACACGATTGCAAACTTCGACACCTTGATTGTTTCACCCTGGAACGACTATGCTGAAATACATTTTGGAGAGAGACAACGCATGCAACTCGAGTTTCTGGGCCACGCCGGGCTCATCGTCACCCATGGCAAGATCCGCGTGGCCTGCGATCCGTGGCTCTCTCCCCTCGGCGCCTTCCACGCCAGTTGGTTCCAGTTCCCGTGCAACCATCATCTCTGGGAGCGGGACTATCGGGATCTGACGGCCGTCGTCATCACGCACGAGCATCAGGACCATCTCGACGCCGCCTTCCTCGCCCGGAAGCTGTCCCCCGAAACCCCCGTCGTGGTCCCGCGGCATCCGTCGCGGAGCTTATGGAATGCGGTCCGGCAGGCCTGCATCAATCCCATCATTGCAGTGAAACCGGGCGCCGAGCACTCCTTCGGCGAGGGACTTCGGCTGGTATTCACGACCGACGAGACTTCGGACAGCCAGTGCGCCGCGGCGACCTTCCGCACGCGCGAGGCCGTCCTGATCAATATGAACAGGCTCAGGCTCAAGCCGAAACAGCGCGACGTCCTGAAGGTCCGCACGGGCGGCCGGATCGACGCGCTCCTGATCCAATGCGCCGTGCCGGACTGGAACCCGCTGTGCTGCCGCCACCCGGAAGAACGCATGACCGCGCTGGCGCTCGTCAAGCGGGTCGAAAAGCTCGAGTACGCCTACCAGGCCCTGGACCAGATGCCTCCACGCGTGGGCCTTCCCTTCGCCGGGCCGCCGGTGTTCCTGGAAGACGCGCTGTTCCGGTACAACGACGACTGCGACGGTAAAGGACTCGTTCCGGACCAGCAGCGCGCCCATGATTGGCTGCGCCAGCGGGGCTACCAGCGCCGGATCGAGATTCCCCTGCCGGGCGACCGATTAAATTTAATGTCCGGAGAATTCACGCCGGATCAGGCGATCCGCCGAGAGTTCTCGTTCGAGCAGAAGGAGGCCTACCTCAAGGCCTACGCCGAGCGGATGCGCCCCGCCATCGTGTCGTATCTGGCGGCCTTGCCGCGGCCGACCGAAGATCTGTTCGAGCCGTTTTGCGCCTACGTGCGGCGCCTGGCGGAATCAAATGAGTCCGTCCGCAACGAAACCAAAATGGAGATCCGGTTCCTCGTGGACGGGCCCCATGGGGGGGATTTCCTCGTCCGGTGCGACGCCGGAGAACTCACCGTCGAACGGACTGAAGACCGCTCGGCTCCCTGTACCGTTTCATTGGATGCAGTCTGGTTGAACCAGATCGTGCACCACAATCTGCAATGGGATGATTTCTTGCTTTCCCTTCGCTTCTCGGTCGAGCAGGATCCCGAGGCGGAAGACGATCACCTGGCGGCGTGGCTCAAGCTCGCCGATACCCGGAACGTCTCCGAACCGGCCCCGACGCAATAACCTCATGGCCGTGTTCGCCGTCACGCTCGAGCAGATCGCCACCTTTACGAAAGGCACGCGGATCGGCTCTCCCGATCTCGTGATCTCCGGGGTCTCGGGGATTCATGAAGCCGGCGCCGGTGATCTGTCGTTTCTCGCCGACACGTCAACCGTGAAAGACATTCCGCCTACCCGCGCGGCCGCCCTGCTGGTGCCCCGGCACATCGAGCGCCTCTCCTGCGCCCAAATCGTCGTCCCCCATCCCGCCCTCGCCATGGCGCAGGTCGTGGAGAAGTTTTTCGTTCCCAAGCGGCTGCCCCTCGGCCTCAGCATCCTCGTCCACCGCGGGGTCGCCGTCGTCATCGGCGAAGGCGCGTCCGTCTGGCCCTTCGTCACGCTCGACGACCGGGTGAAAATAGGGCCGGGCACGACCCTGTATCCCGGCGTCTTCGTCGGCGCAGGGAGCGTCATCGGCGAGGACTGCGTCATCCACCCCAACGTGACGATCCGGGAA
>CAZMPH010000078.1:8755-9372 GCA_964568195.1 uncultured Nitrospirales bacterium | reverse complement strand
ACTTGCCGGTGCCGCCGTCCAGCTTGAACGTGCCGCGGCAACTTTCCATGTCGCCGGTGCAACTGAATCGCCCGTACACCCGGTCGCCGTCTTCGTTGGTGATGATGCAGCGGCCTTGCGCCGATTTCGTCATCGTCTTGAAATTTCCTTCCGCCGTGGCCGGGCACACGATCGAAGCCGCGTGCAGGGACCCTTTCCCGTCATCCACAAACATCGTCCCGCTGTAGACCGCCACCATATAGACCAGATCCTCGCCGACCGGGAACATAAACCCTTGGCCTTTCCACGGCGCCATGGCCTTGACCGTCCCCTCCTCGGCAAGGGCCGCCCCTCCGAAACCAAGCAATGTCAAAGCCGCAATCCCTAGAACTACTCTCATGTTCCGCTTCATCTGAAACACCCTCCCTTTGTTTGGAATGAACGATTCGTCGTCTCTTCCCGGCATCCACGTCACGGCCGCTTGGCCTCGGTCACCTTGTCGCGGGGAATCCACCCCTGTCGCCAGAAATATTCGGACAGGTAGGCCACAGCCTGCTCGACGTTCCGGCCCGTCATCGCCTCCATGGTTGATCGGTACGACTTGGCCGCGCCCATCGCCATGTTCGCCCCATCAACGG
>CAZMPH010000078.1:7878-8745 GCA_964568195.1 uncultured Nitrospirales bacterium | reverse complement strand
CCGCCCGTGACCAGCGCGCCGGGCATCGAGCCGCTATCGGCATGGGTTGAGAACACCAGCAGTTTGGTCGGCTTCGGCTCGCGCAAATTTAAACGGTCCAGGCCATATCCATATAGCTGCATGCGGATGTCTACCTCCGATTGTCCCTTCCCAAATCCGATCACCAACCGCTGGGCCTTGTTGCCTTCATCCACGTTGAGGAACTGGCCGGTGATGGCCAGCGCCCCGGGCGGCACGGGAGCCTTGCGAGAGGCCCGCTCGGCCGGCAGCCCCAGACTCTGGATCCCTTCAACAAACTCCTGGGCCGCGACCCGCTGGACGTCGTCGGCGATCTGTTGCTCGTGGGAGTAGGACGTCACCCCCTGGAAATCGTTGATGGTCTCCTGAAAAAAGCCCTGATTCTCCTGGACCTGCTCCACCGAGACCGCGAAGTCATAGACGAGAATGCGCTCCGGGCGCTGAAGCCCCGATTGGGAGTTCTCATATTCGGAATGGACAACGTTCTTTGCGCAGCCACCCCACGCGACGCCCACCAGCGCCACCAGCGCCACCGACAAGACCACGCGTGGACGGACTATTCTCTTTCTGTAACCGGTCTCGACAGGGCTCAGTGTGTCCATCTGTTTCATCAGACAATCCTCCTTGCGGACCTTAACGGTGGGCTTGTTGTCCCGTTCTTTCAGAGATTCAATCAGGGCTATGTGAACCGAGGTGACCTGGGCGGTTGGATTCTGCGGGCCACTGCTCGTTCTCAGTCTCTATCGCAAGGAGGCCATGCCTATCATATTGCGGAGCGAATGGCAAGGGGGAAGTGTCTGTCGCCGCGGCTCCGGCGCGGTCAGAACATATACCGCACTCCGACATCCA
>CAZMPH010000078.1:1516-7868 GCA_964568195.1 uncultured Nitrospirales bacterium | reverse complement strand
CTGCGCCGAAAGATCGTCGCTTTGAAGCGGGTCAACCATCGGAAATTCATTCCTTTCAGAAATATAGAGTCAGAACATGTACCGAACCCCGACCTCCAATTGCCAGTCATACGAGCCGGTGACGCCATCTCCCCACAGGCCGACCCCCGGTCCCACCCACACGCGATAGTGCTCCCCCAGCTTGCGGCCGACTTCGAACTCCAGATTGAGCGCCGTCTTGTTGCTTCTGGCCCAGTCCACGATCCACCTCGGCTCGATGTAAGCCCACCACTGCTCAAGCCGGGGCATATCCATTTTGAGGCTGAAACGGGTGAAGTTCACGTCCCGCGTGCTTGGATCGCCTCCCACGGATTGGAAGTCCTCGACAAGGGGAGAGAGGACGATATTGAGGGCCGGAATCGGCACCGACGCCGAGACCACGGGCCCGACCTGATATTTGCCCTTCCCCAGGTCGTCCTCATGGTCCCCGGTGGGAAAGATGGCGTTGATTCCGGCGAAGAGGGAGAACTTCGGCCGATCGAGCAGGCGAACCCCTGTCCGGACGTACACATCCCCCAACCCCCTGCTGGTCGTCTCTCCAGACATGTTGGGATCGAACTGCACATAGGGAACATCCACCCGGAAATACAATTGGCCGTCCAGCAGAGGGCGGTCGAGCCGTAAGATGGCCCTGTCCAGGATGGCGCTGGTCCGGCGGTCACGGTGCTCATAGCGAAGCTGGATACGGGGGCGGAACGTGACTTCATTCGTCCCCTTGTCCGTCGCATTCTCCGACAGGTCCCGCTCCTGCGCCTCCTCGCTCGGCGACTCCGCGGGCGTCCCGCTCGGCGGCGCTTCCGCCTGGACCGGCGTCCCGCACAGGAGCGCCACCCCCAGGACACACAAGGCGACCTTTCGGCGAGTCAGCATCTACTGCCCGAGATGGGCGAGCGCGTTGCGCAGCGGCGCACTGGAGACCTTCATCAACCCGTCGAGCGGGCGGTCCATCTCCTCGATCAGAAAGATCGAGCCGGAGACCGACAGCGCGCAGACGAACAAGGCCGCAACGACGGTTGGGTTGTTGGCGGTGACCAGACCGAAACCGGCAAAGATGATGGCGAGCCAGAATACCAGCACCACCAGGAATGGCGTTGAGATCGAGCCTTCCCCCTGCGCGATCAGCAGCCAGCGCATCTGCGCCAGATCGTTACTGAACTCCAGGGCGCGCGACTGGAGCGAGCGCTGGGCGTCATTTCGTGGCGCGAGTTCCCGGAGCTTGGTCTGGAATTGCTCCATCCTGGCCAGCCTCTTAGGGGTATCCAATTCCCCCAACTGGGAACCTTCCCCGGAAAAGATCAGCTCGATAACGGAGGCAAAGACACCGTGGAGCAGATCGCGGGCTTCCTTCGTCTCCGGCCCGTAATTGGCCAGGGCGCGGTCGAGGAGCACGACCTTGGCGGCGGTCTGCGTGACCTCGTCGTTGATCCTGTCGAAGGAGGTCTTTGCAGAGGCGATCAGCAGGCCCAGCACCAGCGCAGACATCGTCGCGAGCAGGCCGGTGCCCAGCGTGACGACACGCATTGAATCCTCGCTCAGGTGATGGTCAGGCAGCGCGGTGCGAAGGAAAAAGCCGAGCAGCGCGCTGCCGAAGACGCACACAAACACGATCGAAGTGATTGCCAATGGGCTCATTCGTGACCCTCACCTTCTTGATGCGAACCAAGAGCTGTACAAACTTGACATACGCCGAAGGATTCCCTAATCTCGGTCGTCAATTGAAGGGGGGGAACTTGAAATGACTCATAAAATCTCTGCGGCAATGTTCGCCATGAGTGTCTGCCTTATTGGGGTCCCGAACGCTTCCTCGATCACATCGTTTGAGACGACTGTTGCTGAGATCGTCGCGAATCCGGATAAGTTCGATCAGAATCAAGTCCGCGTTCAGGGGAACGTGGTTCAGATTCAACGAAAGGTCACGGAGCAAGGAGGCCCCTGGGTTTCTTTTTTCCTCGTTGATCCCTCCGGAGGTGACAAAGTTGTCGTTGAGTACGCGGGGACCCTTCTTGGTAAGCTGGACCTTCAAGAATCCGACCTCGTCACGGTCAATGGGGACTTCTACAAAAAGCCGGCCCAGACCGGATTTACGAACGTGATACGGGCTATGTCTGTGCTGAAATAGATTGAACAGTCAGAACATATACCGCACTCCGGCCTCCAAGTACCAGTTATATGAGTTGGTGACGTTATCGCCCCACAGGCCGACCCCCGGCCGCACCCACGTCCGGTAGTGCTCCCCCAGCTTGCGGCCGACCTCGAACTCCAGATTGAGCGCCGTCTTGTTGCTTCTGGTCCAGTCCACGATCCACGTCGGCTCGAGGATGGTCCACCACTGCTCCCCCCAGACCATATTCACCTTGGGGCGGAACTTGGTGTAGTTCACGTCGCGCCTGCTGGGATCCCCCCCCACGGATTGGAAGTGCTGGACGGAGGGAAAAGTGATGAGGGTGTTGATTTCAGGAATCGGCACCTCCGCCACGACGCCGGGCCCGACCTGATATTTGCCTTTCCCACCGTCCTCCTGTGTCCCGGTGGGAAAGATGACGTCTGTTCCGGCGAGGAGGGAGAACCCCGGCCGCTCGACCAGACGAGCCCCTGTCCGGACCAACAGATCCCCCACCCCACTGCCGGTCGTCTCTCCAGATCTGTTGGGATCGAGCTGCTGATAGGGAGCATCCACCCGGAACAGCACGCGGCCGTCCAACAGAGGGCGGTCGATCCGCAAGACGGCCTTGTCCTGGACGGCTCCGTCGCGCTGGTCCTGGTGCTCGTAGCTGAGCTGAATCCGAGGGCGGAACACGGTATCACTCGTCCCCGCGTCTTTCGTGCTCTCCGAGAGGGCTCGCTGCAACTCCTCGCGGAGGCGCTCGCGTGGTCGCTCGGGCCGGCTTTGTGTCGTCGGGGCCTCGCTCGGCGCTTCCGCGGGCGTCGCGCTCGGCGGCGCTTCCGCCTGGACCGGCGTCCCGCACAGGAGCGCCACCCCCAGGACACACAAGGTTATTTGAGCTCGCATGTCAGAGACCATTCGGAGGCGCAACGTAGCATAATTCTTGGAGCCGTGGGAAGGAGAAGGCGCGGAGATCAGCTTGCAAGTAGGGAGCATGACAGGGTATGTTGCTGGGGGAAAACGACTAGGATGAATGCAATGCGGAAAATTCTGATTCTGGTGGCTGTGCTGCTGTGCGCTTTGTTCGGTCAGCGCGCGGCGTATGCAGGAGACCCGGTGCCGATCGGGACGATCATGACCGATCCTGACCCATACCAATCGAGACTGGATCCCGTCACCATCCAAGGACGCGTGCGGAACCTCAACATTCTGCCTCCATACAACTCAAAGTGCGGCCCTACCTATAATGCCTTCACGCTCAAGCTGGATGACGGGACAGGCAGTATCGTGGTCGAGTCAGCCGGAAACTGCCGAGACCCTCAATCTTCACTTCCCTTCGCCAACGGTGATCTCCTCGTCGTTGAGGGGCAAGTAAAGGTCTTGCTCGACAAAGAAGGAGACGATCGCGTCATCATTTCCATCTGGAAGGTCACGCGGGTGGGCAAGTAGCCTGGGCGGGCGCTAGTCTATTGACATAACCAATCACTTCAATGTAGAAGTAACCCCTCGCCGTGCGCGCCAGCGGGCTCTTTTCGGCCGGTCGGGACTCAGTCTGATGGATGATGATTGCGCGACAATATCAATCTAAGGAGGGTTTTTAGATGGCACGATTCGATGGATTTACGAGGGGATTTGTCTTGCTCGCGCTGGCCGGCCTTCTCGCCGGATGCGCCCAGACTTCTCAGGCAAGATCGGTAGAGCGATCCGGATTTCTGGGCGATTACTCGATGCTCCGCGAGGGCAAGTCGGGGGAGGCCCTGTTGGTGTATAAGAATCCGAAGGCCAACTGGGCGTCCTATGACAAGATCATGCTGGATCCGGTGACGGTGTGGATGGGCACGGACTCCCAGATGAAGGGCGTTTCCCCGGAGGATAGCCAACTGCTGGCCGACCTGTTGTACACCAAGATCAAAGATGCGCTCCAGGGGGACTATAAGTTTGTCTCAGCCCCGGGCCCCGGGGTCATGCGCCTTCAGGTCGCCATCACCGAGGCGGACAAGCCCAACGCGGTGATGCATACCGTCGGGAATGTCGTGCCCCAGTTGATGATGCTGTCCAACTTGAAGAAGTTGGCCACGGGCACCGGTGCCTTTGTCGGGCTGGCCAGCGTCGAGGCAAAGATGACGGACGGGGCGAACGGCGAGCTCCTCATGGCCGCCGTTGACAAGCGGGGCGGTGGCAAGGGCCCCGCTCGTGCCGTGGAGGGCACCGGGGCAGATATTGAACATGCCTACGGCTATTGGGCGCAAAAGCTCAAGTATCGGCTCTGCCAGCAGAGGGGCGGCGCGAACTGCGTCGAGCCTAAGTAATAACGAATTAAGGCGCACTTGTCCGGGGGTGTAACTCCTCTCGAGAGCCCCCGGACTCTTCCATCGCAACCCTTACCTTCTTCATGCGAGCCAACAGCCGTTCATTCACGTTTGCGGTTCTTTTCCTGGGCCTGTCCCTTGGCGCGGCGGGATGCGCCTCGCCCATCGGGGTCACACGCTGGAGTCCGGAACAAGCCGCCCAACAGAGCTACGCCAACGCGCTCTCCTCCGACCACCCGACGTCCTTCACAATCCAGGCCTTGCTCCGTCTCGGCCTGTACGAGAAGTTCGATGACGACCCGGCGGGCGCTCTTGCCGAGCTGCATAAGGGTCTTGAGCCGACCGGCCAGGAGCACCGCCTCTTCGCGCTGGCGGAACTGTCACTTCTTCACGCCCGGAAGACGGAGTCGCAGCCCCATTTCCTCGCCGCCGCCCTGTATGCCTATGCGTTCCTCGTCCCCGAGACGGGCGCAAAACCTCCCATCCCCCTCGACCCGCGGAACCGCATCGCCGCCGACATATATAATGTAGCGCTCGCGCAGGGGCTCGTGGTCCCTCCCAAAGCGGCGGAGGACGGGAGCGTGCAGGTGCGTGATGTGGACGAGGTCGCGCTCCGCGGCGGGCGCTCCCCCCTGCCGTTCGGAGAGCTCGTGATTGATGCCCCGGAGCGCTTCGTTTGGGCCGGGCGCACGCTGGAGCGGTTCATCATGGCGGCCCAGTTTGACGTGTACGGGCTCAGGAACCGTTACCGCCAGCCCGGCATCGGCGCGCCGCTGATCGCGAGCCTCGGCCCCGCGGTTACGTCAGACGACCCGGCGAGCCGTCTGGTGGGCCCCGGGATCAAAGTGCCCGTGACCGCGTTCCTCCGCCTCGACAAAGTGCGCGGGGGTCTTGTCAGCGGCCACCCACGCGGGACTCTGGAAGTCTATACCAAGGATGTCCAACGCACCGTGAAACTGGCGGGCTTCGACATCCCGCTTGAGTTCGAGCCGACCTCCGCGCTCGCGTACTCGCTCAAGGATATGCCGGTTTTCGATTTTGAGATTTTCGGATTTTTCGGGCTGCAGACCCAACTCTTCAAGACCAAGGACGGCCACCTCGTAACCATGGAGCCGTACCAGCCGGGGAAGATCCCCGTCGTGCTGGTCCACGGGACGGCTTCAAGCCCCGCGCGATGGGCTGAACTGTTCAACGAGATCAACGCGGACCCGCGCCTGGCCAATCGCTACCAGTTCTGGCTCTTCACGTATAACACGGGGAACCCCATTCTCCTCTCCGCCGGTATTTTGCGGAAGTCCCTCGCTCGCGCCGTCGGGAATTTCGACCCCGAGGGGAAGGACCCCGCGCTCCGGCGGATGGTCGTGATCGGACACAGCCAGGGCGGCCTTCTGACCAAGCTCACCGCGATCAACAGCGGGACGAAGTTCTGGGACAACATCAGCAAAAAGCCGCTCGATGAACTGAAGCTCAAGCCGGAGACCAGGGACCTCATTCGCCACTCCATGTTCGTCACGCCCTTGCCCTTCGTGCAACGGGTGATCTTCATCTCCACGCCCCAACGCGGCAGCTCCGTTTCCGAAGCACGGATCTCACGTTGGCTCGCCGACATGGTGAAGCTGCCGGGCACCCTTCTATCGACCGGGCTGGATATCGCGCAGGCGATGGCAGCGGACGAGCCCGACAAGGCCGCGCTGTTTCGGGATCTCCCTAAGAGCGTGGATAACATGAATCCCTCCAACCCCTTCATGCGGACCCTGGCCTCGATCCGCGTGGACCCGCCCGTTACGGCCCACTCGATCATCCCCGTGTTGGGGGACAAGCCGCGGGAAGAGGACGACGACGGGGTGGTGAAGTACTCGAGCGCGCACATTGAGGAAGCGGTTTCCGAGAAAGTCATCCA
>CAZMPH010000078.1:0-1443 GCA_964568195.1 uncultured Nitrospirales bacterium | reverse complement strand
TTGCACTGATGGCGTCATTGATATGACGAACATCCTGCAAAAGATCAAACACGAGTTTCTTCAGGTCCTCCCTCCGACGATCTTCTTCTTCTTTGCCTTCAACATCGTCGCGATCACCACTGCCCTGATACTGAAGGGACAGGGAATAGAGGTCACCTCCATTCTCACGGCGACGGTCCTGGCCCTGATCGTGGCCAAGGTCATGCTGGTCGCCGATTACTTGCCGTTCATCAACAAGTTCCCCGACAAGCCATTGATCTACAACATCGTGTGGAAGACGGCCATCTACGTGCTGGCGGTTCTGCTGGCGCGGTATGTTGAACACCTGCTCCCTTTCCTCAAAGAAGACGGCGGATTCGTGGCGGCGCACCAGCACCTGTTGCGCGAAGTGGTCTGGCCGCGCTTCTGGGCCATCCAAATCTGGCTCGTGGTGCTGTTCTTCTTCTACTCGACGTTGGTTGAGCTGGTCCGCGCGCTGGGCAAAGAACGCGTGCTCAAGATGTTCTTGGGGCGAGGTTAAGGCGGGCAGTTCAACGCGCGGCAGCGCCGGCGGAACGGATGGTGGTACGTGTTTGAGGCGATGAATCATGCCATGCGGCCGCAATGGACCCGATAACTTAGGATTGACATGCCCTTCGTAGTGGAATAGCTTCTCCCCTACTTAATCCGAGGACATCCCATGAAAAGACTGTCTGTAGCTTTGGTTTTTTCCGCCTGGTTCGTTACTCCTGCTAGCGCTGATTTGGACGCCGGGATGGCGGCCTATGGACGCGGGGACTACGCCACTGCGCTTCGAGAATTTAGCCCCCCCGCAGAGAAGGGAGATGGTTTTGCCCAATTCAGCCTTGGGATACTGTACGCCGAGGGCCAGGGGGTCCCGCAGGATTACCAAGAGGCCATTCGCTGGTATCGTTTGGCCGCCGAACAGGGGTATGACCTTGCCCAATACAGCCTGGGGCTCCTGTACGCCAAGGGCCAGGGGGTCCCGCGGAATTACCAAGAGGCCATTCGCTGGTATCGCTTGGCCGCAGAGCAGGGGTATGACGAAGCCCAGGTCAGACTGGGGCTCCTGTACGCCAAGGGCCAGGGGGTCCCGCGGAATTACCAAGAGGCCATTCGCTGGTATCGCTTGGCTGCCGAACAAGGAAGCGCCTTCGCCCAATTTAATCTTGGGCGCATGTACAGGACGGGCCAGGGGGTCCCGCAGGACTATGTGCAGGCGCACATGTGGGCGAACCTCGCCGCAGCACAAAACCACAAGAACGCATTGGTTACCCGTAACCTGATTGCCAAGAAAATGTCCCAATCGCAAATTGCCGAGGCACAAAGGCTGGCCCGTGAGTGGAAACCCAAGCAGTGACTACCGGTAACCAAACCCTGCTTTAGAGCGGAAGGGCGTCCGCCGAAGGAGAATGGGTGAGGCGGGAAGGTTTGGAGGCGCCG
>CAZMPH010000077.1:9297-9527 GCA_964568195.1 uncultured Nitrospirales bacterium | reverse complement strand
GTGGACAACAGCGTGGACGAGCACATGGCCGGGTTCGGCGAAACGATCGAGGTCACGATCCACATCGACGGCAGCGTCACAGTGGTGGACAACGGCCGGGGCATCCCGACCGGCATGCACTCGACGCAGAAGAAGTCGGCCGCGGAAGTCGCCCTGACCATGCTCCACGCCGGCGGGAAGTTCGAGCAGGGCGCCTATACAGTCTCCGGCGGCCTCCACGGCGTGGGCAT
>CAZMPH010000077.1:975-9287 GCA_964568195.1 uncultured Nitrospirales bacterium | reverse complement strand
CTCGAGATGGAGATCTGGCAGGACAGCCAGGTCTTCGAGCAGCGGTACGAGCGCGGCAAGCCCACGGCCCCCCTGAAGGACACCGGCAAGACTAAGAAACGCGGGACGAAGATCACCTTCAAGCCGGACCACGAGGTCTTCGAGACGACGGACTTCAGCTTCGACATCCTAGCCCAGCGCCTGCGCGAGATGGCCTTTCTGAACAAGGGCCTGGAGATTTCGCTCAAGGACGAACGCAAGGAGAAGGAACAGGTCTTCCGCTACAAGGGCGGGATCGTCTCGTTCGTCGAGCACCTGAACGAGGCTAAGACCCCACTGCACAAGCCCATCTATATCAGTGTTGAGAAGAGCGACATGATCCTGGAGGTGGCCCTCCAGTACAACGACGCCTACGCCGAGAATATGTTCTCCTTCGCCAACAACATCAACACGCGCGAGGGCGGCACCCACCTCGTCGGCTTCAAGGCGGCGCTGACCCGCACGATCAACAACTACGCCAACGCGAACGACTTGTTCAAGAAGGAAACGGAGTCGCTCACCGGCGACGACGTGCGCGAAGGGCTCACCGCCGTCATCAGCGTGAAGCTGCGCAATCCGCAGTTCGAGGGCCAGACCAAGGCCAAACTGGGCAACAGCGAGGTCAAGGGCATCGTGGAAACGGCCGTCAATGAGGCCCTCGGCGCGTACTTCGAGGAGAATCCGCCCGTCGCCCGCAAGATCATCGGGAAGGCCGTCGACGCGGCGCGGGCGCGCGACGCGGCCCGCAAGGCCAAGGAGCTGATCCGCCGCAAAAGCGCGCTGGAAGGCGGCTCCCTTCCGGGCAAGCTCGCGGACTGCTCCGAGAAGGACCCGGCGCACAGCGAGCTGTTCATCGTGGAGGGCGACTCGGCCGGCGGCTCCGCCAAGCAGGGGCGCGACCGGAAGTTCCAGGCCATCCTGCCGCTCAAGGGGAAGATCCTCAACGTGGAGAAGGCGCGGTTCGACAAGATGCTCTCCAGCGAGGAGATCCGCGTGCTGATCCAGGCGCTCGGGACCGGCATCGGCCGCCCGCGCGAGGAAGGGGAGAAGAGCAAGGACGACTTTGACATCGACCGCGCCCGCTACCACAAGATCATCCTGATGACCGACGCGGACGTGGACGGCAGCCACATCCGGACGCTGCTGCTCACCTTCCTCTACCGCCAGATGCACGAGCTCATCGAGCGCGGCTACATCTACATCGCCCAGCCGCCGCTCTTCAGGGTCAAGAAGGGGAAGACGGAGAAGTACCTCAAGGATGAGAACGCCCTCAACGAATACCTGGCCGATCTCGCGGTCGAAGCCGTCGAAGTCTACCTCGAGAGCGGGCAGGCCTACGTGACCGGCCGCCGCCTGCTGCCTGTGCTCAAGAAGCTTATCGAGTACGAAGGGCTCCTCGCGCGGTTCGGCCGCAAGCAGAACGAGGCTGGGATCCTGCGCGCCTTCGTCGAGGAACCGGGCCTTGACCGCGATCTCCTCAGGAACGCGGCGGCTCTCAGGAAGGTGGTCGCCAGCGCCAAGAAGACCCTGGCGACCATCTATCCCAAGGCCAATGTGGACCTTGAGATCGTCCCGGACGAGGAACATGAGTCCAACAAGGTCGCGTGCCGGGCGCAGACGAACGGGCGCGTCCACAGTCTCGAGGTCACGCATGAGCTCGTCGGCTCGGCGGATTTCCGCGCGCTGCAGAGGCTGGCGCCTATCGCGATCGGGCTGGGGCGCCCGCCGTACAAGGTCAAAGCCGAGGAGAAGGTAACCGAGTTCTCCAGCACGGGCGAGCTGGTCCGCTCGATCCTGGAGATAGGCAAAAAAGGGAGCAGCCTCCAGCGCTACAAAGGTCTTGGCGAAATGAACCCCAGCCAGCTCTGGGAGACCACGATGAACCCGGAGACCCGCATGCTGCTCCAGGTCAAGCTCGAGGACGTCGCCGGTGTCGAGGACATCTTCTCCATCCTCATGGGCGACGAGGTCGCGCCGCGCCGCGACTTCATCCAGCAGCACGCCCTCGAAGTCCGCAACTTGGATGTCTAATGACAGAGTTACTCGTTAAACGTGAATCGTGAATCGTGGGAGTGCAGAAGGCAGCCGGTCGGCTTACCGTTTACCGATTAACGTATAACGATTAACGGCCTTTACGGAGAACCCATGCCTGTCGATGAACGCCTGACGCAGATCGCCATCGAGGACGAGATGCGCTCGTCCTACCTCGATTACGCGATGAGCGTGATCGTGGGACGCGCCCTGCCGGACGTCCGGGACGGGCTGAAGCCGGTCCACCGCCGGATCCTCTACGGCATGAACGAGATGGGCCTGGTGCACAATCGGGCCTACCGCAAGTCGGCCAAGATCGTCGGCGAGATCATGGGCAACTACCATCCCCACGGCGACACGGCGATCTACGACACGCTCGTCCGCATGGCGCAGGACTTCAACATGCGCTATTGCCTGGTGGATGGTCAGGGCAACTTCGGCTCGGTGGACGGCGATCCGCCCGCTGCCATGCGGTACACCGAGGCGAGGCTGACGAAGCTCGCCGAGGAGATGCTGGCGGATATCGACAAGGAGACCGTCGATTTCCGCCCCAATTACGACGAGTCGCGTATGGAACCGATGGTCTTGCCGGCCAAGGTGCCGAACCTCCTGGTCAACGGCGCCGGCGGGATCGCGGTCGGCTACGCGACGAATATTCCGACCCACAACCTCGTCGAGGTCGTCGCGGGCCTGATCAAGCTGATCGACAACCCGGAGACGACGATCGAGCAGCTCATGGAGGTCATTCCGGGCCCGGACTTCCCCACCGCCGGCTACATCTACGGCAAACAGGGCATCAAGGACGCCTACCACACGGGGCGCGGGCTGCTGACGCTTCGGGCCAAGGCGAGCATCGAGACCGACGAGCGCACCGAGCGCGACCGCATCATCGTCACGGAGATCCCCTATCAGGTCAACAAGGCCCGTCTGATCGAGAAGATCGCCGAGCTGATCCAGGACAAGCGCATCGAAGGCGTCGCGGACCTGCGGGACGAGTCGGACCGCGACGGGATGCGGATCGTGATCGAGCTCAAGAAGGGGGAAATCCCCCTCGTGCTGCTTAACAATCTCTACAAGCACACGCCGATGCAGTCCACGTTCGGCGTGATCATGCTGGCGCTGGTCCACAACCGGCCGGAGGTCCTGACCCTCAAGCAGATACTGGAGGCCTTCATCGAGCACCGGCGCGAGGTCGTGCTGCGCCGGACGGCGTTCGACCTGCGCAAGGCCGAGGAGCGGGCCCACATCCTCGAAGGCCTCAAGATCGCGCTGGGTAATTTGGACGCCGTGATCGCCCTGATCAAGCGGTCGCGCTCGCCGGAGGAGGCGCGCGGCGGCCTGATGCGGCAGTTCGTCCTGTCGGAGATCCAGGCCAACGCCATCCTGGACATGAAGCTGCAGCGGCTCACGCAGCTGGAGCGCGAAAAGCTGACGCAGGAGTACGAGGAGATCATCAAGCGCATCGCCTATCTCAAGTCCATCCTGGGCTCCGAGCCGCTGGTCCGGCAGCTCATCAAGGACGAGCTCCTGGCCATCAAGGAGGAATACAAGGACGAGCGGCGCACGCAGATCGTTCCGGAAGAGGCGGAGATCAACGTCGAGGACCTGATCGCGCAGGAGGAGGTGGTGGTGACCATCTCCCACACCGGCTACATCAAGCGCAATCCCGTATCGCTCTACCGGGCCCAGCGCCGCGGCGGCAAGGGCAAGATCGGGATGGGAATAAAGGAAGAGGACTTCGTCGAGACCCTTTTCACGGCCTCGACGCATGACTATCTGCTGTTCTTCACCGACGCGGGGAAGGTCTACTGGCTGAAGGTGCACGAGATCCCCGAGGCCGGCCGCGCCGCCAAGGGCAAGGCGATGGTCAACCTCTTGGCCCTCGCGGGCGACGAAAAGGTGACGGCCACCCTGCCCGTCAAGGAGTTCTGTGAGGACCGCTACGTCGTCATGGCCACGCGGATGGGGACCATCAAGAAGACGGAGCTCTCGGCGTACGGCAACCCTCGCCAGGGCGGCATCCTCGCGCTGACGCTGGATGAGGGCGACAAACTGATCGGCGTGCAGATCACCCACGGCCAGCGGGAAATCCTGCTCGGCACGCGGCACGGCATCGTCATCCGTTTCAAGGAGGAGGACGTGCGGTCGATGGGCCGCACCGCCCACGGCGTGCGCGGCATCAGCCTGGATGAAGGCAACTACGTGATCGGGATGGAGACGATCACCCCGGACTCGACCGCATCCATCCTCACGGTCACGGAGGGCGGCTACGGGAAGCGGACCCTGGTGAGCGAGTACCGCCTCCAGGGTCGGGCCGGGAGGGGCATCATCAGTGTCAAGGTGACCGACAAGAACGGCCCCGCGGTCTCGTTCCACCAGGTCCGCGACGGGGACGAGATCATGGTCATGACGGCCGAGGGCAAGATTCTCCGAACCCTCGTGGATGACGTGCGCGAGATCGGCCGCAACGCGCAGGGGGTGCGGCTGATCGACATGGAGGAGGCCAACCGCGTCGTGGGCGTAGCCAAGCTGGCCGAATCCTCAGTCGAGACCGCCGGTGAGGACAAGAATAATGGAGACGAGTCCGGAGCCTAGGCCTCTCGATCCCCTCGTCAAGACCGCGCTCACGCTCTGCGTCGGGCTGATCGTCATCACCGTGGTCGGGATGATCCTGACCGCGCCGGACCGTTCCATACCGCCATACAGCGTCATGGCGCAGAACGGTGAGAACGTGACCGTCAACGTCCCGCCCCACACGGCAGCCCCCGAGATTGAAGCCCTGCTGGTCCGTTTTCAGGTTGCGGGCCAGGGGAACCGGGACGGATTCGCCCATCTCAAGATCAAGCCGACGACGCCCGGCGATCCCGCCGGCCGCTACCAGCGCTTGACCATCTACGTCTTCGACAATCCCGGCCTAGCGGAAGAGTCCTCGCTCAAAGATTACCTGAGCGGATTGGATCCCCTATCGAGGTCCAGCTTCGAGCGCGGCGCGCGAGGGACGTATCGGCTCACGGCCGACACGGAGTTCGGCGCCGTAGGCAAGAAAATCCTCTTTCAGGGGAAACTCGGCGGTGGTTAGGTCGCAGATTTCGAGAAGAGCACCTTCAGGCGCGTCTGGAGATCAGGATCGGCGACTGCTTGCACAGTCGCCTCGATCTCGGCTCGTGTCTCCCCACTGACGTCCTCCTCCTCCTGCTCAGAGGGAGCGGGACGGGGCGAAGGGCCTTCGCAGGCGACTGGGGCGGGCACGGTCCCGACCCTCAGGACGATATCGGTGAGCGCCTCGCCGTCCGCTGCGCCGTTGATCTTGGCGAGCAGCTCCGGCTTGAGGAAGAGGAGTTGCTGGAGCCAGACGGAGTTCTCAGCCACCAGGTAGAGCTTGCGGTGCCGGACGGAGTCCGGCCATGTGTGGCGTGCGACGTGTTCGCCGACGATCTCGAGCCAGTGCTGCTGGAGCTTGAATTCCAGCATATGGATCGCCATGCCGTGTGTTTTGAGAAACCGGGAAAGGATGTCTGGCAAGGGGTTCAGGCTGGGGCGCTTAGCCATGGGCGTATCGTAGTACCAGACCGCAATATCGTCAAGAAGAAGGAGCCGCTATGAAATTGAAGACGCTCTTTGACAATTCGCTCTTCGAGGAATTTATGGGCCAGGCCCTGGAGAAATTCGAGCAGCACCTGAAGAACGAAGAGATCAAGCATGGGCCGCTGGAACAACGGATGCGGGGCGCGCGGGAGTTCGCGGTCTTCCTGCTGGGGCGGGGGCATCGCAAGGGGGAAAGAACGAAAGGGAGAATATGAGAACGGGTCCTGTCATCGAGTTACCCTGACGTGCTCGCGCGGCTTCCCGGTCGCAGCCCCGATGACTCCGGTGTGCCGCGCTCCGCTCCGCCCGGGTCCCACTCAATGCCACCCGTAATCCCCTTTCGACTTATGGAGAATTGGAAAACGCGTCCACTTTGCGTTATAATACATAAAAATAAGCGAAGGGGGCGACCGGCTTCGACGGGGATCATGACGCCAGGGTGGCATGCCGAGCTCCGGGAACTCGTAAAAGTCCGGAAACAATAACTGCCAACCAAGAACTGGCACTCGCTGCTTAATTAAGCGGTGACGTCTCTCTCCTGACGCCCGCGCGGGGGAAGAGGCGACGATGGCGGGCTGGCCTGACGCTGGTGCTCAGCGGCGACGGGCGAGATGCACTGGGCTAGCGACCGTTCTAAGCCTGCCGGAGGGCGTGGACGGAAGCGAAACCCCAAATCGCCGGCTATGCATGTAGAAGCCCTAAGCTGACGGTCTTCGGACAGGGGTTCAACTCCCCTCGCCTCCACCATTACGGCCCCTGGGTCGCAGGACTCAGGGGCTTTTTTTACCGTTCGGACGGCCCCTATTATAAACAATTACGGAGAGAGAATCACGCGATCCTCGGCGGGGACTGGCATGCGGCAGGATTCTCGTGTACCGTTGGCGGATGCCGCGCGCGCTGAAACCCTGTCCCTCATCACCCAACTGTGTCTCGTCGCTGGCGGAAGAGGACTCGAATCATCGCGTGCCGCCGCTGAGTTGGACCGGCGAGCTTACGCAGGCTAAGGGCAGACTCCGACAAGCCGTGCTGGCGGCCGGAAACGCCACCTTCGTTGTCGAAGAGGATATGTACTGGTACATCGAGTTTCGCAGCCGGCTCTTCCGGTTTGTGGACGACGTGGAGTTCCTGTTCGATCTTGCCAGCAAGCAGATCCACGTCCGTTCGGCCTCGCGTGTGGGCCACTCGGACCTGGGCGTGAACCGTAAGCGGGTCGAAAAGATTCGAGCGCTCTTTCAATAAGGAGGAAGCGTCATGGCTGTGCAGATCTATGAGTGCAACTAAGTCGTCGACAATGGCTGAGAAGAAACCACGCAAGATACAAACCGACTCTGCCGGGCGGCGGCGGCGTAAGCCGGCGGGGGCCTCGACGGGGTTGTCGGCGACGGAACTGCAGGCGGCGCCGCCGCCGGGCGAGGTCGCCGAACTGCACCGCGCGATCGAGGGGGACGACGGAAAGGTGCTGGCCTTGTACCGTGAGCCCTACGGCGGGAGATGGGTCGTCCTGGCCGCGTTGCCGATCGAGAAGGTCGAGCCCACGCCCTATCAGCGCAATCTCTCGGACACGCACGTACGCAAGCTCGAGGCCGTGATCGGCAAACTCGGGCGCTTTCTCGACCCGATCATCGCGGTGCGCGCGCACGAAGGCCAAACCGCCAAGTACTGGACGCCGAACGGGCACCACCGGCTGTCGGCGATGCGGACGCTGGGCGCGAAGAGCATCACGGCGATCGTGGTGCCGGAAGCCGCCGTGGCCTATCAGATACTCGCGTTGAACACCGAGAAGGCGCACAACCTTCGAGAGAAGGCGCTGGAAGTCATCCGCATGTACAAAGAACTGGCGCGGTTGGACAGCGCCACGGAAGAGATCTACGCGCTGGAGTTCGAGGAGCCCGCGCTCATCACCCTCGGCCTGTGCTACGAGGGACGGCCGCGCTTCAGCGGCGGCGCCTACAATCCGGTGCTGAAGCGGGTCGACCAGTTTCTGAAGGGCTCTTTGCGATCGGCAATGGAGACCCGCCAGAAGCGTGCGAAGACGGTGCTCGCGCTGGACGATCTGGTGGTGCAGAAGGTCGAAGCTTTGAAAGCTAAAGGGCTGACGAGCCCCTATCTCAAGAGCTTCGTCGTCGCCCGGATCAATCCTATCCGCTTCCGGCCGAAAGACGCCGAGCCGCTCAGCTTTGATGAAGCCCTGGATCGCATGACCAAGGCGGCCGAGAAATTCAACCCCGAGAAGATCAAGATCGACGATCTAGCCCACTCGGGTGGCGCGCCTGACGAGGGCGAGTGATCGTCTGGACACAGGGGGCAGTATGGCCAGGATTCTGATCATTGAAGACGAAGAAGTTTCGCGCGTGATGCTTGCGCAGATCCTGAAGGAGGCGGGGCATACGGTGGTGGCAGCCGAAGACGGCATCAAGGGCCTGGCCCGCTACCGTCAACGACCGACGGACCTGATCATCACCGACATCATGATGCCGGCGAAAGACGGCATGCACGTCATCAATGAATTGAAACGGGACTTTCCCGAGGCGAAGATCATCGCCATCTCCGGTTCAGATAAGGAGGATCGGCGCGAGTTCTTCTTCGATGTCTCAAGAATCCTGGGAGCCAAGCGCACGTTTCAGAAACCGATCGATCCGGGCGAATTGCTGGCAGCGATTGACGAGCTGTTGGGCTGA
>CAZMPH010000077.1:0-965 GCA_964568195.1 uncultured Nitrospirales bacterium | reverse complement strand
GGCTGATTGACACTCTCCGGCACCACCCTTATAATGACGCGTCGATTCACGGAATAACTGGAAACGGAGGCTGTACATGTCCGCCACGATGCGGCAATCCTCGAACAAGGCGCGGAAACGCACCCACGGATTTCTCGAACGGATGAAATCGAAAGGCGGCCGACGGACGTTGGCGCGCCGCAGGGCCAAGGGACGGCACAAGCTGACCGTCTGATCTGGATCGGTGGTCCCCCCCCGCTCCACTCGCGCACCGCACTTCCTTCGCAACAGCGCCGACATCCGGCTGGTCTTCAAGGAAGGGAAGCGGGTCTCGTGCCCGCTCTTCACCCTTCTCTACCGCCGGAACGATCTGGACCGCACGCGGGTGGGCGTGGTGGTGGGGAAGAAGCTCGGAGGGGCGGTGGCGCGTAACCGCGCCAAGCGGCGGTTTCGCGAGCTCGGCCGGCTGAGCCTAAGGCTGGTCCCTTCCGGGCTGGATCTGCTGATTTTGCCGAAGCGGGAATCCGTGACCGAGCCCGCGCGGCGCCTGCGCGAGAACTGGCAGGCCGTCATGATGCGGGCGCAATGGGTATCTTCAGAGAATTCACGATGACGCGGATCGCTGTAGCGCTGATCGCCTTCTATCAGCGGTGGCTCTCGCCGCTGGGCCCGCCCTGCTGCGGGTATGCGCCCACCTGCTCGGCTTACGCGCGCGAGGCGCTGGAGCGCCATGGCCTCCTGCGAGGGTTGGGGATGGCGGTGCGACGCTTGCTGAAATGCCATCCGTTCCATCGCGGCGGCTACGATCCGGTGCTGCCGGTTCGCTGATGAGCACATAGATGGAAAAGCGCATCATCCTCTTCCTCGTCCTCTCGATGGCCCTCATCATGCTCTATCCTTATATATTGGAGAAGATGGGGGTGGCGAAGCGGCCGCCTCCGGCCACGCAGAAGCCGGCGCCTTCCCCCAAGGAAGCGGCGCCCGCT
>CAZMPH010000076.1:0-9592 GCA_964568195.1 uncultured Nitrospirales bacterium | reverse complement strand
AATCTTCCCTCCATCGTGGCGCATCTCACGTCCTCCGGCCGGCTGTCCAGCACGCCGGTGGCGTTGATCCGGTGGGGGACGCGGGCCGAGCAGAAGACCATTGTCGGAACGCTGGCCGATATCGTGAAGAAGGCGGAGGCGG
Organism: uncultured Nitrospirales bacterium; assembly: GCA_964568195.1. Classification (GTDB taxonomy): domain Bacteria; phylum Nitrospirota; class Nitrospiria; order Nitrospirales; family NS-4; genus SCTG01. The sequence continues at coordinate 9,450 of CAZMPH010000076.1, read as the reverse complement.
CGAAACTGGAGCCGCCCACCGTTATCGTTGTGGGCGAGGTCGTACGGCTGCGCGAGAAGCTCAACTGGTTTGAGGCTCGTCCGCTGTTCGGCACGACGGTTCTCATCACGCGGCCCCGTGAACAGGCACGGGAGTTTGCCGATCTCCTAACAGCGTACGGCGCTCACGTGATCGCCTTTCCGACGATTGCGGTCGTTCCGCCCGCGGATTGGAGTTCGCTCGATCGGGCCATCGCCGATCTCGTCGGCTACGACTGGCTGATCTTTACCAGCGTCAACGGCGTGCGGTTCTTTTTCGAGCGCCTGCGGACCCTGGGACGTGATGTCCGGGCGCTGGGGCGCGCGCGCCTCTGTGCGATCGGACCCCGGACGGCCGAGGCCCTGGCCGGGGCGGGGTTCACGGCTGATGTGGTGCCGGCCGAGTACCAGGCGGAAGGCATAATCGAGGCGTTCAAGAAGGAGCGGCTCCAGGGTGCCCGCATGCTGATCCCGCGGGCCGAAGTCGCCCGCGATCTCCTGCCGGACGAGCTCAAGGCCAGAGGGGCGGATGTGACGGTGGCGGTGGCCTATCGCACCGTTCGCCCGGAAGCGGACGCGGAGGCGATCAAGGAACGGCTTCGCCGGGGAGGCGTCGGCGTGGTCACCTTCACGAGTTCGTCCTCCGTACGGAACTACGTCGAGCTGTTTGCCGATCAGAGCGAGGCGCGTGCCTTGACGGCGAATGCGGTGGTGGCCTGCATCGGGCCCATCACGGCGGAGACAGCAGAATCCTGCGGGCTGAAGGTCGTCATCCGAGCGAAGGAGAATACCATCCCGGCGCTGGCGGAGGCCATCGTCGGCCATTGCGCGCATTCATGTGCGAAATATTAACTATCCCGGCCCGTGGGGTACCCGTTGCGCTGCTGATGCAACGGGTCCAGGAAGGGCCGGGCCCAGCAAGCTAGGAGAGGAGGGAGCAGCATGGTGCCGGTTAAATCGGTGATGATCCCGGTGGAAAAGATCCGCACGGTGGAGCGGGACACGTCAATCAAGAGCGCAGCGGAACAATTGCGGGACTTCAATATCGGCAGTCTGTTCGTTGTGAAGGGGGGCGAGATCATCGGGATCTTCACTGATACGGATGTCGTCCGGCGGTGCGTGGCCGGGGGACTCGACCCAAGCAAGGCCAGTGTCGAGCAGGCGATGTCGGCGCCGGTGCTGATGATCGACGAAAACAAGACGCTCCTGGACGCCAACGACCTGATGGCCAAGTCCCACGTGCGCCATTTGGGCGTGTCTCGCAACGGGAAGCTTGTCGGCATGATCTCAGTCCGCGATCTTGTCGTTTTCCTGACCAACTTGCCTCGGAAGTAGGGCGCCGCGATGCCTTTTCCCCAAGACCGCCTGCGACGCCTTCGCGCGACCGAGGGGTTGCGTCGCATGGTGCGGGAGACGCGGTTGTCCCCGGACAACCTGATCGCGCCTTTCTTTGTTGTGGAAGGACGCGATGAGCGCCAGCCTATCGGGTCGATGCCGGGGCAGTGGCGGCTGTCGGTGGATCATCTGATCAAGGACGCCGGGGAGGTTCACGCCCTGGGCGTGCCGGCCATCCTGCTGTTCGGAGTCCCGGCCCAGAAGGATGAGGTGGGAAGCGAGGCGTGGGCGCCCGACGGGATCGTGCCGCGGGCGATCCGCGCGGTGAAGGATCGGGTCCCCGACCTGGTCGTCATCACCGACGTCTGCGTTGATGAGTACACGACGCACGGTCATTGCGGAATCGTAAAAGACGGACGGATTCTGAACGATGAGACCTTGGAATGTCTCCAGAAGATGGCGCTCAGCCACGCCCGTGCGGGAGCCGACATGGTGGCTCCGTCTGACATGATGGATGGGCGGGTCGCCGCCATTCGTCGGGCGTTGGACGGCGAAGGGTTCACCCAGACGCCCATTCTGGCGTATGCGGCCAAGTTCGCCTCCTGCTTCTACGCGCCGTTCCGGGAAGCCGCGGCTTCGAGTCCGCAATTCGGCGACCGCCAATCCTATCAGATGGATTCCGCCAACATTCGTGAAGCGCTTCGCGAGATCGAGTTGGATATCCAGGAAGGGGCCGACATCGTCATGGTCAAGCCCGCGCTGCCGTATCTCGATGTGATCCACGCGGCGCGGAAGGCCTTTGACCGGCCGGTCGCCGCCTACCAGGTAAGCGGGGAATACAGCATGATCAAAGCGGCGGCCCAGAAGGGGTGGCTGGATGAACGCCGGGCGATGCTGGAAACCCTGGTGTCCATCCGCCGCGCGGGGGCCGATCTGATCCTCACCTATTACGCGAAGGAGGCCGCACGGGCCTTGCACGAATGAGGGTGCTGCATTGCCTCCAGGACTGTGCAGGGCTGCCCTTCCCTGTCGTGACCATCGGCAATTTCGACGGGGTGCATGTGGGACACCGGGCCGTGCTGAAGCTGGCCTGCGAGCGCGTGCGCGCTCAACGCGGCACCGCCATCGTCTTGACGTTCGAGCCGCATCCGCTCAGGGTGCTTGCCCCCGGCGTGGAGCTGAAGTTTCTCAGCGATCCTGAAGAAAAGCTGGCGCTTCTCGCGGCGGCCGGCGTAGATGTCGTAGCCCGGCTCCCGTTCACGCGTGACTTTGCTTCGCAGACACCGGAAGAGTTCATGGCCCAGGTCTTGCGGGACGGGCTGGGCACTCGTGAATTGTACGTGGGCCAAAACTTTCGATTCGGCAAGGAGCGGGGCGGCACGATCCAGATGCTGAGGGAAGCAGGGCCGCGGCTGGGGTTCACGGTCCATGCCATTTCGCCGGTGGTGGTGGAAGGCGCGTCGGTCAGCTCGACGCGGATCCGAGACCTGGTGCAGGGAGGCGCGATGGGAGAAGCGGCGCTGCTGTTGGGTCGGCCCTACCAGCTGAACGGAACCGTCGTGCAGGGGCACCGACGGGGGGGCGAGCTTGGCTTCCCCACGGCGAATCTGCTCCCTCCGGAAGGCCGTGTGCTCCCGCCGGACGGCGTGTATGCGACCCACCTGCGGATGGGAATGGAGGCCTGGGCCGCCGTGACGTATATCGGCACGCGCCCGACATTCGGAGCGGGAGCGCGCATCATTGAAACGTATCTCCTGGAAGGCGATCATGATCTCTATGGTTGTGACGTGAGGATCGCGTTTCATGAACGCCTGCGTGGAGATCAGGCCTTCGAGTCGGCCGATTCGCTGGCACGGCAGATTGCGGCCGATGCCGATCGGGCGCGTGAGATCTTGCGAAAACTCTCCGGCCTCCCGGCCCGGTCCATGTCATCGTGATCGAGCATATGGATACTTCGCGGGACACTGCTCTTCATCCCGTCCTCCGGCAGGTCGCGCAGGCCGTCCGGCGCAAGAAGTTGCTTCGGCCGGGCGATCGGGTGCTGGTTGCCGTATCAGGAGGACCGGATTCCGTCTGCCTCCTGACGGCCCTGCATGAGATGCGTGAACGGGGGCTTCTGCCAGGGATCGATCTTCGCATTGCCCATGTCAATTACGGTCTGCGCGGCGAAGAGTCGGAAAAAGATGAAGCTTTCGTGCGGGAACTGGGAACGCGGCTGGGAGTGCCGGTGAACTGCGAACGGGTGCGTCTCATGCCGAAGTCCGGCGGGACGCTCCAGAGCCGGGCGCGGGACACGCGCTATGAGTTTTTCGCGCGAGTGCTGCGGGAGCATGGGATGACGGCCGTGGCGACGGGGCATACCGCCGATGACCAGGCGGAAACCGTTCTGCTGTGGCTGATGCGGGGATTCGGAACGGGCGGCCTGACCGGTATTCCTGTGAAGCGTGAAGGGGGCGTGGTCAGGCCGCTGCTCGGTGTGACCAGGCGGCAGGTCCTGGATTATCTCGCATTCCGTGGGATGCCCTACCGTTCCGATTCCTCCAATGGAACGCCGGTATACCGACGGAATCGGGTTCGCCATGAAGTCCTGCCTGTCCTGCGCTCGTTGAATCCTCGGATCGTCGAGGGACTGGCCCGTGGAGCCGACATCCTGGCGGCTGACGCCGCGCTTCTGGATGACATCGAAAGGGAACGGTGGGAGGCCGTTACGAAGGAAACCTCCTTGGGGCGTGTGGTGCTCGACGGCGAGCGACTGTCCTCTCAGCCATTGGGGCTACAACGGCGTCTGGTCAGGCGGGCGCTGGCTGCAGTGCGGGGAGGCTCGGCGGGACTGACCTTCCGTCATGTGAGTGATATTCTAGAGCGTGTCGTGGAGGGTTCTCACGGGGCAGGGCTGAATCTCCCCGGCGGGATTCGGGTAGCGCGTGACCGTCATCTGGTTGTGCTGGAGTACGGCAGGAGTCAGCCCGCAGACGTGTCTTTGTCGGCATTGGCGGCGGGCATCCCGTTCCCGATTCCCGGAGCAGTCAGGATCGGCAACGGAGGCCGGCGGCTGCTGGCTGTCGAAGGGAGGGGACATCCTGCCGGTGCCGCCGATGACCGTACGGTGTTCGTTGTTGACGTCGATCGACTCGGCGGTCCCCTGTCTGTGAGGAACTGGCGGCGGGGAGACTGGTTTTGCCCGTCCGGTATGGGAGGGCATCGGAAGAAGCTCCAGGATTTTTTTGTGGATTGCAAGGTGCCCCGAAGGATTCGTGACGGGATTCCTCTGGTGGTCGCTCCAGAGGGAATTGTGTGGGTGGCCGGCTATCGAGGAAACGAACGGTTTGCGGTGGGGCCTGCGACCGTCCATCCTGTGACGTTCTCAATCACCCCTCCCGTTGAAATGGAGGATGAAGACTAGCGTGGAAGGCATTTTCGGCAAGCCCATCGTGACCCAGGAAGAAATGCGGGCGCGCATTCGTGAACTGGGGCGTCAGATCACCGCCGATTACGCGGAGAAGGATCTGGTCCTGATCGGCGTCCTGAAAGGTGCCTACGCCTTTTACGCGGACCTGGCACGGGCCATCCGGCTGCCGCTCAAAGTGGATTTTCTGGTTGTCTCCAGTTATGCCGGGAAGGCCAGGTCTTCCGGAAAAATCAAAGTCTTGACCGAGTTGACCGAGGACATCGCCGGCCGGGACGTGCTTCTGGTGGAGGACATTGTGGATTCAGGGTGCACCGTCCAGCACATCAGGAAAACACTCGGGGCCAGGAAGCCGAAGTCGATCAAGGTGTGCGCGCTGTTGAACAAGCCCGACCGCCGCAAAGTGGAAGTGGCGGTGGACTATGTGGGCTTCAACATTCCCAACAAGTTCGTCGTCGGGTATGGGCTCGATTACCAGCAAAAATATCGGAATCTTCCTTACCTGGCGGTACTGGACAAGGTTGATGAGGAAGGTGAGCCGGTCTGAGACCAGGCGTATTGTGTCCCTGCGGGAGGGTGTGCTAGGATTGCACAGATTTTTGGGGGGTCAGGGATGAATTCCCGCGTGAAAAATCTGATCTTCTGGGTCGTGGTCGGCCTGTTCATGATTCTGCTGTTCAACCTCTTCACCTTCCAGGGCCAGTCCCCGGATGAAGAGGTCAAGTTCAGCGAATTCGTGGCCAAGGTGGAACAGGGCGACGTCCGGGAAGTCACCATCCGCGGCAGCCATCTTAACGGCCTGTTCAAGGACGGGCGCCCGTTCAAGACCTATACGGTCGAGTACCCCGACCTGGTGAAACTGCTCCGCGACAACCATGTCGCGATCAACGCGAAGCCGCCGGAAGACAGCCCCTGGTATGTCACCCTCCTTGTCACGTGGGGCCCCTTTGTCCTCTTTCTGGGCCTCTGGTTCTTTTTGATGCGCCAGATGCAGATCGGCGGCAACAAAGCGCTGTCCTTCGGCCGCAGCCGTGCGCGCATGCTGACGGAAGACCGCAAAAAGATCACCTTCTCCGACGTCGCCGGGATCGATGAGGCCAAGGAAGAAGTCGTCGAGATCATCGAGTTCCTCAAGGACCCGCACAAGTTCCAGAAGCTCGGCGGGCGCATTCCGAAGGGCGTGCTGATCGTCGGCCCGCCGGGGACCGGCAAGACGCTCCTGGCCAAAGCGATCTCGGGCGAAGCGGGAGTCCCGTTTTTCAGCATCAGCGGCTCGGATTTCGTGGAGATGTTCGTCGGCGTGGGCGCCTCTCGCGTGCGTGATCTGTTCGAGCAGGGCAAGAAGCACGCGCCGTGCATCATCTTCATTGATGAGATCGACGCCGTCGGACGGCTCCGCGGGGCCGGTCTGGGGGGCGGCCACGATGAGCGGGAGCAGACGCTTAACCAGCTCCTTGTGGAGATGGACGGGTTTGATACGACGGAAGGGGTCATCCTCATCGCGGCGACCAACCGGCCGGATGTGCTGGACCCGGCCCTGCTCAGGCCCGGCCGCTTCGATCGTCAAGTCACGGTCAACCGGCCGGACGTGCGGGGGCGCGCCGAGATTCTCAAGGTCCATACGAAGAAGGTTCCGCTTGCCACCGATGTGGATCTCGCCGTGATTTCACGCGGCACGCCCGGTTTCTCCGGGGCCGATCTCGAGAACCTCGTCAATGAAGCGGCGCTCCTGGCGGCGAGGCTCAATAAGACCGTCGTCGAGTTGAAGGACTTTGAGTTTGCCAAGGACAAGGTGCTGATGGGGGTGGAGCGCAGGAGCATGGTCCTGACCGATCTGGAGAAGCGCACCACGGCCTAGCACGAGGCGGGGCATGCGCTGATGGCCAAGCTCATCACGGGGACCGATCCGGTCCACAAGGTCACCATCATTCCACGAGGGCGGGCTCTGGGCGTGACGATGCAATTGCCGGTGGACGACCGGCACAGCTATTCGAAGGAGTTCCTCTACGATAGCCTGGCCATTCTCATGGGCGGGCGGGTTGCCGAAGAGCTGGTATTCCAGCAGATCACCACCGGCGCCGGCAACGATATCGAGCGGGCAACCGACCTCGCCAGGAAAATGGTCTGCGAGTGGGGCATGAGCGAAGAGCTGGGTCCCCTCACGTTCGGAAAAAAGGACGAAGCAATCTTTTTGGGGCGCGAGATCGCCACGCGGCGGGATTACAGCGAGGACATCGCACTCAAGATCGATTCCGAAGTCAAACGGCTTGTCACCGAAAACTACGAACGCGCCAAGCGCATGCTGCGCGAGAACATGGCCGTATTGAAGGCGCTTGCTGAAGCTCTACTGGAGAAAGAAGTCCTGGAAGGTTCCGAGATCGATCAGATCATCCAGGGGGCGCTTCCGCAGGAACCCCAAGGGGCTTCCGCCTGAGCCATGCCCGGAATATCCGTCCCCTGTTTCTCCTGAATTCTTGCCCCGTGTGACCTTTGCCTGTTTCCGGTGTCCCATCAGTCATGGGGACCTGTTCCATGGACCTCCAAGCGAAGCTCATGAAGTGGACGGCGAGGGAGTACGTCCTTCCGATTCAGGAGCGCGTCCTCATCATGGGAGTGCTGAACGTTACTCCGGACTCGTTCTCGGATGGGGGGCACTATCAGGGCGTTGACGCGGCGGTCGCCCGCGCCGAGGCGATTGAAGCCGAGGGCGCCGACCTGTTGGACATCGGCGGGGAATCCTCACGCCCGGGGGCGCGGCCTGTTTCTGTTGAAGAAGAACTCGCCCGCGTCCTGCCGGTGGTGTCGGCGCTGGCGGGCCGGATCCGGATTCCCATCTCCGTGGATACGACCAAGGCGGAAGTGGCCAAGCAGGCCCTCGACGCGGGCGCGGCCGTCATTAACGACATCAGCGCGCTTTGCGGCGATCCAGAGATGGCGGCGGTGGTGGCGCATGCTCAGGCCGGCTTGATCCTGATGCATATGCGGGGGACTCCGGCGACGATGCAGGATCATCCGGCCGATGCGGCCGTCGTCGAGGAGATCGTTGACTTTCTGCATGCGCGCGTGGAAGCTGCGGTTGCCGCCGGCATCGATCGCGATCGGATTGCGGTGGATCCCGGGCTTGGTTTCGGGAAAACCGGTGAGCAGAGTCTTGTGCTGATGGGCGGCCTCGCTGCCTTCCGGGCGTTGGGGCGTCCGATCGTCGTCGGACCCTCACGGAAATCCTTCGTGGGCGCTGTGCTGGAACGCCCGGTCCACGAGCGAGAATGGGGAACGGCTGCGGCGGTGGCGGCGGGGGTGCTGCAGGGAGCGCATGTGGTTCGGGTCCATTCCGTCGCGCAGATGAAAGATGTGACGCGCATGGCGCAAGCCATCCGGGATCAAATGCCCGTTAACCGTTATTGGTTAAACGTTAAACGCGAAGCGCTTGAAGGCGGCAATCGTTCCATAGCCTCCTTACTCGATTAACGTTGAACGATTAACGTCTTCACAGGAAGAACGAGAGATGCGCCGGCTATTCGGGACTGACGGCATCAGGGGCGTGGCGAACGTCGAGCCCATGACCAGCGAGACCGCCTTGAAGCTGGGGCGGGCGGCCGCCCATGTCTTCAAGACCCGTCCGGGCCGCCATCGCATCGTCATCGGAAAGGATACCCGGCTTTCAGGGTATCTCATCGAGTCGGCGCTGACGTCGGGGATATGTTCCATGGGCGTGGATGTCTTACTGGTCGGGCCCATGCCGACGCCCGCGATTGCATTCTTGGCCAGGAGCCTCAGGGCGGACGCCGGGGTGATGATCTCGGCCTCCCACAATCCCTACGAGGACAACGGCATCAAATTTTTTTCCCGTGAGGGACTCAAACTCCCGGACGATGTCGAGGAGCAGATCGAGAACCTGGTTGTCTCGGGGAGCATCGATTCGCTCCGCCCGACGGCGTCCGAGATCGGGAAGGCCTTCCGCATCGACGATGCAGAAGGACGCTACATCGAGTTTGTGAAGCAGTCGTTGCCCAAGGGCTTTGACCTGGAAGGACTCAAGGTGGTTGTGGACTGTGCGCATGGAGCGGCATACAAGGTCGCGCCGCATGTCTATCGTGAACTTGGGGCGGACGTGACGGTTCTGGGAGACAAGCCGGACGGCACGAACATCAATCGGGAATGCGGAGCGATTCAGCCCCGCGTCCTTCAGGAGGCCGTCAAGGCGGCGGGGGCGGCTCTCGGCGTCGCGCATGATGGGGATGCAGACCGGTCCGTTTTTGTGTCCGAGGACGGCCGTATCGTGGACGGCGATCAGATTCTAGGGGCGCTGGCTTTGGATCTCAAAGACCGCGACCGTCTGGCGCGAAGGACTATGGTGACCACGGTGATGAGCAACCTGGGGCTGGAACAGTCGATGATGCGGGCAGGCATCAAGCTAGTTCGCACGGCTGTGGGAGATCGCTATCTCCTGGAGCGCATGTTATCCGAGGACTACAACTTCGGCGGAGAGCAATCGGGGCATATCATTTTCCTCGACCACAATACCACGGGAGACGGGCTTATCTCCGCGCTGCAAGTGATGGCTCTGATCCGGCGTTCCGGGAAAACATTGTCCCAGTTGGCGGAGTGGATCGCCCTCTACCCGCAATTGCTGGTGAACGTCCGGGTCCGCGAGCGGAACTGGATGGTCCCGGGCGAGCTGGTGGTCAAGGG
>CAZMPH010000075.1:0-9680 GCA_964568195.1 uncultured Nitrospirales bacterium | reverse complement strand
GGGGCGTGTTCTGTGGCGGGTTCTACCTGGCCGGACGGGAGGGATACGATTGGCTCAAACGGCGCAAGGTGCGTTGAGGCGCCTGTGGTCCCGTTTTCGGTTGCCTGCGCCATAGCGAGATTTCAGGTGGAACGACTATGTCCGGTGTCAACAAGAAGATGGCGTGCCCCGGCGAACCCGAATACAATCACCGCGAGGCCGAGGAGCGGATGCCTCCGACGCGCGTGCCCATTGACACCAATCCCGGCACTGACGATCGGTCGGCCACCACGAAGCGAGGCGCGCAGGAATCGCTTCCTGACAGCGAGGAGATCGAGGCGCTTTTGGGAAGGTTCGAGGAACACACCTAGTGCCCTGAGTTAAAAAGACGTTGAATAAGTCATGATCCGCGTCGCGCTGTATCAGATCGCAAGACCAGATTCACAGTGCGTCTTGAGCAGCGATCGAGATCAACAAGAGGCTACGGAGTTCTTAAGCAACTCTCTGACTTCGGGACACTAGGCTGCCGTCGATTGAGGCGATGACGACCGTGGCCCGCGACCTCCCGGTGGATCAGGCTGCGCGGAATGCTCGCGCCGTTCTCAGCACCCTATATGGAGAGAAGGGAAATCCGAATTTCTATTGACAAGGTATCGGATCGCTCTCTAGAATGACGCCGCCGATAGTTGGGTCGGACGTCTAGCAGCTTCTTCAGCGAGGAGGAGAACCTGATGGGGTGGCTGTTAAAACATCCTGAAGTGGTCTATACCGACTTGGAGGATGGCGCGGTTCTCCTTCACCTCGAGACGAAATTCTACTATAGCTTGAACGACGTCGGGCAGGCGATCTGGCGGTTGCTCGATTCAGGTGAGAACGTTGAAGAACTCATCCAGAAGGTGATAGCGGATTACGAGGTCGAGGAGTGGGACGCAAGCGCTGGCATATCCAAGTTCCTCCTTGAGTTGGAGCGGGAGCAACTGGTGATTCCGCATCAGGAAGGAATGGGGGTAAGGGCGATGGCGGGAGGCCGCAGTGAAGGATCAGCAGGGACCAAGGCATTATCGGCAAAGAAAAAGCCCTTCTCCGAACCTGAACTGATCAAGCATGATGAGCCGCTCCATGAGGTGGTCATGAACCCCTTCGATCCCCAACTGCCGTTGGCCGAATAGCGGGTGACTGAGTCCACCTGAACCCGGCCCCTCTCTCACGGAATGCCGAGTCCCTCTTGGTTGAGCCGCTTGCTCTCTCCTCACACCCACCGACGCGACATGTTGTGTGACCTTGGCCATCCTCAAGCGCGGTGGATCGTCCTTGATTAGCAATCACCCGGTTCCATCCATATTTTCTGCGATCGTTACAGTACCCGGAGGTGTGTGCAGCCACCTCGACGAGAGAGAATCCCTCCGATCCCTAGCGGAGGCAGCAGCGGAATGGATGTAGCGCTTCCGTTCGTCTCGGTAGTTATCCCGGTCCTGAACGGGGAGGGGACCATCAGGGACTGCCTGGTCTCGCTCCTCAGGATGGACTATCCGGTCGAGCTCCGGGAGATCCTGGTGGTGGATAACGGCTCGACGGATCAAACCCCTCGTATCGTGAAAGAGTACCCGGTGCTGTATCTGAGGGAAGGCCGGCGGGGGCCTTCCTGTGCGCGGAACCGGGGGATCGAGGCCAGCAGCGGATACATCCTCGCGTTCACCGATGCCGACTGTGTCGTAAGCAGTGGATGGCTGAGAGAGCTCGTGAAGGGGTTTGAAGCAGAGCATGTTGGAGGTGTTGCCGGCGAGGTCGCCGCCTATCTGCCTAGGACGCCAGCAGAACGCTACGCTGCCCGTATCGGACACCTGTCTCCCAGACGGCATCTCCACAACCCCACGTTCCCGTTCGCCATGACAGGCAATGTTGCGTTTCGCCGAGAGGTGTTCGAGCGGATCGGCCTCTTCGATCCTGCCCTTCCCACCGGTGAGGGCGCCGATTTCTTCAGAAGGTTCTTCAAGGAGAGCGACTTGAAGCTCCAGTACGCCCCAAGGGCAATCGTATTCCATCGTCATCGTCAAACCTCGTGGGGGCTGTTTAGGCAGCTCTGGGGCTACGGCAGGGGGCATGCCCTGTTGTGCATCAAGTATCGTGAAGAGCTCCAGTGGGGCTGGAGGCAGAGCGCCCTGGTCTATAAGGACCTTGCCAAGTCGGCATGCCGGTTGGCGAGAGCCGGGTTGCGTTACGGTCTTGGGGGCAAACGAAAGGAGGAGATGGTCTTCTCCTACTTGGAGGTGCTCCACAAGCTGGCTTATAGGCTCGGATTCGTGAGGGAGGCCCTTTCACGAGGCCACTTGTACTTTTGAACCGTTGCCGCATCATGACACCTTCGCCTCCGCCCTTTGCCTCGGTGATCATCCCGGTCCTGAATGGGGAGCGGACCATCAGGGATTGTCTGGTCTCACTCCTCAGGATGGATTACCCGGTCGAGTGCCGTGAGATCCTCGTGGTGGATAACGGCTCGACGGATGGGACGGCCGGGGTCGTCGCCGGGCTTGCGGTTAAGTATTCGTGGGAAGGGCGGCGAGGGGCCCCTTGCGCCCGCAACACGGGGATCAAAGCCAGCCGAGGGGCCATCCTCGCGTTCACCGATGCCGATTGCGTGGTCAGCAGGGGATGGCTTCGTGAGCTGGTTCAGGCCATCGAAGAAGAGGGGGTTGGCGGGGTGGCCGGGGAGATCGTCGCATACCCTCCCCAGACGCCAGCAGAACGATACGCCACCAGGGTCAGGCATCTTTCACCTCAGAAGTATCTTGCCCGTCCACTCTTGCCGTTCGCGGTGTTCGCAAATCTGGCCTTCCGTCGGGAGGTGTTCGATCGGATCGGCCTATTGGACGAGACTATACCTCTGGGAGAGTCAACCGATTTCTGTACCAGATTCTTCAGGGAAAGCAGGTTGAAGCTTCGCTATGCGCCGAATGCGGTGGTCTTCCATCGGCATCGCAGGACTGGCTGGGAGTTCTGGCGACAGCAGTGGAAGTACGGCAGGGGTCACGCCCAGCTCTACATCAAGTATCGTCAGGAGATCCCTTGGGGCTGGCGGCAGAGTGTGCTAGCCTACCAAGACCTGGCCAGGGCGGCCTGGGGGCTGGCGAAAACCGGGCTACGCTATGGTGCGCAGGGATACCAGAAGGACGAGCTGCACTTCCGCTATTTCGAGTTGCTCAAGAAGTCGGCCGAACGGCTGGGATTTATCAGGGAAAGCCTAGCCAACGGGCACCTGTATTTTTGACCGGCAGAGAACAGTGGAAACCCATTCGCCGCCCTTTGTGTCTGTCGTTATTCCTACCTTGAACAATGAGAGACTGATCAAGGGCTGCCTGTTCTCTCTGTTACAGATCGATTATCCTGCAGAACGGCGGGAGATCCTGGTTGTGGATAACGGCTCATTGGATGGGACGGTCGAGATTATTACCGGCTTTCCGGTTACGTGTCTCTACGAGGAGCGGCGTGGGGTCAGTTACGCCCGGAACCGAGGCATCGAGGCCAGCAAGGGGCACATCCTGACCTTCACCGATCCGGATTGCGTGGTGAGCAGGGGATGGCTCCGCGAGCTGGTGCGGCCCTTCGAAGAGGAAACCGTTGGCGGGGTTGCCGGGGAAATTGTTCCCTACCCTGCCACGACGCCGGCAGAGCGCTACGCGGCCCGAAGACGCTCCCACAGCCAGGAGCGTCCTTTGAAGGATCCATCTCGTCCCTTTGCCATGATCTCCAACCTGGCCTTCCGCCGCGAGGTGTTCGAGCGAGTGGGCCTCTTTGATACGCGGTTTATTGGGGGCGGTTGGGAGGATGCTGACTTGTGCTGGCGCTTCTCTCGTGGGACAGGCTGGGAGCTGGCCTATGCCCCAAGAGCGATCGTCTTTCACCGCTATCGCACCACAGCAGGGGATTTTTTCGTCCAGCATATGAGATACGGCCACGGACAGGCGCTTCTTTCTGCCAAGTACCGTGGGGAGCTTTTGTGGGGATGGCGGCACCGCTTGCGGGCCTATCAGGACCTGAGGAGAGCAACCTGCACGCTGATCACGAGGGGCCTTCGGCACAAGCGTGGCAGCGGCGGATCGATCGATTTCAATACGGCATACTTCGACTTTCTCCGGCAGCTTGGCCACCGACTTGGTTTCTTGCGTGCCGGAGGTATCCGCAGGCGATTCTAACCTTCGGACCGGTGAAGAAGAGCCGAGATGCCCGTGTACGTGTATGGTCAGGGATGAGTGTATGAATGTCCTCCTTGCACCGACTATCTATTTCCCGCAGAGCGGTGGCGTCTCGGTGACGGTCCAGAATCTCGCCAGGGCCTTCGTGCAAAAGGGACACGCGGTAGTGATCATCACGCCAAGGCTGAATGAGTCCCAACCATCGTACGAGATCTTGGACGGCATAGAGATCCATCGCATGCGTTTTGTGCTTCCCTGGCGTCTCCTCTGGCAGAACCCTGACGAAAGATTCGTCAGACTCCTCCTTCACGGCCCGGTTGTTGTCAGGCGGCTCGTCCACCTGATTCGCCAGAAGCGGATTGAGGTGATCAACGTTCACCACTTCGGCCCGCAGCTTCCCTATCTGCTGTTCGCCCAATTGTTCACGGATGCTCAAGCTGTGCTGACCCTTCATGGGACCGAGCTCTTTCGCTTACATCCCTCATCGGATCGGGTGAGGCGTTCTCTTGTGGCGTACTCCCTTCGGCGGGCGAAATCGATCGTCGCCGTGTCATCTCATACAGCCGGTGAAATTGCCCGGGTGTGTCCAGAGGCTTCCGGTAAGACTGTGAAGATTTCCAATGGAGTTGCCGTTGACGAGTTCTGCGGAGCTGACCCCCCATCCTTTCGCCCTCCCTACATTCTTTCGCTCAGCCGATTGAACCCTCTAAAAGGCCATGATGTGCTCCTGGCAGCGTTCCGAAAGGTCGCTCAATGGGAGAGGGACGTCCATCTGGTCATCGCCGCCGACGGGCCTCAGCGGATCCGGCTTCAGGCACTCGCGATGTCGTTGGGTTTGAAGGGGCGCGTCACGTTTCTCGGGCAGGTCGGCCGGGACCGAGTTCGAGAGCTCCTCGCCGGCTGCGAGTTTCTTGTGAACTGCTCTTGGATCGAGGGGATCCCGAACGCGGTGTTGGAGGCGATGGCCTCGGGGAAGGCCGTCGTCGGAATGCGGGTTGGAGGGGTCCCGGAGGTGGTCTCGGATCTCGAGACGGGGCGGTTGGTCCGCTCCGGAGATCCTGATCACCTGGCGGAGGCGATGGTGTCCCTATTGCAGGATCGCGATCACTGCAGAGCGATGGGGGAGAGAGGGCGGGTCTTCGTCGAGGCGAACCATGATCTCGCGCAGTCCGTTGATCGGTACCTGGAAGTCTATAGAAGGGTGCTCGTCCCTTCGAACGATGGCCGGACTTATCGTAAAGATACCTGATCCTTGAAGCATTCAGGTGCGTTATGAATGATACAACACCGTTCGTGTCGGTAATCATCCCGGTCCTGAATGGAGAGCGCACGATCAGGGAGTGTTTGGTCTCGCTCCTGAGGATGGACTATCCCCCAGAGCGGCGGGAGATCCTAGTGGTGGACAACGACTCGTCGGACCGGACGGTCGAGATCGTGCGCCGCTTCCCGATCCGGTACCTATGGGAGGGTCGGCGCGGGCTCTCGTATGCGCGGAACCGAGGGATTGAAGCCAGCAAAGGAGAGATCGTCGCGTCCCTGGATGCGGACTGCGTGGCGACGACCGGATGGCTGCGGGAGCTGGTCCGGGGATTTGATCGCGACGAGGTCGGGGTCGTGGTTGGGGAGGTGGTGGCCTATCCGCCTAGGACGCCGGCGGAGCGCTACACGGCATTGCGAAAGCCGCTCTGGCAGACGCGGTCGATCAGCTACCCAGGCTCACCCTGGTTCAATCTCGGCAACGCCGCCGTGTCGCGGAAGGTGTTCGATAGGATCGGCCTCCTGGACCCCCGCTTCGCCGGAACCGCATGTGAGGACATTGATTTTGGCTGGCGATTCTTTCGGGAAAAGAGCTTGAAATTGAGCTATTGTCCGAAGGCGGTGGTGTTCCACCGCCATCGCATGACGGCTAGGGAGCTTTTCAAGCAATATCGAGGCTATGGGCATGGGCAGGCCATTCTGTGCCGAAAGTATCCGAAAGAACTTCGCTGGGACTGGCGACTCGAGCTCAAGGCGCACGGAGATCTCCTTCTGACGGCCTGGGCTTTTAGCCGGGCGGCTCTTCGCTCCAAGTTGAGGGGTGGGGAGACGACAGAATGCTCCTACTTCTACCTTGAGCTGGTTCGGAAGTTGGGTGAGCGGATCGGGTTCATCAATGGGACGTTCCGGCGAGCCCCTGGAATTGATTAGCAGCCAGCCCTTCGTTTCTGTGGTCGTCCCTGTCCTGAACGGGGAGCAGGTGATCAGGGAGTGCCTGGTATCGCTCCTGAGGACGGACTATCCTCCAGAGCGGCGAGAAATCCTGGCGGTGGACAACGGCTCGACCGATCGGACGGCTGCTCTGATCAAGGGCTTTCCGATACGGTACGTGTGGGAGGGGCGCCGAGGGATCCCTCATGCCCGGAACCGGGGTATCGAGGTGAGTCGGGGCGGGATTGTCGCCTTTACCGATGCCGATTGCGTCGTGAGCGCCGGATGGCTCCGAGAGCTGGTCCGGGGCTTCGCAGAAGAGGGTGTCGGTGGCGTCGAGGGGGAGACCATGGACTATCCCCCGGTCACGCCGATAGAGCAATACACGGCGAGAAGGAGAAACTTCTCTTACCAGTCGCGGCTCGTCAGTCCCCTCTCACCTTATGTGATCACCGCAAACGTCGCGTTTCGCAGGGACGTGTTTGACCGGATTGGCGTCTTCGATCCCCGTTTTGTGGGCGGATCGGATGTCGATTTTTCCTGGCGGTTCTTCCAGGAGACCGATCTCACCCTTCGTTACAATCCGAGAGCCGTTGTCTTTCATCGGCATCGCAGGACTTTCCAGGAATTCTTTGCGCAACACCTCAGGAACGGTCGGGCTCTCGCGACGCTTCGTACAAAGTATCCGAGCAGGCTTCCGTGGAGCTTGAGGCAGGAGGTTCGTGCCTGGAGAGCTGTTACATGGCTGAGTCTCGTGGCCGCCGGGGCCGCCATCCGATATGGTGCTCAAGGTGGAAACAAGCGGGACGTGCACGATCCCTGGTTCAATTTTCTCAGAAAGCTTGCTGTGAGGCTAGGATTCTTGAGTGGCAGTGTAGTCGGGGGTTTTCGGTGAGTACGGCGTTGCCGAACCTTGGGCCCGACGAGCGACAACTGATCCTCAACTGCGCCAGGCTCGATCTGGACGGTCCCACGCTGAATCATACGAGGGAAATTCTTGAGCAGCCCTTAGCATGGGACGCAGTGGTGTTCTTTGCGTGGTTTCACAGCGTTGCCCCTTTGCTCTATCGCCACCTCAAACGACTCGACGGATCGAGCCGGATTCCTATAGAGGTGAGAAGGAAGCTGCTTCAACTCTTCCATCGGGTGGGCTTTCGAAATTGCCAGTATTCGAAAGCTCTCCAAGATCTGCTCGATGCCTTCGCCGAGGCGAGCATCCCCGTCATCGTGGTCAAAGGGATTTCGCTCGTGGAACTGATCTACGGGGGTTTAAGCCTGCGCCCGCTGATTGACCTCAATCTCCTGATTCCCGAGAAGGAGCGGGACAGGGCCAGGGATCTCCTTCTAAGGAAGGAGTACGTCATCTGGAATCGGAATCCGTCTCAGGGACGGTTGTTCTCCCAGTTTCATCTTGTCAAGCGGAAGGGCTTCAAAGTCGACCTCCTGCTCCAATGGCACCCGGTGAACTGGCCCAGGGTCCTTGCCATGGATCTCCGTCGCTTTTGGGATGAAGCGCGCCCTGTTCAGCTTTCTGGCAGAAATACCCTTATCCCGTCTCCCGTGGATCTCATCCTGTATCTCTGTCTCGTCCCGGACAGGCACGGATTTCCAAATGCCGCGGCCCTGGAGATCGAAGATCCGAGAACATTCGTGTTCACCGAGTGGACGGGGAACCGTCTCATCCGGTTCACGGACATCCACGAGGTCATCCGCCACTATCAGGGCGCTTTCGATTGGGAGATGTTGGTCGAGCGTGCGAAAGCAAGCGGCGTAGAAGGGTCGGCGTACGCGAGTCTCTCCTGGGTCACCAAACTCTTCGGCGATACCGTAGAGCCGTGGGTGTTGGATGCGCTGCATCCGCCACCTCCTCGTCGCCTCCGGAAGCGCCTATACGAAGCCCTTTCTGAGAGGTCCAACAACAACCTGCCGCACTCTGCCGCAAACAGCGTCGTCAGCGACTGGTGGATGAAAAGGCGGAAGCGGACGCAGCTTCGTTTGGTTCAGCTCCTCCAACTGCTTGAATTCACCTTTCCTCATCGACGTGAACTCAGAGTGCTTTATCGGTTTCCCTCGGATTGGGGTCTATCGGGAATATACGCGCTCCACGTTAGCAAATCGCTTGTCACCGGTGTGCTTCCGTGGATCTGTCGTGTCCTTGTAAGGCGAAGGCCGTCGAAGGTGCTCGACAGCAGTCGTCGGTCGTAGGGATATGAGGATGAAGATAATGTATCTGCTCCGCAATCCCGGGATCGCGAGCCGGACGCCAGATGGCTGGGAGTCCGTTGTCGTCTCAGCTCGACCGGACGGAAGCTATAGCGAGGAAGATCTGCGGGAAGTGGCCGATGCGGACGTTCTCGTGGTAGGAGATGGGCCCGTCTCCGAAGACCTTCTAGGCCGCGCCAAGCGGCTTAAGCTCATCCAGCGTCTGGGCGTCGGCTATGATAATGTCGATCTTGAAGCGGCAACCCGGTACGGGGTTCCCTTCTGCAACATGCCGGATTTTAATGCGGCGACCGTTGCCGAGCACACCATCATGTTGATTTTGGGCCTTCTGCGCCGTGTCTTCGAATCAACTCTCCTGATGAAAGCCGGCCGATGGCCGCTTACGACAATTGCTGCTAAGGGCATTTTCGACCTACAGGGCAAGACGCTGGGCATTGTCGGACTCGGCGCAATTGGTCAGGCCACGGCAAGGCGGGCCAGGGCGTTCGGAGTGCACATCTGCTACTACGACAAGAGGCAGCGTCCAGCAGAAGTGGAAAAGGAGCTGGGCGCTGTCTTTGCTTCCCTGGATGACCTGCTGGGACAATCCGACATCGTGACTCTTCATCTTCCTCTCACCCCGGAGACCAGTCGCCTGATCGGCAGAGCCGAGCTTCGGAAGATGAAGAGAACAGCCATCTTTATCAACACAGCCCGCGGGGCGATCCTTGATGAAGACGCTTTGGCGGAAGCTCTTGAACAGGGCCTCGTCGCGGGCGCGGCGCTTGACGTTTTTGCCGACGAGCCCTTGGATCCTCGGCACCCCCTCAGGCGCTGCCCGAACGTCCTCTTGACCCCTCACGCGGCGGGTCAAACCCGGGAAGCAATGGAGCGAATGGTCGGGATGATGCTGGAGAACATCCAACGCGTGGTCAGAGGCGAGAAGCCGAATTATCAGGTCAACCCGCGGTAACCTCGTGATGCCTTGACAATCTGGGAACGACCACGGATCCCGAGTGCCAGGCAGGCGATGTAGTCGGACGTTTCACGGGACTCTGTGTGGACCCAGTCACTCGTTTGGTCGCTCACCAGAACCGCCGCTTAGCGGTCAGATCGCGGGTC
>CAZMPH010000074.1:8251-9706 GCA_964568195.1 uncultured Nitrospirales bacterium | reverse complement strand
TCACCAACGTATCGATGTGCCCGTAGCGTTCGACGGCCGTGGCCATGAGCCGTTTCTTGGAGAATTTGGAATCCGGCATCGGCGGTCAGTATGGCGCACAGTCTGCTCTCTTGCAAGGCAAGGCCGTACCATGCTTTTCTCATGCCGCGCGACCAGCGCGGGTAGTGCAAGGCCTTCGTCCTTGTGCCTTCTTTCTGTCTGGATTACAATCGCCCTCGGCTCAAGAGCAACCCCAGCAACGGAGACGACCTGTGAAATCGAAACGTGGTTCCAAACCGCCGATCAAGGCGGGCAAGGGCAAAGCGAAGGTCATCTACTTGACGAGGAGACCGTCGGGCAAAACGTCGGGTGGGGCTTCGCGGCTCGAGCGCGACACGATGGGGGAGATGAAAGTTCCTGCCGACGCCTATTACGGTGTGCAGACCGCGCGGGCGATCGAGAACTTTCCGATCAGCTCGCTGCGGGTGCCGCGGTCCATGATCCGGGCGCTGGGCTTGATCAAGTGGGCGGCGGCCAGGGTGAACACGGAGCTGGGGTTCCTCGACCCCAAGATCGCCAAGGCGATCCGCCAGGCGGCCCAGGAAGTGATCGACGGCCGGATGGACGATCAGTTCCCGGTGGACATCTTCCAGACGGGGTCGGGGACGTCGTCCAACATGAACGGCAATGAAGTGATCGCGAACCGGGCGGCTGAGCTGTTGGGCGGGAAGCTGGGCAGCAAGCTCGTGCACCCGAACGATCATGTGAACATGGGTCAGTCCAGCAACGACGTCATTCCCTCCGCGATCCATCTCGCGGCCCTGGAGCAGATCGACAAGGCGCTGATTCCGGCCCTCAAGCGGCTCTATACGGCCCTGGCGGCCAAGGCCAAGGAGTTCGACCCCATCGTCAAAATCGGGCGGACGCACTTGCAGGATGCGACGCCCATCAGACTCGGCCAGGAGTTTTCGGGGTACGCCCGGCAGATCGAACTGGGCATCCAGCGGGTCGAGCGGACGCGTGCCTCGCTGGGCGAACTGGCGCTGGGCGGGACGGCCGTGGGGACGGGCCTCAACGCGCATCCTGAATTCGCCCTGCGCGTGATCGGCCTGCTGGCGCGGGAAACGAAATGTCCGCTGCGGGAAGCGCGGAATCATTTCGAGGCGCAGGCCGCGCAGGACGCCCTGGTCGAGACCAGCGGGGCGCTCAAGACCGTCGCAATCAGCCTCATGAAGATCGCGAACGACATCCGCTGGCTGGGCTCCGGCCCGCGCTGCGGCCTGGCCGAAATCCTTCTCCCGGAAACCCAGCCCGGCTCGTCCATCATGCCGGGCAAGGTCAATCCGGTCATTGCCGAGTCCGTGATGATGGTTTCGGCGCAGGTCATCGGGAACGATGCCGCCATTACCGTCGCGGGACAGGCCGGCAACTTCGAATTGCTTGTGATGCTGCCGGTCATGGCGCACAACCTCCTGC
>CAZMPH010000074.1:1306-8241 GCA_964568195.1 uncultured Nitrospirales bacterium | reverse complement strand
ATCCATCAGCCTGCTGGCGCGGGCCTCCGAGAACTTGGCGGCCCGGTGCGTGGAGGGGATTGTGGCCGATCAGGAGCGGTGCCGTGCCGGCATCGAACAGAGCCTGGCCATGTGCACGGCCCTCGCGCCCGAGATCGGGTACGAGGCTGCGGCCCAGATTGCCAAGGAAGCCTACAAGACCGGCAAGACCGTCCGTGAGGTGGCGCTGATGAAGAAAGTCCTGCCGGAATCCAGGCTTAATCATCTCCTGGATCCCTGGCGCATGACCGAACCGGGCCTGACCGACGGAAAGCCTGGAGGCGCCGGTGGATAACCGGGCCTGGTTTTTGACAATTCGTCCGTACGCATGCTAGTTTCGGCGCTTATTTTTGCCTAAGGGGAAAGGTTGCAGGGAAGTCGTCGCCGATGAGTGCGAAGCATATGATCATGGTCGTCGGAGCTGGCCCGGCCGGCCTCTCCGTCGCCAATCTGATGTCCAAGCAGGGGCACGAGGTCGTGGTGCTCAATCGGGACATCAAGTTCGGCGGGCTTGCCGAGTACGGCATTTTCCCCAACAAGCACAAGCTGCGCGGCGGGTTGCGGAAGGGCTACTGGGAGATCCTGACCCGTCCCAACGTCCATTACTTCGGCAATGCGATGGTCGGCAACAGTCATCATCTGACTGTTGAGGAACTGCGTGCGCTCGAGCCCAGCGCGCTGGTGTTCTCGACCGGCGCCCAGGGCACGAAAACCATCGGCGTGGAAGGGGACATGGCCAAGGGGGTCTATCACGCCAAGGATTGTGTCTATCACTTCAATCTGCTGCCGGGCTTCGGCACCCGGCCGTTCGAGATGGGCCAGCGCGTGGCGGTCATCGGCATCGGGGACGTAATGGTGGATATCGCGCATTGGCTCTCGCACCGACGGCGTGTGGCGGAAGTCCATGTGATCGTCCGGCGGGGCCTCGCCGAACGGAAGTACAATCCCAAGGAAATCCGCGCCGTCTGTGCGTACATTGATCAGGGGTCCCTCGAAAAGGAACTTGCCCGGGTCGCCTCGCGCATGGAGGCCGTGGGGCAATCCCCCGACAAGGTGCTGGCCGACATGCGGGCGGAGTTCACGAAGTGCGAGCCTCTGGAGAGCCAGACCCGCATGCACTTCCATTTCCTGTCCTCGCCGAAGCGGGTCCTGACCGACGCGCAGAATCAAGTTACCGGCCTGGAACTCGAAGACACCAAGCTGGAGGTCAAAGGCGCGGACACCGCGGCGGTGGGGATGAAGACCACTTATACCCTGCCGTGCGACAGTGTCGTCTTTGCCGTCGGCGACCGGGTGGACGAGAAGGTGGGCCTTCCTTATAAAGGAGGGGTCTTCATCACGAACCCGAACCGGACGCAGAACGATCCCGATGACAGCCTCTTCCAAGCGTACGATGAAGCGGTCGGTGCTGTCATGGCGGGAATCTTCCTCTGCGGGTGGGCGCGCAAGGCGAGCGAAGGGCTGGTCGGCGTCGCCAAACGTGACGGGGAGTGGTGCAGCGAGGTCGTGACGCGCTACCTGGCGACCAGGGAGCCTCTGTCCTCCGAGGAGGCCTCACGGAAGCTCCGACAGCTGGAAACCCTCCTGAAAAACCGGCAGCCGGACCTCGTTCGGGCCGACGATCTCGTGGTCTTGAGCGAGATGGAGAAACAGGAAGGCCAGCGCCGCGACATCGAAGAGTTCAAGTTTCCCACCAACGAGGAGATGCTGGCCGTGATCCGCAAGAACAAGGCGGGCGCGAAAGCCCCAGCGTCCCGCTAGCTCTCTCCCCACTTCAGTTTCTTGCTGAGCATATCGTAGTAGGATCGGTCGGGAAATCGGATCAGGCGGGTCTTGTTCTCCGAGGCCCGAATCTCGACCGTGTCGCCCGGTTGCAGCGCGATGCCGACCTGCCCGTCGAAGGTGGCGGTCGCCCCGTGGTCCCTGCTGACCAGGACTACTTCGACGAGGACGTCCTGCGGAATCACGATGGGCCGGTTGGTGAGTGTATGGGGGCAGATGGGCGTGAGGATCAGCGCGTGGACCGACGGGTTCAGGATCGGCCCGCCTGCGGCCATTGAATAGGCCGTAGAGCCCGTCGGGGTCGAGACGATCAGCCCGTCTCCCCGCAGGCGTGTGACGAACTGCCCGTTGATCGAGATCTCCAGCTGCACCATGTGGGACGCGCCCTTGCTGACCACGGCGTCGTTGAGGGCGGAGGCCGCGATGATCTCTTCCCCCCGCCGCACGACCCGCGTGCGCAGCATGAGGCGCTCCTCTTCCGCGAAGGCCCGGGAGAAGACGTGCTCCAGGGCTGTAAAGGCCTCGTCGCGAGTCACCGCGGTGAGGAACCCCAGGCCGCCAGCATGGTGCCGTCCCCCCCCAGCACCACCAGCATGTCGGCGAGCGTGGCGATATCTTTCTTCGGGTACGAGGCCGTCTCTCCCGCGAGCGCGGCGGTGGGCGGATCGAGCATCGGCTCTTTGCCGTGGGCCCTCAGCCAGGGCGCAAGCTCTTTCAGGAGCGCCTGGGCGTCTGGCGACTCGGATTTGACGATGATGCCGATGCGTTTCATGCACGCATTCTATCGGTGCCCATGAGGGGTTGTCAACGAAACGTGTCGTAACATTACCTACGTTGGCTCGATCTCGGCCATTCTGATCGGTTTTCAGGCGCCAGCCGTTGAAGCGCTGTCGCTTGACAGTGAACCAAACGGTGGTTAAAATAACGATCGAGAATTCTCCGCTAATGGCCGTAAAGCCGTAGCGATGCCCGACCAGCCGGGGAGGAGACCGAATGTTCGAACGATTCACCGACAAGGGCCGAAAAATCATCGTCTTGGCGCGCGAGGAGGCCGAGCGGCATCAGAACGACTATCTGGGGACGGAGCATCTCGTGCTGGCCATCCTTCGCGAGAGCGACGGCGTCGCCCTGATGATCCTGAAAAAGATGGGGCTCTCCTCCGAGCAGGTCCGTCTCGAAATCGAGCGGAACCTTCCGGGCGGCGGAACGACGATGACGTTCGGGGAGATTCCGTTCAGCCCGCGGGTGAAGAAAGTCATCGAATATGCGGTCGAAGAGGCCCGTCTGCTGGGCCATAACCATATCGGCGGGGAGCACCTCCTGCTTGGTCTCCTGCGCGAGGAAGAAGGCATCGGCGGGAAGATCCTCCGGAGCCTGGGCGCCAACCTCCTGACCGCCCGTCAATTGACGGTGTCGTTCCTGCGCAAGAGTTCCCCGCGGGAGCGCGACCGCAAGAGCAACACGCCGGCCCTGGACGAATTCGGGCGTGACCTGACCCACCTGGCGCAGGAAGGCTCGCTGGATCCGGTCATCGGCCGTCAGGACGAGATCGAGCGGGTGTTGCAGATCCTCAGCCGGCGGACCAAAAACAATCCGGTGCTGATCGGCGAGGCCGGCGTCGGCAAGACGGCGATCGTCGAAGGGCTTGCACAGCGTATCGTGGGCTCGGAGGTTCCCGACAATCTGCTCAACCGCCGCGTCATCGCTCTGGATCTGGGCTCGCTCGTGGCCGGCACGAAGTACCGCGGCCAGTTCGAAGAGCGTCTCAAGGTGGTCATGAAGGAGATCGTCCAGGCGGGCAACGTGATCATCTTCATCGATGAGCTCCATACGCTGGTGGGCGCCGGCGCGGCGGAGGGATCCATCGACGCCTCCAACATGCTCAAGCCTGCGCTCTCGCGGGGCGAGATCCAGTGCATCGGCGCGACCACCCTGGATGAGTACCGCAAGCACATTGAAAAGGATGGGGCGCTGAAGCGGCGCTTCCAGCCCATCTATGTGCAGCAGCCCAGCGTGGAGGAGACCATCCGCATCATTCAGGGGCTGCGCGATCGCTATGAGAGCCACCACGGCATCGAAATCACGGAGGATGCCATCGCCGAGGCCGTCAAGCTTGCGGACCGGTACATCACGGATCGGTTCTTCCCTGACAAGGCCATTGACGTGATCGATGAGACGGGGTCGCGCGCCAAGCTGCAAGCCTATGCCTTGCCCGGCGACCTGCGCGCCATGGAACAGGAGCTCAAGAAGGTCGCCCGCGAGAAGGAGCAGGCGATTGCCCTCCAGAACTTTGAGGAAGCCGTGAAGTTCCGTGAAGAAGAGGAACGCCTGCGCAAGCTCCTGGAGGACTCCAAGCGGGAATGGAAGAAGGACCAGGAAAAAAGCCGCCCGGTGATTACCAGGGAAGACGTCTCGTACGTGGTCTCCAAGATGACCGGCATCCCCCTGTTCAAGCTCGAAGAGGAGGAATCCCAGAAGCTGTTGCGGATGGAAGAGGCCCTGCACAAGCGCGTGGTCGGCCAGGACGAGGCCGTCTCCGCCGTCGCTCGCTCCATACGGCGCTCGCGGGCCGGACTCAAGGAAGCCAAAAAGCCGATCGGCTCGTTCATCTTCATGGGGCCGACGGGCGTCGGGAAGACCGAACTGGCGCGGGCGCTCGCGGAGTTCCTGTTCAACACCGAGGATGCCCTCATCCGGATCGACATGTCCGAATACCAGGAGAAGTTCAGCAGCTCCCGGCTGTTCGGGGCGCCTCCCGGGTACGTGGGCTACGAAGAAGGTGGGCAGCTCACTGAGAAGGTGCGCCGCCGGCCGTATTCCGTGGTGCTCTTCGACGAGATCGAGAAGGCCCACCCGGACCTTTTCAACGTGCTGCTCCAAGTGCTGGACGACGGCATCCTCACGGACAGCCTGGGGCGGAAGGTGGACTTCAAGAACACGGTCATCATCATGACCTCGAACCTCGGGACCCGCTTCATCAAGGGGGTTTCGCTCGGGTTCCAGCGCGATACCAGTGAGGAGCTCAATCTTCGCCAGAAGGACAGCATTCTGGGCGAGCTCAAGCACACGTTCAGCCCGGAGTTCCTCAACCGCATCGATGAGGTGGTGGTCTTTCATTCGTTGGACAAGACGCACCTCGTCACGATCGTCGACAATCTGCTGGGCGAGTTGAACCAGCGCCTGGCCGAGCGCGGCATCGAGCTCGATGTGTCGGAAGAGGTCAAGGCCTGGCTCATTCAGGAAGGATACCAGCCTGTGTACGGCGCCCGCCCGATGCGGCGCTGCATCCAGAAGAATATCGGCGATCCGCTCTCGGAGGAATTGATCAAGGGGCGGTTCAAGGAATCCCACAAGGTCAAAGTGGTCCTCAAAGACGGGGCGCCGGCGTTCGTCGAAGAAGAGGCGCTGGCTGGCGTCTGATCCCACGGCATTCTCTCCAACAAGTCTTCCGCTGATTCTCGGAATCGAAACGTCCTGTGACGAGACCGCGGCCGCGGTGGCCGGATCCGATGCCGTCGTGTTGGCGGAGGTCATGCGGTCGCAGGTTGAGACCCATGCCCTCTACGGCGGTGTGGTGCCCGAGCTAGCCGGGCGCCGCCACATCGAGTCCATCGATCTGGTGGTGCAGGAGACCCTCGCGCGGGCCGGTGTCGGCGTGCGCGATCTCAGCGCGGTCGCGGTGACCGGCGGACCCGGGCTGATCGGCGCGCTGCTGGTCGGTGTGGCGTACGGCAAGGCGCTGGCGTATTCCCTGGGCATCCCGCTGATTCCCGTCAATCATCTGGAGGGCCATCTGAGCGCGGCGTGGCTTGGCGCCACCCGTGTGACTCCTCCGTTTGTCGCGCTGATCGCATCGGGCGGGCACACGAACCTGTATCACGTGAAGGCGTGGGGAGCGCCGGCGCTGATGGGACGGACGATGGATGATGCGGCCGGCGAGGCCTTCGACAAGGCCGCCAAGATGCTGGGATTGGGCTATCCCGGCGGCCCCGTGATCGATCGGCTGGCACGGGAGGGCGAGCCGGGCAGGGCGCCGTTCCCTCGCCCATATCCCACCTGCGAGGACCTCAATTTCAGTTTCAGCGGGATCAAAACCGCCTTGCTGTATTACCTGCGTGACCGCGAAGCCGCGGGGCGCTCCTGGCATGTGCCGGACGTCGCGGCGGGATTTCAGCAGGCCATTGTTGACGTTCTCGTGGAGAAGACCCTCGCCGCCGCCCGTCGGGTCGGCGTGCGTGATGTGGTGGTGACCGGGGGCGTGGCCGCCAACTCGCAGTTGCGGGCCCTCTTCGAAGCGCGTGGGAAAGAAGCGGGCGTCACGGTCCACATCCCGCCGTTTCGTTACTGTACGGACAACGGCGCCATGATCGCCGTCGCCGGCGCCCGGTTCTTTCAGGGCGGCCGCGCGGCGACGCTGGAATTCGAGCCTCGGGCGGATTGGGCCATCGGAGACTGACAGGGGTACTGCCATTCCCTCAGCACACGGAAACCTGACGGGCCTCAAGCCCAATCAACTGCGCCGGCTGGAGCACGTGTATCGCCGGCGTGTGCCGGAGGACGCCATCATTTCCTGGGAGCTCGCCCGCTTCTGCACCGGTCTGTCTCATGAGATCGGCCGCCAGATCGGCGTGCTGATCAACCGGCGCGGGGCCGTTGAGGACGTGATCGTCGGCAACGACCGCGAGGTCGTGTTGCCGGATCTGTCGGGGTATCGCCTGGGGCGGCGATCGCTGCGCGGCCTCCGGCTGGTCCACACGCACCTTCGCGACGAGCCGCTGAGCCAGGACGATCTGACCGATCTGGCGCTCCTGCGGCTCGACCTGATGGCGGCCGTTGGCGTCAAGGACGACGGCCAGCCGGGGCACCTGTACGCCGCGAACATCCTGCCTCCGAATCAAGCCGGCAAACCCTATGAAGTCTGGAAGCCCATCGCCCTGGAGGAGTGCGACGTGTGCCTGGGGGAATTTCTGAACGCGCTCGAGGAAGAATTGAGCCGCACCAGGCCCGCTCATCTGGTGAACGACTACCAGGAGCAGGCCCTTTTGGTCAGCGTCTCCCGGCAGAGCCTCGCCGACCAGGAAGAGTCGCTTGTGGAGCTGGCGGAACTGTCGCGGTCGGCCGGCCTGGTGGTCCTG
>CAZMPH010000074.1:0-1296 GCA_964568195.1 uncultured Nitrospirales bacterium | reverse complement strand
GCCCTCGCGCGCGAGACCTCACAGACCGTCGCGAACACCTCTCAGCATCTGCAGGTCCTCCGGGGGGCGCGCCTGGTGGAAACGGAGAAGCGCGGCCTCTACGTCACCTACCGGCTCGTCCACGAGGCAGCCGAGTGCTGAAGGCGCATTGCTTGCCGATGCTCAGGAGCGGCCTGAAGATGCGACGGCGGAGCTCGCGCGCTCCGCGGGCCTGGTGGTCCTGGACCAGGTCGTCCAGCGGCCGCAGGCGATTCATTCCAAGTATCTGCTCGGCAGCGGCAAGCTCAAGGAGGTCGTGATCAAGGCGCTTCAACACGGGGTGGACTTCCTCGTTTTCGACCAGGACCTCACGCCGGCCCAGGCGACCGCGATCGCGGAGGTCACGGAGCTGAAGGTCATCGACCGGACGCAATTGATCCTCGATATCTTCAGCCGGCGGGCGCACAGCCGGGAGGGGAAGATTCAGGTCGAGCTGGCCCAGTTGCGCTATCTCCTGCCGCGTCTCACCGGCCACGGGACGGCGATGTCGAGGCTGGCGGGCGGCATCGGGGGGCGCGGCCCGGGCGAGACGAAGCTGGAAGTGGATCGCCGACGGGTGCGGGATCGGATCGCGC
Organism: uncultured Nitrospirales bacterium; assembly: GCA_964568195.1. Classification (GTDB taxonomy): domain Bacteria; phylum Nitrospirota; class Nitrospiria; order Nitrospirales; family NS-4; genus SCTG01. The sequence goes on along the minus strand of CAZMPH010000074.1, from coordinate 682 downwards.
ATCTTGAAAAACAGATCGAGGCGCTGGCCCGGAACCGAGCCCAGCAACGGGCCCGTCGGCTGCGCCGGGAAGTCCCGATCATCTCGATCGTCGGCTACACGAACGCCGGAAAATCCACGTTGCTGAACGTCCTGACCCGCAGCCGGGTCACGGCGCACGACCGCCTCTTCGACACCTTGGATACGGCCAGCCGCCGCTTGCGGTTCCCGGCGGAGCGGGAGGCGGTCGTGACCGACACGGTCGGGTTCCTCCGAAATCTCCCCGCGGAACTGATGGGCGCGTTTCGCGCCACGCTCGAGGAACTGCACGATGCCGATCTGCTGCTCCATGTCGCCGATATCAGTAGTCCGAACTTGGAGCGACAGGTGGTGGTTGTGGAGGGGATCCTCCGGGAACTGGGTCTCGAGCGAGTGCCCCGCGTGCTGGCCTTGAACAAGGCTGATCGGGTCGATCCGGCCCAAGCGTCCATCCTCAGCGCGCGGCTGGGCGGGTTGGCGGTCTCGGCCGTACGGCCGGAGACGCTGATTCCCCTACTGGAGGTGGTCGAAAAGCGACTCTGGAGTTTGACCCAGGCCGGCCTTCCCTGCTAACATGGCCCATCTTTTCAAGGCGATGGGTCGCTCCGTAGACATGGCGCGCCGGCTCCTAAAGCTGCTTGATGAGGAAGTCCCGAACCCGAAGG
>CAZMPH010000073.1:5830-9800 GCA_964568195.1 uncultured Nitrospirales bacterium | reverse complement strand
ATGTAGGGGCGGTTCGTGAACCGCCCCTACCTCATGCCAAGATTGGCACGATGGCGGTTTGGATGGGCACGCCGGTGACGATCGCTTCGCGCTCGGTGATGTACACGTCCACCTCGCTCCGGATGCCGAAGTCGCCGGGCAGGTAGATGCCGGGCTCGATCGAGAAGCAGGTGCGCGGGAGCAGGCGCCGGTTATCCTGCGTTTCGAGATTGTCGATGTTGGCGCCGTTGCCGTGGACTTCCTCGCCGATCGAATGGCCGGTGCGATGGATGAACCGGTCGCCGTAGCCCGCCTTTCGTATCACGCGGCGGCACGTGTCGTCCACGTCCCCGCCGCAGGGGAACCGGCCCGCGCCGACCTCCTGCTGGACGAAGGCGATGCCGGCGTCGCGCGCGGCCGCGACGATCGCGAAGACCTCCGCGTGACGGGTCGGTATGGTCTCGCCCACGTAGCCCGTCCACGTGATGTCTCCGTACATGCTGCCCGGCGATTTACTTTTGGCCCACAGGTCGATCAGGATCAGGTCGCCTTTCCGGATCGGCGCGGACCCCTGCTCCGGCGGCGAGTAGTGCGGGTCGGCGGCATGCGCGTTGACGGCGGCGATGGGCGGCGCGTAGGTGTGCATGCCGCGGGCGGCGATGCGGGCGAGGATGTCCTGTTGCAGGTCGCGCTCCGTGAAGTTGGCGCCGCAGGCGATCTCGTGGCGAACCCGTCCGAAAGCCTCGTCCACGATCTGCCGTAGCGCGGTGGCGGCTTGGCGGTGCGAGGCGTACTGGTCGTCGGTCCAGACCGCCTCGAATCGCTGCACGAGATCGGCCGACGTTGCCACCTCCGCTCCGAGCGAGCGGACGAGCTCGATGGTCCCGGCGTCCACTCGCGAGATGTACGGGATGGCGTTCATCGGCGAATATTGCATGGCAATTCGAACGGGGGCCCGTGCGCCCATCGAAATAGGTTGTTGTGATGTCCACGACCCCCACACTCGCGCCGGCTTTCGGGACTGATGGCCGAGCGCGGCCAAGGCCTGCCGGAGACATTCATGTTGCTCCTGCCAGGAGAGGTACAGGCGGATCTCTCCCGGCACGTCGTCCAGGGAATGCGGTTCGATCTTATGGAGGATCTTGGCCGGAGTCCCCTGCGCGGGGACCAGGTAGTACCACCGCCGGGTCGTGTGGCGCGCGGGATCGAGCTTCAGGATGCGGGCGGCGAGGGGGTCGCTGCCGCGAAAATCGTAGAACAGCCAGCCATCGAGCCCCGCTTCGCGCAGCGCCTGCTGGATCGCGGCGATGTGCTCTGCGCCTTTCATGGGTGGTGAGTATACACGAATTGACTCTCCGGCTGATTCTCAGTACTCTGCGACGCCAATGGCCGACGAGTTCCGCACCACGTTTTTCTTCGGGCCGGAGGATGTTCCCGAACGTCCCGGAGTCCTGCGGTGCGTCTTCAACACCAAAAAACGAAGCTGGAAGGGCGGCATCCAGGTCGCGGTCGAGCTGACCGACGGCCAACTCGAACGGCTCAGGGATCGCGGCCAGCTCGGCGAGCTGGTGGAGATGATCCGCGCCAAGGTCGAGTCCGAGGCGTTTGCCGAGTACGAGCCGCGCACCCGCGACTTCTTCACCCAGCAGGTCTGCCGGGCGAAACTCGATCTGGCGATCGCGAAGGGCATGGCGCAGGAGAACCAGACCATCGGCGCCGAGGCGTATCAGGAAGAGCTGGAACGCACCGTGCTCTCAAGCGCCGATGCGATCCGGCAGGCGATTCTCGCCGAGTTGGACTTATAACCGGAGGAACGAGAGTGTCGGCGAAGACTGCCGCCTACAAGCAGAACGAGCGGGAGGGCTGGAACAAGTTCTCCGCCCGCTACACCAAAGTGGCGCTCCCGGAATTCCGCCCGTTCGGCCGTCGGCTGATCGAGCTGGCCGGGCTTGGCAAAGGCATGTGGGTGCTGGACGTGGCGACCGGGCCGGGCGAGCCGGCCCTCACCATCGCCAGCCGCGTGGGCTCGAGGGGCCTGGTCCTGGGAGTGGATTTCTCCCCGGTGATGATCCGTCGGGCGCGCGGGCGCGCGAAACGCTCAGGCGCGGGCAACGCGCACTTCCGCGAGATGGACGCGGAGCGGCTCCGGCTTGACGACATGACGTTCGACCGGGCGTTTTGCCGGTTCGGGCTCATGCTCATGCCGGCCGCCGAGCGCGCGCTGGAGGAGATGCGCCGCGTGCTGGTGCCGGGCGGGCGGGTCGCGATCGCGGTCTGGAGCGTGCGGAACAAGATGAATACCCTGGGCATCGTCCGACGCGCTCTCGAACGACATGATGCCTTCCGTCCGCCGCCAGGCGCCCCCGACTTTTTCCGTTTCGGCAAGGCGGGCGCCGTCGAGCGGGCGCTGCGGGCGACGGGCTTCCGGCAGGTGCGCGCGGAACGCATGACGGTCGAGTGGGTCTTCAAAGAACCGGACGAGTTCTGGGACTCGATGAAGAGGGGACCGTCTCTGCGGCGGGCGCTCGCCAGGGTGTCGCCGGCCGTCCAGCGGGCCGTTAAAGACGACGTCTTTCGCGCCCTGGCGAAATTCCGGCGGCGAGGGAAACTCCGGATTCCCAACGAGGCCGTGCTGGCGATCGGTGTCAAGTAGCGCGCGCCTTGAATCGCCGTCGAATATTGTATATAAGGAGCTAGAACCACTGAGGAGGCAGGGAATGAAAACCATTGTGATGCGGATAGTGGTGGTGCTCGTGGCGCTGTCGGTGTGTCTGGCGCCGGTCGCCTGGGCGGCTGAAAAGAGCGGCAACGAGAATCCGGCCTCTGACATCGGACTCGGCGTGGCCAGCTTCTTGTGTACCGTGCCGTACGGCGCGGCCAAAGTCGCGATGGCGCTCCTCGGTGGTATTGTGGGAGGTTTCACCTACGTCCTGTCCGGCTTCGACAGGCGCGCCGCCGACGCAGTCTGGTACACGACGATCGAGGGCGACTACGTGGTGACGCCGGACCACCTCAGAGGGAAGAAGGATCTGCGCTTCACCGGCGTCCCGCCGGAAAAACCCTCAAGCGGGCGCTAGGCCGGTGGCCGGCCGCCTCCATGCGTAAACCTGTCATTGGGATCGCTCCGGATTTCAATCCCGGGGCCGACCGGGATGGCGGGGAAAGCGAGGCCACGGTCTTCATCCGGAACCGGTACGTCGCGGCGATCGCGGCGGCCGGCGGCATCCCGGTCATTCTGCCCATCCTCACAGACCGCGCGCTCGGCGCGGCCCTGCTCGACAACCTGGACGGCCTGATGTTGACCGGCAGCGGGCCGGACATCGACCCCCGACGCTACGGCGAACGCAAGCGCTTCACGTTCAAGGTCATGAGCAAGGAACGGACGGAGTCGGAGTTCGCGCTCGTCACGGAGGCGCGCAAACTGGACTTGCCGGTCCTGGGCATCTGCGGGGGCATGCAGCTCATGAATGTGGCGCTGGGGGGCACGCTCGTGCAGGACATCGGCGAGCAGGTGGCCGGCGCGCTCCCGCATCGCGTGGAAGGGCCGGCGACCGAGACGTGCCATCCCGTCACGGTCGAGCGGCGCTCGCGGCTGCATGCCGTGCTCGGGCGCGGCACCGTGCAGGTGAACAGCTCGCACCACCAGGCGGTGAAAGCCGTTCCCCGCGGGCTGACGGTCAGCGCCGTGGCGCCCGACGGGGTGATCGAGGCGCTCGAGGACAGGTCCCGGCGATTCTTTATCGGGGTCCAGTGGCACCCGGAGTATCTGTACCGCCGCCATCGCGTCCACCGGGCCCTCTTTGAAGCCTTCGTCAAAGCTGCGCGAGCGACCCGCAGACGGCCTGCGTAACCGCATGCGCCGGCCCTTTCGCACCAAGTCCATCGAGCAGATCCTCGGCGACTATGAAGCCCAGCCCCACAAGCTGAAGCGGACCCTGACGGTCTTCGACCTGACCGCGCTGGGCATCGGCGCGATCATCGGGGCGGGGAT
>CAZMPH010000073.1:0-5820 GCA_964568195.1 uncultured Nitrospirales bacterium | reverse complement strand
TCCTGGTCGGGACCGCGGCCGTCGGCGACGGCGACCGGCCCGGCGCGGGGCCCGGCCTGGTCCTCTCTTTCATCCTGTCCGGCGCGGCCTGCCTGCTGGCGGCGCTCTGCTACGCCGAGTTCGCGTCCATGATCCCGGTGGCGGGCTCGGCCTACACGTACTCGTACGCCACCCTGGGCGAGTTCTTCGCCTGGGTCACCGGATGGAGCCTGGTACTGGAATACGGAGTCGCCTGCACGGCGGTGTCCATCGGCTGGTCGGGCTATCTCGGCAGCCTCCTGGAACGCGTCGGGATCCACCTGCCGGCGCCGCTGATCAATGCGCCGTACGAAGGGGGCCTCGTCAACCTGCCGGCCGTCCTGATCGTGCTGGCGCTGACCGGCCTGCTCGTGATCGGGATCAAGGAGAGCGCCCGCGTGACCGGCGTCATCGTGACGATCAAGATCGCCGTCGTGCTGTTCTTCATCGCGGTCGGCGCCTTCTCGGTGGACCCCGCCAACTGGTCTCCCTTCATGCCGAACGGGTTCGCGGGGGTCGGGGCCGCCGCCGCCATCATCTTTTTCGCCTACATCGGCTTCGACGCGGTCTCGACCACCGCCGAGGAAGCGCAGAACCCGCAGCGCGACGTGCCGATCGGGATCATCGCCTCGCTGGTCGTTTGCACGATCCTCTACGTCGCCGTGGCCCTGGTCCTGACGGGCATCGTGCCGTATTCCCGGATCCACGTAAAGGCGCCGGTGGCCGAAGCCATGAACGCGATCGGGTACCGATGGGGCAGCGCGCTGGTGGCGGTCGGCGCGGTGGCCGGGATCACCAGCGTGCTGATCGTGATGCTCCTGGGGCAGATCCGGGTGTTCTATGCCATGTCCCGGGACGGGCTGCTGTCGCCGTGGCTCTCGGCCGTGCATCCCCGCTACGGCACGCCGCATCGCGCCACGCTGGTCACGGGCGTCGCGGTGGCGATCCTGGCGGGCTTCGTCCCGATCGGGGTCGCCGCGGAGCTCACCAACATCGGGACCCTGTTCGCCTTCACGCTGGTGTGCGGGGCCGTGCTGGTCCTGCGCCGGACGAGGCCTGAGCTGCGGCGCCCCTTCCGGACGCCCTTCGTGCCGGCCGTGCCTGTTTTGGGGATGCTGGCCTGTCTGGCCCTGATCTGGTATCTGCCCACCATCACCAAGGTCGGGTTCGTGGTCTGGGCCGTCGTCGGCTTGATCCTCTATGCCGTCTACGGCTTTCGCCACAGCAAGTTGGGGAAGCAGGCTCCTGTCACGAACCAGGCCGGCGCTTGACTATCGTTACTGAAGTAGGCACTCTACTGCGACCTGTTCTCCAGAGACACGGATCGTCGGGATCGGAAAGAACGAAAGGGGGGTGATTGTGGAGAGCTGCAAGATGTCGCGACCGGCTATGATCCTGATGGTCGGAGTGGTGGCGATCGGTGCTGTCGGCGGGTTCCCGGCGGAGACTTCAGCCCAGCGGCTTGAAGAAGTGGTGGTGACCGCTACGAAGCTCGTCCAGGCGGCCGACGGGGCCGGGGATTACGATCCTTGGGAGGACTTCAACGACCCGGTCTTCCAGTTCAACTACAAGCTCGACAAGTATGCCATCAAGCCGGTGGCCAAGGGCTACAACCTCTTCATCGGAGACGGGGAGAAGCTCCTCATCGGCAACGTGTTCGACAACGTCGCCTTCCCCAAGCGATTCGTGAACAGTCTCCTGCAGGGCAAGTTCGGGGGCGCCGGGCGGGAGTTCGCCCGCTTTCTGATCAATTCCACGCTGGGGGGCGCCGGCATGACCGACGTCGCCAAGTATCAATTCGGCATCGAGAGGAGCGACGAGGACACCGGCCAGACGTTCGCCGTCTATGGATGGGAGAAAAGCCACTACCTCGTCGTGCCCCTCCTGCCGCCCTTCACGCTCCGCGACGGGGTGGGCTACGTGTTCGATCTGGCCCTGGACCCGGTCAACTATTTCATTCCGCTGGCGGAGGGGCTCGGGAGAACCGTCGAGGGCAGGCTCAACGACCGGGCGCTGAACGTGGAAACGTTCGAGGCCGTGGAAGAGGGCACCCTCGATCTCTACAGCGCCGTCCGCAACGCCTACCTCAAAAGACGCGAGAAGCAGATCAAGGAATAGGTTAGAGGATCAGCATCGCGTCGCCGTAAGAATAAAAGCGGTACTGCTCGGCGGCGGCGGTGCGGTACGTCTCCAGCATGCGCTCGCGTCCGGCGAAGGCGCAGACCAGCATGAAGAGCGTGCTCTTCGGCAGGTGGAAGTTGGTGAGCAGCGCGTCCACCGCCGTGAATGCGTACCCCGGATAGATGAAGAGCGCCGTCTCGCCTGAGCCCGCCTGTAGCGGCCATCCTTTCTGAGCCGCGGTTTCCAGCACCCGCACCGACGTGCTGCCTACGGCGATGATCCGCCCGCCCCGCTCCCGCGTCTCGTTCACCACCTTGGCCGCGTCCGCGGGCAGCTCGAACCATTCCGGGTCCATCCGGTGCTCGCGGATGTCCTCGCACGCGACCGGCTTGAACGTGCCGGGCCCCACGTGGAGCGTCACGTACGCCGTCCGGATGCCTTTGTCCCGGATGGCCTGGAGCAGCGTCTCCGTGAAGTGCAGCCCGGCCGTCGGCGCGGCCACCGCGCCGGGCCGGCGCGCGAACACGGTCTGGTAGCGAACACGGTCCTCTTCGACGGGGGCGCGATGGATATAGGGCGGCAGGGGGACGGCCCCGGCTTTCTCCGTGTAGGCGAGGACGTCAAGGCCCGGCGGGAACTCGACGAGCGCACCGCCGCCGCCGGCCACCGCAACGGTCGCCGTGACGCCGTCCGGCAGTTCCAGTTGCTGGCCCGGGCGGACCGCGCCTTTGATGAGGGCCTGCCAGCGGCTTGCCGGCGCGTGCGAGGCGACGGGCCTGACGAGCAGCAGTTCGATTTTGCCGCCGCTCGGACGCTTGCGCCCGTGAAGGCGCGCGTGAATGACCTGCGTGTTGTTGAGAACCAGAAGGTCGTTCGGGCGAAGCAGGCCCGGAAGCGCGTCGAAGCGGTGGTGGGCCGGCGCGCCGGCCTGGCGATCCACGACGAGGAGCCGGGCGCGGTCGCGCGGCTCGATCGGCTGCTGGGCGATCAGGGACTCGTCGAGCGGGTAATCGAAGTCCGCGAGGCGCATGGGAGGTTTAGCGGCGAGGGAGACTGGAGATATCCCGGATCTCGGTGCCGGGATAGTAGTAGCGAACAATGGCTTCCGCGCTGTAGCCCTTCTCGGCCAGTTCCTTGGCGCCCCACTGGCAGAGGCCCACGCCGTGGCCCGCGCCCCGCCCCGTGAACTGGATCTGAAACCCGACCACCTCGAAGTCGAACTGCGTGCTGGCCAGCGCGGCGTAGCCGAGCACGCGGCGCAGGTCCTCGCCTTTGACGTCGAGCACGCCGTCCGAATGGAGGATGCGGACCTGGGAGACCCGGCCGGCTTTGGTGTAATAGGCCGGCGCGAGGCCGGCGATGACTCCGATGGAAAAGCCTTCTTCCCGGAGGCGCTGTTCGAGCAGCGGGAGCCACACGTCCGTCCGCCACTGGTAGTTGGGCGCGTTCATGTCGAACGGGCACTCGACGCCCTTGAGGTAGGGGAGGTCCATGGACCAGACGTTCATGGCGTCTTCGGTCGGGCCGGCCGCGGTGGAAGAATAGGCGGCGAAGATCGGTTCATTTCCGAAGACCAGGATTTGGTCACGGGTCTCGTCCACGGCGCGCCCGGCGGGCCCATCGGCGCCCGTGCGCCCTTTGTAGACCTGGTCTTTGGTCGAGGCCACCACATCGAAGTCTTTCTTCCCGCTCTGCCGGACCTTGTAGAGGCCGTAGGTGCGCGCGGCGATGGCCTGCGCCTTGAGCGCCTCGAACGACCAGGACGGACTCATTTCGGACGGCACGACCCCCTTCACGTAGTCCTCGAGCGGCAGCTCGTTGATGGCGATCAACTTGCCGTTCTGGCGCTTGATGGTCACGCGCCCGGCCACAGTGAGCCCGTTCACGGTGACCTCTCCGTTGCGCCCGCGCACTTCGAGGCGGTCCGAGCGCAGGCGCTGGCCGTCCACGACCAGTCCGGACGGGCCGGCCGCGACGGTGATCCGCCCGTTCGAGTCGATGTCGTCGTTCGGGGCCTTGACGATGAGGCCGGAGGAGGATGCCGCCGTGACCGTGTCCGCGTTCTGGGTGAGGGCGACGCGGATCGTCTCCGCGGCGTTCGCGGGACATGGAACAAAGGCCGGCAGCGCGAGGAGCAGGCCGACGACCGCGATTCTCTGAGCGAGATGCGGCATTATTTCCTGAGCAGGAGCCACGCCAGCAGGCTCAGGATGACGCTGGCCAGGAGGCTTGTGGTGATGGGGAAGTAGAACGTGAAAGTGTCGCGTTTGACGAGGATGTCGCCGGGAAGCTTGCCGATCGGGCCGAGGCCAGGGAGCCGTCCGGCCAACACCAGCAAGGCCCCCATCAATGCGATGATGAGCCCCAGGCCGATCAGGATTTTGCCGAATCCGTTGATGTCCGTGTGCACGCCCCCGGTTACCGCACGTCCTTGATCAACTCTTCCGCGGTCTGAATCGCGTTCAGGGCCGCCCCAATTGAAAGGGGAGCGACCATCCCCCTCCGCCGGCAGAGCCGGACGGAGCCTCCCCCTCCCTACGCTCGCTTGCGCTCGCTGTCACGGGGCGGCCTTTATCAATTCCTCCGCGATTTGAATCGCGTTCAGGGCCGCCCCTTTGCGCAGGTTGTCCGCGACGATCCACAAGTTGAGGCCGTTGGGCACGGACTCGTCCTCGCGGATGCGCCCGACGTAGACCTCGTCCTTGCCCGCCGCGTCGAGCGGCGTCGGATAAATCTTGTGGGCGGGATCGTCGTAGACCAGGATTCCGGGGGCCTCGCACAGGATCGCCCGCGCCTCGTTGGCCGACAGTTTCTTCTCGGTTTCGATGTTCACCGATTCCGAGTGGCCGACGTACACCGGCACCCGCACGGTGGTGGCCGTCACCCGGATCGAGTCGTCGCCCATGATCTTCCGGGTCTCGTCGAGCAGCTTCATCTCTTCCCTGGTGTACCCGGACGGCAGGAAGTCGTCGATGTGCGGGAGGCAGTTGAACGCGATCTGGTGCGGGTAGACCTTGGGCTCGGGCTCCTTGAACGAGAGCAGCGCCTGTGTCTCCTCCAGGAGCTCGTCCATCGCTTCCTTGCCGGTGCCGGACACGGACTGAAGCGTGGTCACGACGACCCGCTTGATGCGGGCCGCGTCGTGCAGGGGCTTCAGCGTCACCACCAGCTGGATGGTTGAGCAGTTCGGGTTGGCGATGATGCCCTTGTGCTTCGCGATGTCGCCCCGGTTGACTTCCGGGACCACGAGCGGGACGTCCTTGCCCATGCGCCACGCGGCGCTGTTGTCGATCACCACCGCGCCGGCCTTGGCGGCGATGGGCGCGTACTCCCGGCTGATGTCGGCGCCGGCCGAGAAGAGGGCGATGTCCACGCCCTCGAAGGAGTCCTTGGTGAGTTCCCGGAGGACGAGGTCCCGGTCATGGAAGGACACCCGGTCGCCGGCCGACCGGGCCGAGGCCAGCGGGCGCAGCTCGCCCACCGGGAACTTGCGCTCCGCGAGAATGTCGATCATCTCGGTGCCGACGGCGCCGGTGGCCCCGACGACTGCGACGGTATAGGTGTCTTTGCGCTTCATGGCCCGCTATTGTAACGCAAAGCGCGCCGTTTTGCATGGCCGCGGACGCGGGTCCTGTCGCCGAACAGCCGGGGCACCTGTTGCTCCTTAAATGCAACGGGTCA
>CAZMPH010000072.1:0-10044 GCA_964568195.1 uncultured Nitrospirales bacterium | reverse complement strand
GCATGAAAGAACTGTACGGTGATTCATCGGTGCAGAACCGGACGGTGGCGATCCAGGGCGTGGGGAAAGTAGGCTATCAATTGGCCGAACTTCTGGCGATGGCCGATGCCCGCCTCATCATCGCCGACACGGACGCTCAGCGGGCCATGCTCGCCCGCCGCGAATTCGAGGCCTGGCGCGTGGAGCCTGACGAGATCCTGCAGGTCGAGTGCGATGTCCTCTCGCCCTGCGCCCTCGGCGGCGTGCTCAACCGCAAGACGATCCCCAGACTCCGCTGCCGGGCGATCGCAGGCGCCGCCAACAACCAATTGGAAAGTCCCGCTGATGCCGCGAGGCTTGCAGAGCGCCGCATCCTCTACGCGCCGGATTATGTCATCAGCGCCGGCGGGATCATCAATATCCTGGTGGGCCTGCAGGGCGGCCGCAAGGGCTATGACCGGGCCAAGGCCGAGCGGCTGGCCAAACGAATCCCGCTCACGCTCCAGGAGGTCTTCCGCAAGGCGCGCGCGCAGGGTGTCACCACGGCGCAGGCCGCCGACGCGCTGGCCGAAGCCCGGCTGGAAGAAGCCGGAGCGCAGGTGATGAAGGCGCGGGCGCGCGCCCGCAAAGCTCGCCGCGCGCGCTGACGTATGGGACGCGCGCTTTTCGCCGCAGGCTTGAGTCTGGTCCTGGCCGGGCTGGGTCATTTCTTTTTGGGCCTAAAGAGAGGTTTCTTCTTTGTCTTGCCGAGTGCTGTCTTACTGTACGTTTTTCGGGCAGAGCTCTTCGACAAGGAACTGACCATGGCGGTCTTCCTCTCTCTCGGCATCTTCGCCGCCTTTGATGTCTTTTCCTTCGCCCGGCGCGGGCATGGCATCGTCTGAGGGCAAGAAGGGCGGCCTGCTGATCGCGTATGACACGATCGCTGCGCCCGGCCAGAGGGTCACCCTGGTCGCCGAGCTTCTGGAAGACGGCTTGCTCACGCATCCACCGCTCGGAGGAGAAGTGTTGCTCTTCAAGGAAAGGAGCAAGCTCCTGGGGCGGAGGATGACCGGCGGCGACGGGCGTGCGCTGCTGTCTGTCGTGCCTCGGCAAGTTGGTGCAAGCACGGTGGTGGTCGGATTGAAGGAGAGTCCGCGGGTCACGGCGTCCGACGCGACGGCTAGGCTCTTTGTCTGGGACCGCCGGCGCGCAATCGTGCTCGTGTCGCTCAATGCAGTGGTCGCACGTTCCCGACCCCCCGGCCTGGAGGTACCCTTGCCTCGCTCCGGCGGCGCCAAACGGCCGGCCCCCGAAGTCGGGGCGGTCCAGGCTTTGAAGGAGCTTGACCGGCGGGCTTACCTGCTCTATATGACCGGGGGCGACCGTCTGGAACTGCCTGAGCTACACAAATGGACGGAGTTGCACAGGCTGCCGCGTGGTCCCATCATCCTGCTCAGGCCGGGCCCGATGAGCCTGGCGCGGGAACTGGAGCGCTGGCATCGAGAGGGATGGACGAACATCAGAGGAGGAATCGTTGAGACCGCTGAGGAGGCGAAGGCGCTGGTGGGGAAGAAGCTCAAGGCCGTCGTTCCGCCGAACGCCTCGTCACAGGAAAAATGGCCAGAGAAGACCGTCAGGCCAAAAGATTGGTCTGAGACGGCTCAACAATTCAGGTAAATGGAGGCGAAAGGCTCATGCGATGGTTGAATTTGAAAGCAGTCGGTCTAGCGAGCGCTTTGCTGATCGTTCTGGCTTCATCCGGCTTCGCCCAGCACCATGACGCGACGCTCCAGGCCTCCCACCAGCACGCGGCCGGATCCGCTGCCGGGCAATGGGAAGGGTCGCCGGAAGGCAAGGCCTACTCCGAGTTCAACCATCACTTGGCCGGGGTCTTTGTCCTGCTGATCGGGCTGAGCGAGTTGCGCGGAGCGATGGGCGCCGCAACGCTCGCCTGGTTGCGCTTCTTGCTGCCTGCCGCGTTGCTGGGCACCGGTGGGTACCTGATGATCTGGAGCGACCACGACACCTGGCCGATCGGGTCTCTCAATTTTACCCAGACCTTCTTCGGCGACGACTATGAAACGATTCAGCACAAGCTGTATGCGATCCTGTTCCTGGGCGTGGGATCCGTTGAGCTGTTCAAACGGATGGGACGTGCCAGGCATGCGGCGTGGGGAGCGACGCTTCCCGTCCTGGCCTTAGTCGGGGGCATGATGCTGTTCCTCCACAGCCACGGCACGCACCCGTCCGCGCACATGATTGCGTTCCATCATTCGGTGATGGGGACGATGGCCGTCTTGGCCGGCCTGTGCAAGATCACGGCAGGAACAAAGGCGCAACAGGGGCTTTCCCCCTGGGGGCTCGCCTGGGCCGCTCTCGTTCTCCTGATCGGCGTCGAATTGTTCGTCTACACGGAGTAAAAAAATTGACCTTTGGAGGTGGCTCATTTATGATTGAAAGTGTAGTTGGGAACCCCCCTGGTGACACGCTCCAAGACCTCCTTCCGCTGCCAGCAATGCGGGTATCAGTTCCCGCGTCAGTTGGGGCGCTGTCCTGAGTGCAAATCCTGGAACAGCATGCAGGAAGAACGGGCCCCCGAGGTCGGGAAGGGGCGCCCCCGCGTGGTGGCGGCCGCGACCGGCCCGCTCCCGCTGGCGGACATTGAGGCCGGCAATGAAGCGCGGTTCCTGACGGGAGTCGGCGAGTTCGACCGGATCCTCGGCGGGGGCGTCGTCACTGGATCGGTGATCCTGGTCGGCGGCGACCCCGGCATCGGCAAGACCACCCTGCTGCTGCAGATACTGCCCCATCTCGCGAAGTCCACCGAGCGGGTCCTGTACGTCTCCGGCGAAGAGTCGCCGCGCCAAATCAAGATGCGGTGCGAGCGGCTCGGGATCGACTCAGACGCGCTGCTGATTTTCCCGGAGACGAACCTTGAGGAGATCCTGAAGACCACGCAGGCGGTGGCGCCGGCGGCGCTGGTCGTGGATTCGATCCAGACGACGTTCACGGGCCTGCTCACGTCGGCGCCCGGCAGCATCAGCCAGGTGCAGGAAGTGGCCGCGCAGTTGATGTTCTACGCGAAGCGCAGCGGCACGCCGGTCTTTCTCATCGGGCACGTGACCAAGGACGGAGCGATCGCCGGTCCGCGGACGCTGGAGCATATCGTGGACACGGTGCTGTACTTCGAGGGGGAAAAGAGCCACGCCTATCGGATTCTCCGGGCGGTCAAGAACAGGTTCGGCTCCACCAACGAGATCGGGGTCTTCGAGATGACCGATGCGGGTCTCAAGGAGGTCGCCAATCCGTCGGCGTGGTTTTTGTCGGAACGCCCGCAGAAGGCGACTGGCTCGGTGGTGGTCGCAAGCCTCGAAGGCACGCGGCCCATCCTTATTGAACTGCAGGCGCTGGTGTCCCCCACGAGCTTCGCCATGCCCCGCAGGATGGCGAACGGCGTGGACGGCAATCGGATCGCGCTGCTGGTGGCGGTGATGGAGAAGAGGATGGGCCTCAATTTGTCGGGCCAGGACATTTACGTGAATGTGGTGGGCGGGCTGCGAATTGATGAGCCGGCCCTGGATCTCGGGATCGTGGCGGCCGTCACCTCCAGTTTGCGCAACCGGCCCATCGCGCCCACCACAATCGTATTCGGCGAAGTGGGTTTAGGAGGGGAAGTCAGAGCGGTGGGACAGGCGGAGACGCGTTTGCGGGAGGCGGCGAAGCTGGGATTCCGGCGCTGCCTGCTGCCGGAGCGGAATCTGGTGAAGATGCCGCCGATCGACTCGCTGGAGCTGATCGGTGTGGCTGAAGTAGGGCAAGCGCTTGATGCCGTGCTCACATAACGTGAAGGCCACCACCGTCGCGAGCCTGCTGATCAGCCTCGCGCTGCTGGCGGGCTGTGCGAAGGCGCTGGTCGCGCCACAGGCTCCGGCCGCACCGGCGGCGGTGACGGCGGAGGAATTGGTGGCGAAGCTGCAGGAACGGGAGGCCGCCGTGCGGACGCTCAAGGCGCTGTTTGCGGTTGAGGCGAGCGGGGGCACGCTCAAGGCTCCCCAACGGATGGAGGCGGCGCTCGTCTATCAGCGCCCCGGGACCATTCGCCTCCAGACCTTCGCCCGCTTGGGATTTCCTATCTTCGACCTCATGCTCGCCGATGGCCAGTACCATCTGCTGTTTCCGATGCAGGGGAAAACACAGAAGGGGCCGGTCTCCGAGCTGGACCGCAAGGGAGGGACGGGGACGACGATCACGCTGGGCCTGCAGGCGACGCTGGGGAGCCTGGGCGGCGCGATCCAGCCGACCGATCAGGTCTTTCTCAGCGATGAGGACAGCCACTACGTGCTGGATGTGATGGCCGAACCGGGCCGGAACATCGTGGGGCGCCGCCTGTGGTTCGAGCGGACGACCCTGGAGATCGTCCGCCAGGACCTGTTCGATGCCTCAGGGAGCGTGACGGCGACGATGGTCTATCAGAGCTATCGTGCGGTCGGTGCGACCTCGGCGGGTCCTCTGACGTGGCCGTCCCGCGTGCTGGCGGAAGACGGTCTCGGCCAGGCCAAGCTCGTGCTGACGTTTCACGAAATCATTCCGAACCCGGCGCTGACGCCCCAGGATTGGGGACCGATGAGAAGTGAGCCGGCGGCCGCGCCCTCCGGATTCAAGAGGGAAAACTGATGCGGCTGCTGGCCATCGAGACCGCGACGCCCGCGCAAGGCGTGGCGCTGGCCGAGGACGACCGGCTGCTGGCCGAGCTGTCCTACGAGGCCAAAGGCAATCATCGTGGGGGATTGCTCCTGCCGACGGTGGACCGGGTGCTGAAACAGGCCGGTCTGGCCGCCGGGGATCTCGACGCGGTGGCGGTGTCCGTCGGGCCGGGATCGTTTACCGGATTACGGGTCGGGCTGGCCACGGCAAAGGGGTTGGCGCTCGGGGCGGGTGCAACTGTGGTGGGCGTGCCCACGCTGGAGGCGCTGGCGGAGGGGTACGCGCATGCGAACGTGACGATATGCGCGCTGCTCGATGCGTACCGGAGCGAGGTGTACATGGCCTTGTTCCGGCGAAAAGGGAACGCGCTCGAACGGCTGAGCCCTGACACGGTGTTGTCTCCCAAAGCGGTGGCATCAGCAGTGGCGGCTGTCGAGGGTCCCGTCCATCTGATCGGGAGCGGCGCGGCTCGATACCGGGAACAACTCGAGACGGCGCTCAGCGGCCGGGCCTGCGTGACCGACGAGGGCCTTCGCGCGGTTCCCTCGGCGGCGGTGGTTGCGCGATTGGGTTTCAGGCAGCTTGCCGGCGGGAACAAGTCCGACGCGGAGGTGGCGCCGATCTATCTTCGCCGGGCCGAAGCTGAAGTGAATCGGGAGAAGGGCCTGTTGAAGTCGCCGCTGGCCAGGGTTGCGCGATGATCGAATCCGGGCAGGCCGTTCTTTCGCCGATGCAGGAGCGCGACCTCGATGAGGTGCTGGCCCTGGAACAGGCGTCGTTCACCGAGCCCTGGACACGGAAAATGTTCCTGGGCGAACTGCGGGGCAACCCGTTCGCGACGAACATCGCCGTCCGGTCGGGCGAGGCCGGATATGGGATGGGTCTTACGGCGGGGACGCTCCTGGGCTACATCATGTTCTGGGTGGTCTTTGAGGAACTGCACGTGATGAATCTGGCGGTTCGTCCGGAGGCCCGGCGGCGAAAGCTCGGGACGGGGCTGGTCAGGCACGCGCTGTCGGTCGGGGCGAAACGGGGCGCCCGGACGGCTCTGCTGGAAGTGCGGGCCTCCAACCGGGCCGCGCTCGCGATGTATGGAAGTCTAGGTTTTACGGAAAAGGGCGTCCGCAGGGGATACTACGATCATCCTCGCGAGGATGCCGTCATTATGATGTTCACGATGACGTTCGCAGGGAAAGGAGGACACACGATGTTGAGCGAAGACCCGGCCATCTTGGAATTGGTTCGCAGGGAGTCGTCCGAATTCAAGGCGCTGGAGGAAACCCATCATCGGCTCGAGGACCAACTCGTCGAACTCAACAAGCTGCATTTTCTGACGCCCGAGGAAGAGCAACTGAAAAAGCACATCCAGTTCGACAAGCTGGCGACCAAGGACAAAATGGCGGCGATCGTCCACACCTTCAAGCAAAATCGCTCTCTCGCGGCGGGCCCGTCCGCATAACGGCACGGCCGTGGGCGACACCTTGGCAGAGGTTCAGACGGGTGAGCCCGTCCGCACGCCGCTCCATCGGCACATCTCCGACCTCAAGCGGCGGCTCTACTGGTGCGGGTCCTTCTTCCTTGTGGCCTGTGTCGTCACGTTCACCTATGCCGATGAGATGATCGCCTGGCTCAAGAAGCCATATTCCGACGACCTCATCTTTTACGCGCCTACCGAGGCCATCTTCGCCGCCATCAAGGTGGCACTGCTCGGGGGCATCACTCTCACCATGCCGGTGATCCTGTACCACCTGTGGAAGTTTTTCGAGCCGGCGCTGCTGCCGGGGGAGCGGCGGTGGATCATTCCGTTCCTGGCCATCGCGTCGGCGTTCTTTGCGATGGGCGCGGCGTTCGCCAATTTCGTGATCGTGCCGCTGGCGCTTCACTTTATGCTCCAGTTCGGCGTCGATCGCTCCCTGGTCCCCCAGATCGGGGTGGGCCTCTATGTGGACTTCAACGCGAAGTTCCTGCTCACGTTCGGGTTTGCCTTCGAACTGCCGCTCGCGATCACGTTGTTATCCCGGCTGCGGGTCATCACGCCGGACCTGCTGGCCCGGTACCGCAAGCACGCCATCATGGTCAATCTCATCCTGTCGGCGATTCTCACCCCGACTTCCGACCTCTTCAACCTGCTTCTGATGGCGGGTCCGTTGATCGTGCTGTACGAAATCGGTATCTTAAGCGCGCGCCTGTTCGGGCGCCCCCCAGCCCGCCCGCCTCAAGAGGAGGATGTTGTTGCCGACGTTCCTGCGGGAACGGCAGGCAGGAGGGTTGTCTAGTGAAATTACCGAGTAGCTGTGCTATCCTCATTGCCTGTTTCGGTATGAGCCTGGATCTCCTGGCAGCGGCGGACGCGCCGGCCCAGCAGCGTCCCGGCGAGCCATTCGCCCAGCTTGGGCCGGAAACGTTCGTCAGCATCCAGTCGCTGGCGCTCAGCGAGAAGCAGGCGGTCTATGCGGGCAGCTTCGGGAAGGGGATCTTCAAGAGCGAGGATGGAGGCAAGACCTGGCTGGCCGTCAATGAGGGGATGACGGACCCTTACGTGTATGCGGTCGTGGTGGGTCCCGATAAGGCCGTGTACGCGGGAACGCTCCGGGGCGGAGTGTTCCGGACCCAGAACGGCGGCAAGTCCTGGACGGCGGTGAACGCCGGCCTCGATCGCCTGGAAACGCAGGTGCTGACCTTCCACCGGGACGTGCTGTACGCGGGCACCGGGTCCGGAGTCTACTGGTCGAAGAGCGGGGGAGAGACATGGACGGCGGACAACCAGGGCCTCAGCAACCTGCTGGTTCGCGCCCTCGCCGTGGACGCCCAGGGAACTATGTACGCCGGGACCACGGGGATGGGGCTCTACCGCAAACACGCCGGCGCGTCCCAGTGGGTGCGGATCACGCCCTCGCGGCTGTCGCATCCCCGGGATCAGATCCCGGCAAATTTCGTACGTTCGCTGGTGGTCGGCAAGTCTGGTGACCTCTATGCCGGAACCGCCGACAACGGTGTGTACGTGAGCAGTGATCGGGGCGAGTCCTGGCGGACCATCGGCGGGCAGCTGGCGAACGCCTCCGTCCGGGGCATTGCGATCGGCGGGGCATCGTGGTTCGTGGGAACCGGGGTGGGGATGTATCGGAGCGGCGATCAGGGGAAGACCTGGGCCCCGGCCAACAATGGTCTCACCGAACGGGCGATCCAGTCGTTCGCCGTGGGCAAAGACGGGACGGTGTACGCCGGCACCAGCGGCGGAGTCTTCAAAACAGAGGACGACGGCGCCAACTGGTTTTCCACGAACCAGGGCATCAGCACCTCGCGGAACCCGAGCGGGCCTCGGCATTAAGCGGCATTCGAGACTCGGATGGGGATGGAGAAGAAAAACGCTCGCGCGGTCATCGCGACTAAGTTTGGGGAGATCGAACTGAAATTCTATTTCGACATAGCCCCGCGCCATTGCGAGAACTTTCTGAAGCTGGCCGCGGTCGGCTTCTACAACGGCAGCACGTTTCACCGGGTGAATCCGCCGGGACTGAAGGTCATCCAGGGGGGCGATCCGAACAGCAAGACCATGAATCGGGCCACCCACGGCCTGGGCGGTCCCGGCTATGCGATCCCGGCCGAGTTCAACAGCCGCCCCCATCGCCGGGGGACGCTGTCCATGGCCCGGGGGAACGATCCGAACAGCGCAGGCTCTCAGTTCTTTATCTGCGCCGACGACTGCGGAAGCCTCGACTGGCAATACACGGTCTTCGGCGAGGTCGTCCGCGGGATGGAGACCGTGGACGCCATCCTGAACGTCAAAAAGGACGGCAACGACAACCCGTTAGGAAGGATCGAAATGACCGTCACCGCAAAGGAGAACCTATGAACGCCAAGACTGCTCTGTCGTGTCTGTTGGGGGTGCTGATGCTCACGCTGACCGCCTGCACTTCGGCGGAACTCATGCGCGAGAGGGATCGGGAAACCATGGATCTTCGTCGCCAGGTCGAGCAGCTGCGGCTGCAGGTGCAGGCCAAGGAGGGTGAGGCCCGGAAGCTCGCGGGCCAACTGGCTGAGGCCAAAAAGCTGCAGACGCAAGTGGCAGCGCTTGAAGATCGCCTGCGGGTGATGGACGACATGATGATGTCGAAGTCCGAAGACATCGCCAAGCTGGAGGCGCAAATGGCGGCCGAGAAGGAGGCCGCGGCTGCGAAGGCTGCTTCTGCGAAGAAAGGGAAGCCGGCTATGAAAGCTCCGGCGGCTTCCCCAAAGGCGAAGGACGAGCCATCGATGCCTGTGGATGTTCCCGCGAAGGCCCCGGAGGCTCCTGCGACCGGCGCGAAACCGTAAGGATATGCCGTGATCCGACCTGCGGCCAGGCGGGGCGTCTCTCGCCTCCTTTTTGCTTTCGTCGGCGTGGCCGTCCTGGCGGCGGCCTGCGATTTTCATTATCGCGCGGCCACTGACCAGGCCCTGGATGAGGTGGTAGTCCAGACGATCCAGGACGCCAAGCTGGGGTTCGACCATCCGGCCCGCTTGTCCGCACAGGAACTGACCAGCATCCTGCAGGAGGTCCGGGTCGAGTTCAAATCACACTGGCTGCAGAGGCTCGTCACCGGCAAGCTCGAGCCCGCTCCGCTCTTTGACCAGGCGGTGCTGGCGCGCGTAGTGCCGCCTCTCGTCGAGGCGCTGGAGAAGGCGGGGACACACGACCGGATCGTGTTCTACGTGGCTCAGCGCCGGGCGAGCGACCGGCGGGACGTCACGTCAGGAACGCTGTTTATGAAAGGACGCAGCCTAACGATCGCACTGGCCAACCATCAGAACCGGGTGGATGTGGTCCCCGGCTTGGCGGCCTACGACCGGCAGAATCCGGAGGTGGCGGTGGCGCCGCAACGCTTTTTGCTCGTCTTCGCGCGGACCGAATTCGTGGTCGACCGTGCCCCTGACCTCACAGACGAAGTGTTCGGGGCCGCTTCGCCCCGGTTGATGGTGGATTTCGGAGGGTTCCTCGCGTACAAATCCCGGACGGCGACCGGGAACGGAAGCTAGACATCCACCACGCATTGCGCCACCCAGGCGCCGGTCCGCTCCTGCCGCACTAAGAGATTCGTATAAGTCGCGCCTTTGACCTCGACGGCGGGTTGGTGCCGCGCCACCGCCGTTTTTTCTCCCCACGCGGTCGCGCGCAACCGGTGCTCCTCGATGCACACCGTGAAGCGGCTCCAGAGCATGTGGCGCGTGGCGATCTCGTAGATCACCGCGTTCAGCCATTCGACCAGCAATAATTCATCATCGGGAGCTTCGCAGGCGATCTCGACCGCCTCGTCAGGACGCACGTTCCGCGGGTCGGTGATCGCCGCGATCATCGCCAGAGCGGCCTGCTCGAAGGCCTCTTCCCGCGAAGCCCCGATC
>CAZMPH010000071.1:0-10074 GCA_964568195.1 uncultured Nitrospirales bacterium | reverse complement strand
AGCTCCACGGAGTTGATGTTGTCCTTGTTGTCGAGGAGGAACTGCCTGGTCTCCTCGGCCTCCGCACGGGACTCTCCGGGGAACCCGTAGAACGCCATCACGTGGTTCCAGATGCCGGCCTTCGCGGCTTCGCGCAGGTTGTTCACGATCACGGACTGTTTGACGTGCTTGTCCATGAGATTCAGCACGCGCTCGTTCGCCGACTCCATGCCGTAGTACAGCGTGCAGCAGCCGGACTTGGCCGCCAGCGTCCAGATCTCCGGATCCTGCAGCGTCTCCTCGAAGCGGATCAAGGTCGTCCACTTGATCCCGACGTTCTGCTCCACCAGCAGCTGGATCACTTTCTTGAACAGCGCCGGCGGGTAGGACTCGTCGGCGAAGAGGAAATGCTCGGCGTGATATTTCTCCTTGAGCGCCTTGACCTGCCTGACTACCTCATGCGCCGGCATGCCCCGGTACTGGTCGAAGTACCCCTGCCCGTGATCGCAGAAGGTGCACCGGCCCCAGTAACAGCCGCGCGTGGCGAGGTACGGCAGGATGCGGACCGGTACGAAGTAGCTGTCCAGCGGGAACCCGTCGAAGTCGGGCAGCGGCAGGGCCGTGGTCTTCTCCGTATAGACTTCGGTATTGATGTGGATGCCGCCCCCATCGCGATAGATCAGATTGGGCACCTTCGCCATCTCCCGCTCGCCCGCCAGCGCCTCCAGCAGCCACAGCAGCGCGTGCTCCCCCTCATACATGATCGCGGAGTCGAACACCTCGGTGAAGAACCGCTCGTGCTTGGGCAGCTCTTCCTGGAGCCGCGTGATGATGTTCCCGCCGACCGTGATGTGAATCTGCGGGAACGCTTCCTTGATCATCTTGCAGAAGGTCAGCCCGGCCTGAAGCTGCATCTGGGTGCCAAGCGACACGCCGACGACGTCCGGCATCTCGCGGCTGATCGCCGGCAGCACGAGCTGGCGGCACACGTCCCGGTAAACGTTGACCTGCTCGTCGTCCAGGCAGGCCAATACCTCTTTCGAGACGCCCGGGCGGTAGCCAAGATTGCTCTCCATCGGATAGAAAACGAGCGAGGCCGGATAGTAGGCGGCGGAGATGTACTGCATGACCTCACGGAACGTATTCAGCGCCCATTCCAGCTTGTCAGCATCGTAGAAGTCTTCGCTGCGGGTGATCCGCTTGGCTTTCTCCGCCCGCTCCGCCAGCTCGATCACATCTACGCCGGCCGCGGCCTCCAGGCAGGCTTTCTGGGCCTCTTCCCGTTCGGTCAACCCCGCAGCGGACTCCTTGGCCGCCAGGGCATGCCGCTGGGTGGACATGCGGGCCATGACCCAGATCAGGAAGGTGTCCGTGAAGAAGTGGTCGTACATCTCGATGTTGACGTCCTTCTGCACGACCTCGTGCCCGTTCTGCCGCAGCACCGCCGTGAGACTGGGCAGCGCCAGGTAGGGCGCCGTCGGCACCCACTCCGGCGGGAACAGGAGCATGGTCTTCAGCTTGCGCCCGCTCCCGCTCTTGGGGAGCGGCTTGTCGATCTGAATAGTGGTGCCGGCCATGGAGAGGATTGTTACGCCCCGACGCCGCTGAGGTTGCCCGCGTCTACCTCCGGCGGCCTGAACTGGAGCGCCGGCAGCTTGCTGGTGCCGAAATGCGCGATGTAGAGGAAGACGTATTCGCGGATGAAGATCTTCAGGTCCCACCCCCGATAGTGGTTGCGCTCGAATTCCTCGAAAACCTGCTCCGCCTCCTCGACGCTGAGCCCTTCCTTCACGGTGAAGTAATAGTCCAGCGCCAGGTCCCACTCGGGATTGATGTAGGGCGTGACGCCGAACTTCTCGGGGTTCTTCGCGACGGGCGTGTGCTTGCTGAGGTCGAAGGTCCCGAATCCGATCGAGTGCACGAGGTCCTTGTTCTCATCGAGGAACCGCACGGAATCGTACGCCTCCTGGCGGGTCTCGCCGGGAAACCCGAAGAAACCCATGCAGTGGTTCCAGATGCCGGCGTCAGCCGCGAGCCTGAGGCTCCGCTGGATGACCTCCTTCGTGGTCGCCTTGTCCATGAGCTTGAGCACCCGCTCGTTGCCGGACTCATAGCCGTAATGGAGGAACTTGCACCCGGAGGCCCGCGCGTCGTTCCAGACCTCCTCGTCCGAGAGGCTCTTCTCGAACCGCATATGGGTGGTCCACGCGATGTCCATGTTGGTCTCGACGAGCTTGCGCGTCAGCTTGCGGAACAGGGCCGGCGGGTAGGACTCGTCGGTGAAGTGGAAATGGCGGCAGTGGTACTTGGTCTTGAGGAGATGGATCTCCTCGATGATCTCGTCGATCTTCTTGGTCCGGTAACCGGCCGTATAGCCCTCACCGTGGTCGCAGAACTCGCACCGGCCCCAGTAGCAACCGCGCGTCGCCAGATACGGCAGAATACGTTCTGGCACGAAGTATTTCTCCAGCGGCAGCCCGTCGAAATCGGGAGGCGGCAGCGAGGACATGTCCTCGGCGTAGCTCACGGACGAGGTATGGATGCCCGACGCGTCGCGATAGATCAGGTTCGGAATGCCTTCCATCGTACGTCCAGACCCGACCGCCTCGACAAGCTGCAGGAAGGCGGTCTCGCCTTCGTAGACCACCGCGCTGTCGAACAGGGTGAAGAGCTGCGGCTTGTTCGGCAGCACGTCGCGCAGGCGGGTGACCGTATTGCCCCCGATGGTCACGTGGATGTGCGGGAAGTGCCGCTTGATGAGGGCACAGAAGGTCATCGTGGAGAAGAGCTGCTGCTGCAGGACGATCGAGATCCCGATCACGTCCGGGCGCTCCGCCTCGATCGCGGGCTTCAGGATGTGCTCGAAGACGTCCCGGTACACGTTGACCTGGGTGTCCTCGACCGCATCCAGCACCTCGGAGGAGATGAAGATTTTGTACGAAAGATCGGTTTCCATGGGCGGCATGCAGATGCGGGCGGGCGCGTAGACCAGCGAGATCGTCTCCGTCACTTCGCGGAACGTGTTGATCGCCCACTCCAGCTTCTCCGCGTCATAGAACTCCGGCCCCCGGACGATGGCCTTGGCCTTCTCCGCCTTCTCCGTCAGCTCGGCAATACGGCTCCGGGTCAAGCCGACCAGCGATACCTGTAATGCCTGTTCGGCTTCGCTCAAGCTCCGGGACCGTGACGATTTTCGCAGCCGATCGAGCATCTGCGGCACACGCTTCAGGACGATGCGCTGCAGGAAGTCGCCGCTGAAGTACCAGTCGTACATTTCCAGATTGACGTCTTTCTGGACGACCTGGTGGCCGGCGGCGCGCAGCAAACGGGTGAGGGTGGGCAGGCTCAGATAGGGTTCGGAGGGGTACCAGTCCGGGGGAAAGACCAGCATCACTTTCATCTTTCGGCCACCGGACGCTTCTTCCGTGCGGGGTTTCATCTGGATGAGCCCGCCTTTTCCATACTCGACCTTCATGGGGAACGACTCCTTGGAATAGGCCGTAGAATCATGATTGTAGGCCCTGCGGAAGAGGCCGGTCAAGGGCATTCCGGCGGCTTGACAAACCCTCCCGTGCCAGCCAGAATCCGTCCTCTTATTAGATTTTTCAAGGAGATCGGCCAAGGAGATTGGGATGGATCCGTCCGCAGCCGAAGGGAAGCCGACCATGACGCCCCAGGAGGCCCGCGCGCACCTCCATTATGTGATGTCGCTGTGCCTTCGCAAAGAAGAGTCCTTCGGCCCTTTGGCCTTTGAGTTCGGCCGGAATTACGACTTGGACAAGCTCGGCTTGCTGCCGGAGGAGCAATTCAATCTCTGGATGGCCCTCGCCGATGCCTACGCCGACGAGCCCAAGCGCTTCAAGTTCAAGTTGGAGGCCCTGCAGAAGGCGATCGAGGTACTGCACCGCTCCAAGTACGCCGATCAGGATCTGCTGAGGCACATCCGCCAGGACATTCAAAAGACCGAGGCCGAGCTGGCCATTTACAACGAGGCCTACCGGACGCAACGGCCTCCTGCGGCCGATAAATACCAGATCATCGTGGAGACGGATCTGCCGGACTATTTTCTGACCACCGCTCAGAAGCGCGCCACCGCCTATTACCAGAAGAAATTCAAGCTGTCCTCCGAGGCGCACACGGCCCAGCAGTTCAAGAA
This sequence comes from uncultured Nitrospirales bacterium, assembly GCA_964568195.1. Lineage (GTDB taxonomy): Bacteria > Nitrospirota > Nitrospiria > Nitrospirales > NS-4 > SCTG01. The sequence goes on along the minus strand of CAZMPH010000071.1, from coordinate 5,939 downwards.
CCCCGGCACCGAGCGCAAGTTCCAGCCCGACAACCTCATCGTCCACAAAGAATTTCCAGGCGCGTGCGCCCCCTTCATGAACGCGCGGACCAACGCGTTTCACCTCATGCTGCCGTTCGATCTGAAGATCAGCCGCAAGCCGGACGATCCCCTCAGCGCCGGGGTCCGGATCTGGTACGCGAAAATGGGCTATTCCTATCCGCTCCGGTATGAAATGGGAAAGCTCTGCAGCTACTTCGGCGACGAGGTCCTGGACATCGCGTTGGATGATCCCGATCTGCTGTTCGTGTCGGTGTCGGAGGTGAAGGAGACCGAACTGGGGAGCGTGGAGCGCGCGTTGCCGCCTGATGTTCCGCCCGAGATTGGATTGCCTCGCGCCATCCTGGAGGGATCGAATACGCTGGGGCCGTTCGTGCAGATCGTGTGCAACGTGAAGGTCTGGTTCGACGCCTCAAGCGTCTCATTGCTGTTGCAGGGATCGCCGGACCTGCACGAGTATGGCCTCACCGGCGCCTCCGGCCTGGTGGTGCGGACCTATGGCACGGAGAAAGTGGCGGCTTACGCGGACGCGACCAAGAAAGCGTGGCAGGAAGGGCTCAGCTTCAATTACATCAACATGCATCTCGGCCTGCTGCCGGGCACCGAGACGGCGGTCGTCCCCGCGAGCACCCCCATCTTCTCCGTCTATCCGGTCCTGAGCCGGCAGACCTACACATTCAAAGACGGGCGATCGCTGTAAGGGCGGTTCGCGAACCGCCCCTACGACTCCCTAAATTTCCATCCGGCATTTCTTGCAGACGACCTTGGTGTTTTGTTCGGTCGGCATCCCGTACGGCTCGATGCAGTGGACCCCCACGTCCTCGGCGGCGCCGCACTTGAAGCATTGTCCTTCATCGCGTTCCCAGACCAGGTTCTTGAGATTCTCCGGAATGAGGGGCTCCCCCGCGTTCGTCATTTCATCCAACCACTTGGACATGATGCAGAACTCCTTAACCCCGCGCCTTCGCGGCCCTGAGATTGTCCCTGAATTTCCGGAAGAGGGCCTTGAGCGGAGGGATGAGCTTCGCCTTCAGGCTTTCGGGCACGCGATTGATTCGCTCAACGGGCCATTCTTCGATTTTGGTGATGTCCAGGCCTTCCCTGGCAAAATCTTCGCGGAGCGCATCTTCGTACCCGTAGATCACGCCGTTCTTGAACGCCTCGAGGTTCAACGCGCGCATCTCGTCTTCGTCGCTGATGCCCTGGGCGAAGCGCATCTTGATCCGCTCCACCAGAGGCCGTGCGAGGGCTTTGGCTTCCTCGGAGAGCGCGGGTTCCAGCGTACAGTACAGGATCACGATGTCCTGGAGCTGGAAGCGGATCGCCATGCCTTCGAAGCGCGGCGGTTCGGCCATGTTTCTGCTGTCCAGCGCCTCCTTCGTCTGCTTGACGAGGCGGACCGTCTCGTAGAGGTACGCTTCTTCCCAGGTGGCCGAGTTGTAGCTGAAGAAGCACCGGATATAGTCAATCTTCTTGTTGGCATCCCACATCTGGAAATCGAGGGTCGGTCGCCTGCGGTTGCTGTAGGCGATGATGTCGCCTCCGTTCGCGTCTCCCAACGCGATGCCGTACGGCTCGAACGCCTCGGCCAAGACCTTCGAGTAGCCCAGGAACATCAGCTTGAGGTTGGCGGGATCTTCCAGTCCCCGATTTTGCGGGACACACGCCAGGCTGTACAGCCGCCTGAACCGGGCGCGCGTGTAACCCAGTTCGTCCGCAAAGTACCAGGACCCGCCCCAGAGCCCGCCGGTCAGCGGCACGTCGGCGCCGTAGCTGCGGCGGAGCCTTGCCGAGGTCTCCTTGGCCGCCGCATCGAAGAGCTCGTTAAGATACACCGCGTTGGCGCGGCCGTCCGGTGAAAACACCGGGCCGGAAGCGGTGGGAGTCTTATCGCGGATGACCTTGGCGCCCATTGCCGTTCAGCTCGCCGGCACCAAGGTCAGGAACCACGGGGCCGCCTCTTTGGTCATCTGGTCGAAGATGAGAGCGGTTCTCCCGGCCGGCACGCCCGAAAAGACCGCCCCCCGCCTGATTTCGATATAACGAAATCCGTACATCTCGCCTCGCTTGCCTTTTTCGCCCAGCACGCGGGGGATATCCCGGCGCATGTCGGGGAGAACCGTCTTCTCGCCGACGGCCAACCGCAATAAGCGCTCGTAGGCGGGTCCGAAATATGTTCCGACATTGCTCTCGGCAAAAAACACGCCCGGGGGTCGCGCGCCTTCGTCCGGCAGCAACTGGGAGAGTATCTCCCAAAAGACCTCCATGTCCACCGCGCCCAGGACGCACAACTTGCCCTTGCGGGACAGCAGGTCCAATAAGGCCAGCGGGCCGTACACATCGAACTTCCAAGGGGGAAAAGTGAACCATTCCCCTTTGTTCAACACATTGAGCACGTCCCGCCCTTTTTCCCTCACCAGCCGGAATTCTCCCTTGGTCTCGCGCAAGCGCCTCTGTATCGCAGACATCCCGAGACGCGTCGGTTCATACGCGAAGGTAGGCGAAGCCGGGCTGTGACAGACCGCCACGGTGTACCGTGAATGCCCTGCGGACCGGCGGCCGAGGTTGAACATATCCCGGTTGCCGTCGAAATGGAACTGCAGGCGCGACGAGGAGTGGTGCCGGAGGCGGTCCAGGCGGTCGCGTTCCGCCTGGACCAGTCCGCCGAATTTCTCCCGGGGGTCGAGACGATCGAGCGCGTGCAGGATCAAGTCCCGTCCGGCCTGCTCCAGCGGAGCCAGGTACTGCGCGACGACTTTCTCTTCAAAGGTGAGATCGCCGGCGCCGACGTCCACAACCGACGCGATATCCGCTTCCAAAAGGATATCGAACGGATTCTCTTTGCCCCGGACGGCCGTTTCGATTTCTTCCTGCGTCATCGCCGAGACCGCCCCGGCCGGATCGGCCGTCGCGACACCCAGCAAGAGACACAAATTCCTGATGGCCTTGGTGGGATTGAGTCCGGTTAGGCCTCGAAGCGCGTCCTGGGGGAGCGTCTTCAGGCCGGCACTGTTGCTTTCCGACAGCAGCAGGAGGAGTTCTTCGCGGAGCGCCGGATCAAGAGAGGAACCGGCGACGGCCGCCTCCAGCCGCCGGATCGTGTCGCCGGCGACGGCCGGAGCGACCAGCCGCCGCGAGGCCGCCCAGGCTTCACGGTCGTTCTCGACGGCCTCACGCAAGCGTTTGCGGAAGTCCGTTACCATCTTCTCATCCAAGGGCATATTCGCTAGTGAACAACGTCAGGCAGGATGGAAGTTTATTTGCAGCACCGGCCCGGCCGGGTCCCGCTGAGCCAGGGATCCCTCCGGTCCTTCGAGGCGCAGTCCTTTTTGCCGCGCACCACCGCCAGCCAATCTTCGTTCTCGGTGTCAAGCCCGCCGCTGCCATGCTGCCCGGCCGCCGAGTATTCCGAGGTCCGCGTCCACTCCCACTCGCCCAGGAGATTCTGCAGGCCCAGGTTGCTCTTCTGGTTGTCCTTACAGGCCAGGTCCCATTCCTCCGCCCAGCACAGCCGTTTGAACTTGTAGGAACACATCTTTTCGACCGCGACCCAATCACCCGTTTGCGTCTGGTTGATGTCGATGCAGAACCCGCCTTTGGAGCTGCCCACGGAGATCATCCCCTCAGGGCAGGACTCCGGTTTCCCTGCCGGGAATTCCCGGTATTCCGGCTCTTTTTTCCTCGCCAGGGCCGCCAGGTCTATTTGCGGCTCGATCACCGTCAGCGAGACTGCGGTCTTCCCCAGGGGTGTCGTCAGATCAATGGTGACGGGCCCCAGCTTCACCGATCCATCCACTTCAATCGGAACCCCTACCGATGTGGCGCGGGGCGCGCCGCCGCCGAACTTAATTCCGGGGACCTTCGACGAGAACTTGGTTCCGACCAGATTCCGTCCTTTAAAAGTGACGAGCGTGATTTTCCCGATCTCGATCGAAGGAGGCATCACTTCGGTGATGCGGGGCTGCATGTTTTCGCGAGTGCCGCGCGTCACGGAAAGGGTATTGTCCAGCGCGTCGGTTTCGAACATCGAGACCACCCCCTGGGCGTCGATTGAATAGAGCAGGCGCCCCAACTCATCGTAGAAGTCTTCCGGCTTTTCGGCCGCCCGCGCGCCGGGAGCACCGATCCAGCCGGTCAACACCAGGCACACAACCAACGAAACGATGCGGTGAAAAAGCACGACGCCCATTATCGGTTCCTTCGTCCGTCAATCGCCTTGAGTGGCTTGATGGAATTCATTAAACTTGTGGTTCAAGGCCTGGGAAAGAAAGTAGAGCGTCCCTTGCTGGGTGACGACATCGTATTTCAGGTTGATCGTGGTCTTATCACCATACCATACCACGGCATTGACCATTTTGCGCTCGTGGGACGTCAGTTTGCCGTAGCGCTCTTCGAGCCAGCGCATCAACTTGTCCCGATTCTCCCGGCCGGTGTATCGGAGCGAAACGCTCTCCAACTGATTTTCGACGAAGCGATAGTTGATCGTGGCGAGAGACACCTCGTTCAGCGTAAGCGTTTCGCCGGGATTTTCATATACGCCGACATCCTTCACAAAGTCGGTGCTCCCCAGGTCCTTGAGGAGCTTGAAGGCCGGGAATTTGGCCAGCGGCGTCCCCCAGGCCTGGCCGTTGAATCCACCGGGATCGTCCGGGATCTTCGCGGCCCCGACAGGCACGACCGACAGCCCGACGGCCAACAGGCTAAGAACGAGCAGGACTCTCAAGTCTTTCATTGACGACGCCTCTCTCCGACCCTACTTGCAGCACCGTCCCGCGAATTCGTCCCGTTTCCACCGCGGGGAAATCTTTTTCTCCTGACAATCGGCCTTGCCGAGCAGGATTGCCCGGATATCGGGGGTAAAGTCCATCGCCTGCATGTCGGGGTCAAACTGATAGGGGTCCCATGAGCCCGTCCACTCCCAAGCCCCGGTGATATTTTTCAACTGGATCTTGCCGGCGCTTGCCTGCTCGCAGGCCGCCCGCCATTCCGGAACATGGCATAACCGCTTGCCGCCGATGGCACAAGCTTTTTCGGCGACGCGAAAGTCCCCTTTATACGTTCGATCAATCTCGATACAGAAGCCGCCCCGCTCCGCCGCGACCCCCACCATGCCCGCCGGGCAGGAAGTCGGCGCCGACGGCGCGATCTTCGCGATCCCTGCGACATCTCGACCGCTCCCCCCCGCGCCTCCGATCTGCATGTCTTTAATCTTGATTGTGGTCTTCGTACTGCCGATGGGCGTGGAGACTTCAATCGTCACCTCTCCGGGCAGCACATCGGGCGGGACTCGGATGGACAAGTCCAACGACTTGGGCTTCGCCGAATAGGCGCCCACTTCGATTTCACGTACGCTCAGTTTGACGGTTGCGCCGATCAGATTTTTTCCCTTCAGACGGAGCACCCCAGGGGCGCCGGCCGGAACGCTGTCGGGGGTGATCTCGGTGATCTGCGGCTGCATTTGCTCGCGGGTCCCCCGCGTCACCGACACCGTCAGATCGGTGGGGCTGTTCTCGAACATGGAGACGATCCCCTCGTCGTCGATCGAGTAGATGACCCTCCCCGCCTCGTCTTTAAATGTTTCTTTTGCGCTCACGGATGGAATACCCAGCCCAACAAGCATCACCACTTGAAAGATGGCGGCCAGGATGCCGTTCCACTGATATCTCATGCACGCCCCCATAAAACATTGTATCGCCCGCACGATCGGCGAGCCATTTCCACAAACTCTTATTATAGTCTCAAGCAGGAGACCCGTCAAAACACGAAGGGCGGGGCCCCCTTCCGGGAACCCCGCCCTCCGCACGACCCTTTATGACCGTGCTCTTACAGCCAGGTCACGCGTTCCGCCGGCCGGATGTAGATCGGCTCCTCGACCTGGATCCGCGCCACTTCCTTGCCCG
>CAZMPH010000070.1:4997-10353 GCA_964568195.1 uncultured Nitrospirales bacterium | reverse complement strand
CCGCCAGTAGATAGAGTTCGCCGAGTTTGATCTGGGCCTCGTACAACTCCGGATCAAACTTCACGGCCTTGCTCATCTCGGCAAAGCCACGCTGAAGATTGGTCAGCCCTCCGAGAGCCAGGTAGGACTGAGCCAGTTTATAGTGGGCCACCGCGTCCTTGGGATCGGCCTGGATCACGTTCTTGTATTCGATCACCGCTTCATTGAACTTCCCCTGATCAAAATACGTATTGCCTCGCTCCATGTGCTTCGCCTTCTTGGCTTCGGGGGACTGCGAGCAGCCGCCGAAGGCAAGAATGAGCGTTAGGCTGACGGCGATTACGGTGATCGAGCGGCGCGCACCCATAGCCCGAACCTCCTGCTAAACCCAGGGTGTCAAGACCCCCTACCATGCCACCGCACAGAGTCCTTGGCAATGCAACGAAAGTAGGGGGGTCTGAAACGAAAGCAGGACGCCTGTGGGACACCAAAACCCGCTGATCTTCTTGACAAGAGTTCGTAACTCGCATAGCCTCAAACCCTTAGACGATGGTGCTGACACAATAACAGGAAGTACTGGCGAACGATGAGAAGACGGGTCATGCCCTGGAACATGCTGGGAGTCGGAATCAGCGTAGTGATGCTTGCGGCGTGCAGCTCCACATACTCCGCAGACCCCGTCAAGCAAGCTTCAGCCAAAGCAGCAGCGGACGCCTATAGCACAGGCGATTACAAGATCGGTTCCGAGGATGTCCTCGATGTGATCGTATGGAAAAACCCCGATCTGTCCAAAGTGGTGTCGGTGCGCCCAGACGGGAAAATCTCGCTGCCATTAATCGGGGACGTCGTCGCCGAAGGGCGTACTGTGGCCCAGTTAAAGACTGACCTGGAGGCTCGACTCACGGAATATAAGGAGTCTCCCAACGTGTCGGTGGTGGTGCAGCAGGTCAACAGTTACGGCGTGTACGTCTTGGGGGAGGTGGCGAAGCCTGGACGCTATCAAATGAAGTCCTTTACGACTGTGCTTCAATCGATTTCCGCGGCCGGCGGGTTCACTCAGTATGCGGCGAAAAACAGGATGTTCGTGCTGAGGAAATCGTCCAACACGGGTGCCGAGATACGGATCAACGTCAGCTACGATGATATCGTATCAGGGGGGGATGCCTCCCAGAACATCCTGTTGGTTCCTGGTGACACGGTCGTCGTGCCGTAAATCGCCCGTGGAAAACGGCGAATGGGAGCGGACAGCCATCGTGTTGAAGCGGACCGCCGGACAGCTCGTGGTATGGATCGGGGTGCCGCTCGCCGGCTGGCTGTGGATGGTCGGTGGGGCCGAAGTGGCAAGGGCCGAGCTCCGCGTGACGCCGAGCCTGACGGTCTCCGAGCGGTACGACAATAATATCTTCTACTCGAGCACAGCGAAGGTCGAGGACTTCGCGACCGACATCGCGCCGAGGGTCTTGATCATGTCCGAAGGTCGGGCGGTGGATGTGTCGGCGAATCTTGGGGCTATGTGGACCCAATACGCGGAGAATCCGAAGCTCTCGTATTTCAGCTCGCAAGGAGGACTGGTACTCAAGGCCGACACCCTGACGGGACGGGCGCTGCGCGGCTTGGGCCTGACGGTGACCGAGAACTACTATTACACGAAGGACTATCCCGCGTTTGCCCCGCTCGGCGGCCCGAATCCGATCGCCACTGGGGGTATCCAGACGAATCGGGTCACGACCTTCGGGAACAGCGCGGGCGCGACGGCATCCTATCTGTTGTCACCCCAGGCCAAGGTGCTGGCCGGCTATACGAACTACCGGACTCAGTACAGCGGCGGGACGACGTCCTTCAGCAACACGACGACCGATGCCTGGACCGGAGGAACGGAATACGCGTTGACGCCCAGCACCACGCTGCTGAGCGATTATTATTATAATCGGTTTTCCTTTTCCGGAGACGGCTTCCTGGAGACGCACAGTGCGGATGTGGGAGCCCGGCAGCAGTTCGGGGAGGACTTGACTGTGGACGGCCGGGTCGGCGGGACCTACCTCCCCTCCACCGATCGGCTGACGTACAATTTCAATGTAGGGTTCATCAAGAGGTTTCCCACGACGGATGTGAGCGCGCGCGTTCTCCGGACGGTCACCAACTCCGGAGGGCTGGCCGCGGTTGCGTCGACGTCGGATATCGCGCAGCTCTTGGTGACCCACCGGCTGACGCCCGTATTCACCGCGACGCTGGCGGGCAACTACGCCACTACGAAATCCGTCGGCTCGAGCGCAGTGGACCTGACGTCCTACAGCGTCATTCCGGGATTGACCTACGCTCTCACGCGGTGGGCGACGCTGTTTGCCTCGTATTCGTATTTCAAGCAAGACTCAACCGGGTCGTCGGTGGGGTTTTCGGTGAACCGCACACAGGCGACGATTGGACTGACCGTGACGTGGCAGTAACGCGAGGGGGAAGATGAGACAAGTCGTTACCCTACTCGACGTGTCGGACTATCTGGAGATCCTGCGCCGACGTGCCTGGGTTGTGCTTGCGTGCGTGCTGGTGGGGTTGCTGGGAGCCGGAGTGGTCTTTCTAGTGATGCCCAAGACCTATCGCTCAAGCACACTCATCCTGGTGGAGTCCCAGAAGGTTCCCACCGATTTCATCAAGCCAGTGACGGTTGACACGATCGAGGAACGCCTGATCTCCATCCAGCAACAGATCTTCAGCCGTACGCTTCTCCAGAAAATCATGGAGGAATTCAAGCTTTACCAGGACGAGCTCGCCTCTAAGCCCTTGGAGGATGTCATCGAGGACATGCGGAAGGACATCAAGGTCACGACGGTCGATGATCGCCTCCGTCGGAACATCCAGGCCTTTACGATCGCCTACGAGGGGAACGACCCGCAGACGGTCATGAAGGTCACCTACAAGCTGGCCGCTCTGTTCATCGAGGAAAATCTTCGAGTGCGGGAACAACTGGTCGAGGGAACGGCCGAATTTCTGGAACATGAACTGGTGAAAGTCAAGGAGAAGCTGGACCTCCAAGAAAAACAGATCAGCGAGTACAAGATGAAATACATGGGCGAGATGCCGGCGCAGGTCGAAGCCAACCTGCGTACCCTGGATCGGCTCCAGTCGGAGCTTCAGAATATCAACGAAGCCGTGCGTCTGTCCGAAGAGAAAAGAGAGATTCTTCGTGATTTTCTCAATGATCCGACGGGCGGGAACCTGACCCCAGGGGCGCCGGCCTCTTCTGTTGGGGCGCTCCTCCAGCAACAAAAGACCAAACTGGCGCAGCTACAGGCCGAGTATAAGGAAAGCTATCCGGACGTCGTCGAAACCAAACGGCAAATCCAGGAATTGGAAGCGCAACTGGCCGGCGAGTCCTCCAAAGGAGGAGAGGTTGGAGCGTCCAACAGGGAGACGGAATCGTCCGGGATCGAAAGTGAGCAAGCCAGTGGTGAGCGTCAAGGAGTGGCGAACAGGAATTGGGAAGCTCAATTACGCACCCTTGCTGCCGAGATCAAGGTTCGCCAACAACGAAGGACCCAGATCGAGAAGCAGATTAGAGAATTCGAACGCCGACTTGAGGCGACTCCCAAACATGAACAACAGCTCAGTATGCTGCTTCGCGACTATGAAAACAATCGCCGGAACCACGAAAGCCTTCAGACCAAGAAGATAGCCGCTAATATCAGCGAGAGCCTTGAAAAGCGGCAGAAGGGGGAACAGTTCCGCATCGTGGACCCCGCCAATCTCCCCGTCAAGCCCGTGAAACCCGATCCCCTCAGGGTATTCATGGGTGGGTTCGTGGCCGGCCTGGCGCTGGCCGGCGGCTCGATCTGGTGGAAAGATCTCCGCAACCTGCCTTTTCGTCGGCCTGAAGAAGTGGAAGCTGCGCTGGAATGCCCCTCCCTGGCCACCATTCCGTATATGTCCGGGTTGTGGGAGAGCGACTACTCGCCTGAAGCCTTCCCTCCCATCACCGAGGCACGTCGCTGGGCGCGGTGGGTAGCCTGGCCGGCCAAGCTGCTCGGTTGGCTGCGCCAGGCTTTGCCGTGGGGCTCGAAGGGCTTGAGCAGGAAGCAGTCCCAACTGGTCGTTCAGGCGAATATGAATGCTCTGGGCGCCGAGCAGTTTCGGGTGCTGGCCGGCCGCGTGATTCAATTGCGGGAGAAGAAGGGAGTGCGGGTCCTGGCCGTCACGAGCTCGCTCGTCGGTGAGGGGAAGACTACGGTATCGGTGGGGCTGGCAGTGACGCTGGCCAGAGACTACCTGGTTGATACGATCCTGATAGACGGAGACATGCGGAACCCGTCCGTCAGCGCGCGGCTTGGGCGTCACAACGATAAAGGGTTGGTGAATGTTCTGGCGGGGGAATGCGATCTGGATGCGGCTCTCTTCCAGCATGCGCATCGCAATCTCAGGGTCCTGTGCGCGGGCAAGAGTGACGGGGATCAGTTGAGCCTGCCTGCCATGCGTGGGGAAGTGCAGAAACTGCTCGATGGCCTCAGGCATCGAGACCTTCTGGTGATTGTGGACGGCCCCCCCATCCTCCCGATCGCGGATATGAACCTGTACGCGGAGATCGTGGACAGCATCTTGCTGGTGGTGAGAGGCAGAGAGACTCCGCAACGAGTCGTCATTGAGGCTCTGGATTTCCTGGAAGGGAGGAAGATCGAAGGAGTGGTCTTGAACGGCGTCGTGGACCTGCAGCGGGCCTACTACTCGGCCTATACGTCCTCGCGCTACACGATCGCCGAGCCCCCTTTGTTACCGCATCAGCCCGGAAGTCGTAATACCTCCCCGAGAGTCGACCCATGAGCGCGCAATCCCGCAATCAGATTCCTTGCACGGCCCAGCGGCTGAGCCAGTTACGGCCGGAGATGGTTCAGGCAGTGGTCCCGGGGTCGGCGTATGCCGTCGGCCACCGATACTTTTCCGAGCGTCGTGTGCGGATCGTTCAGGCCGATGAGGCAAAAATCACATCAGAGGTGGCGGGCGCAAGCGGTCTCTACCGCCAAACGATCCGTTTGACCGACGGAACGCTTATGGCCAGGTGCTCATGCCCTTCCAGTGAGGCGCCCCTTTGTAGGCACTGTGTGGCTGTCCTGTTGGAATATATCCGTCTGTTGCCCGACCCTGTTCAGGGTTCCTCTCAAAAGATGGCGGCCCAGGATGATCCCGCTTCCGGACGGACGGCAGCTCCTTCCGCGTTGGGGGTCCGACTGCGTGAGATCACGATCTTTTTAGAATGGTTGCAACCAGCCATGAACGCCTTGAAAGCCGGAGGGGCTTTGCCTGCGACTCCCGCTCTCGAACCCGGAGAGGCCCTGGAAGGGGTGCAGACTCTTCAAACACTTGAGGAGCGTATGCGGCATGGCGATGAGAC
>CAZMPH010000070.1:0-4987 GCA_964568195.1 uncultured Nitrospirales bacterium | reverse complement strand
GGCCCTGCGGAGGGAGCTGAGCGCGAAGGAAGAACATCTGTTAAGACTGGCTCATGATCTGGAAGCAGCGCATGACCAAGTCAAGGAATTGCAGGCGGTTTGCGAAGAGTTGAAGCTCGATGTGGATCGGCAGCAAGCGGAGGTGAGCAGACTGGTCGAGATTGAACAGGAACGCGACCGGCTTGCCGACCTGATCAAGGAGATGACGAGCGACTTGGTGAAAAGAGTCGGCGACCTTGATCGCCTGGTTGCCGAGAGGGAACGCGTATCAGGAGAGAAACAAGGACTCCCGAACGCGCGCCGAAGAAAATAGGCAACGCTCAAAGGTCTGGGATATATGGAAGGCTTGTGCCAGAAATGTGTTACGGCAGCAGGAGAAAGGGGATGAAAATTGCCGATCTATTCGTCAAACGTGTGGGAACGGAGTCGCAGGAAGCGGGACTTGTGTAGGCGATATTCGAGGAGACTGACGAGGATACCGAGCCCGTAGCGCACGGCGGTCCCAAAGCCGACCTGGTGGGATTCCGGGCCGTAATGGGTCGGGATCGGGATTTCGGCAATCCGCAACCCCCGCTCTTTGAACTGGATCAGGATCTCCGTGTCGAAATGGAAGTCATCCGTGCAGCGCTCGAAGCGGACTCTGTTCAGGGCCGCGCAGGAATAGGCCCGGAACCCGGAATGATATTCTGAGAGATTCAGGCCGAGCACCCAGTTTTCGATCGCGGTGAGGAACTTGTTCCCGAGAAACTTGTACAGCGGCATGCCGCCTTGCAGCGGATGACCGGTCATGCGCGAGCCGAAGACCATGTCGGCCTGACCCTCCAGGATCGGTTGAATGAGATCCGGAATATGTTCGGGCGCGTACTGAACGTCTCCATGGAGAACGACGACAATGTCATAGCCTTTTTCGATGGCGTGACGGAGGCCTCTCTTCTGGTTGCCGCCATAGCCGAGGTTGCGAGGATTCCGGTACACGTTGAGATTCCGGATATTGTGCTGGAGTTTGTATCCCATCCCGGCCAAGTAGGTGTTGTCATCGCTCGCGTCATCGATGATGTAGATCTCATCGGCCTCCTTTTTGAGCTGAGCCGGAATCCGCTCGTACGCCACGATGAGCGTACGGACAGCTTCATAGGCGATGATAAAAATTCCGACGCGTTTCATGCCGTCTTCTATTACGGAGCGTGGCGAAGTGGCCCCGGCGCGCTCGAGGCTAGATGTCGACCTTGAGCGCCAAGGGCAGACGGAGGTGGTTGTACTATGCACCCCAGGCGCGACGTTTGGCGTGGAGCTCGTCGAAGGTCCGGAAGGTCGTCCATCGTAAGTCGCCCAGCCACCGGCTTATTTGTCAATGGCTAGCAAATTTCTCTCGATGATCATATCAAAAATACATCTGGCTACTTTTCTTGACATCTTCGCAGAATAATGTCCTACATTATCAACATAGAGTGGTTCCTTTATCCCCTCCTGTATATCTGCACACCATAAAAAATTCCGTCCCAAGCGGGTGGATGCTCTATACGCACTCATATGTTCGTAGCCTAATTTAAAGTCTGCATCCCCATCGAGTGGTTCTAGACCGAATAAATGATACCGCAAGTCATATCCGTAGTGGGGTATCGGTTGCCATACAAAAATTACGTTTACACCATAGGCGCCGGCTAGCACCTCAATCATTTTTTTATTCTTCAAATACCGATCACGAATATTTTTGATCGCCTTCTCGCGATTATAAGATTCATTCTCCTCCGGTGAAATACCGTTCTCAGCTTCGTTGCGCTTGTTCTTAAAGGAGATACTTTCAACGACACCTCGCGTCCAGAGTGCAGCTCTAGTCATCGGTAAGTCTTTCAGTATCTGCAACCAACCACAATCCTCCCCTATTTTTCCGTCAAACAATCTTTCCAAGCGAACAGTGAACATGGGCTGATCCTCTGTGTTAAAGAATTCGTTCAGCCCATCTATAAAAATGGCCATGTCAGGAATAAAATCCGATAGTATCAGTCGTTCAAAGAGTATGAGTTCTTGTGTTGAGTGGTAGGCCCCCCGACCAAAATTGTAGACGCGGGCTTCTCGCTGCACACCAGCAGTTGCAAGCAATGGTTGAAAATATGAAGCGATCGTTTGATCATCGCTCAGTCCAAAACTGAAAGTCGTGGATCCCCCAAAGAGAAAAACAGTGAAATATTTGTTGCGGTCGGGAGGCCACGGTCCTTGGTCTTTAGTGATCCTGAAGCCGCCTTTATGGACATTGACATACTTGCCGGCGTAGGGTCGTTCTTTATATTGCGTAAACGGCTCATATGCCACAGATCTGGACCATGTCTCGCGCAAGAGGTCTTCAATTTCTTTTTTATTTAAGTCCGGATAAACAGTTTCTAGCGATTGGCCGTATTGAGTTAATAGAGGAGGGCTTTCTTCCAAGAAGGTGTCTTTGATCCAGAATACCAGAAGAAAAACAACATTGAGTAACAACAAGAGGACGAAAGTGTTTAAAAGCACTACTGCTGCAAAATGATAAGGTTCGCGAAGTTTTCTGTACAACATCACAGGCGTGTAGTCCTAAAAAAGGGTGTAGATAAAAGGTGTTATGGTCGAGCTTTGCGCGAAGACAACCAGAATGCCGAAAAGCAACAACACCAAGATCACGGGCGTCAGCCACCACCACTTGTTCTGCCAGAAGAAGTGAAGGAGCTCAGCCGCGATACCCATCCGCCTAGCTAGACTCTCGATGAACCGCATGTGGATTATCTCCTCAGTGCTTCTCGATGGCTTTCTCAACAACGCACTCCCCGAGAACCAGTAGGTCCATCCCGCTTCGGGTGAATGCGCTAAAGGCTTCGTGGGGCGTATTCACGATGGGCTCTCCCTTCAGGTTAAACGAGGTATTGAGCAACACTGGCACCCCTGTAGCCTGCGAGAAGGTCTCGATCAGTCGGTAGTATCTCGGGCTCACCTCCTTTTGAACCGTTTGAAGCCGAGCCGTCCCGTCTACGTGCGTGACGGCAGGGATGATCTCTCGCTTCTCTTCCCGCACGTCCACCACGTAGAGCATGAACCTAGTCGGATAGTGACTTGCTGCTTTAGGCAGAGCGAAGTATTCCTCCGTCCGCTCTGCCAGGACAGACGGAGCAAAAGGCCGGAAGGGTTCGCGTAACTTAATCTTCACGTTGACAACGTCCTTCATGCCAGCCAGCCGAGGATCCGCCAAGATGCTCCGATGGCCTAGTGCCCGAGGCCCCCATTCAAATCGCCCCTGGAACCACCCTACAACCTTTCCTTCCTGGAGCCGATCAACAACGCGCTGTATCAGCATTTCCTCGTCATAGAACGGCTGGAAGCGAATTCCATTCTCTTTCAGGAACTTTTCAATCTCATCTCGACTATATTCTTCACCCCAGTACGCATGTTCCATGATGAACTTTCGCGGTTTGCCCAAGACCATATGATATGCATAAAGAGCTGCTCCGATTGCCCCTCCTCCGTCACCGGCCGCTGGCTGTATGTAGATTTCTTCGAAAGGTGTCTCTCTGAGGATTCGAGCGTTAGCGACACTATTCAGAGCTACCCCACCGGCCATACAGAGCCTCTTTAGGCCGGTCTCCTTGTAAACATATTGAGCCATCTTCACCAGAACTTCTTCGGTTACTGCCTGAATGCTTGCGGCCACATCAGCGTAATACTGATTGTGTTTGCCGAGGTCTTCATAGTTCGTCGGCTTTTCTCCGAAACAAGAAGGATAGCCGCTTGTCAGAGTGAAAAAGTGAAGGTCGGGATCTCGCGGGCAACCAAAGAGCTCTACAAACTTTCTATTAAAAGTCTTCTCAGTGGAGTAATGAAAGGAGAAGTAGTGCATATTGAGCTCAAAGCTGCCGTCACTCGCGATCCGGATCAGTTTGTACACCTTGTCAACATAGCGGGGCGTCCCGAACGGCGCCATCCCCTTGTACTCGCCGTCGTTCACTTCAAAACCCAGAAAGGCGGTGAAAGCGCTGTAGAGGAGCCCAAGCGAGTGGGGAAAGCGTATCTCCTTGAGCAGCCTGATGTCGGTGCCCTTGCCGATGCTAAGGCTCGCTGTCGTCCACTCGCCGACGCCGTCCACGGTGAGGATGGCCGCCTCTTCGAACGGCGAGCAGAAGAAGGCGCTTGCAGCGTGGGAGAGGTGGTGCTCGCTGAAGAGGATCCTGGAATGAGGCACCCCGATCCGTCTTTGGATGAGATGTTTGATCCAGAGCTTTTCACCTAGCCAAGTGATCATTGCCTCCCGGAAGACACGGTGGGAGCGGGGAAAGGTCTGCATGCTAGACAGTATGAGCCTTTCGAACTTAAGAAAGGGCTTCTCGAAAAAGACCACAAAATCTAGATCCTCCCCTCGAATCCCCCCCACCCTGAGGCAGAAATCAATGGCGTGCTGGGGGAACTCGTAGTCATGCTTCTTCCGAGTGAACCGCTCCTCTTCGGCTGCGGCGATGAGTTGGCCATCGCGGATAAGAGCCGCCGCGGCGTCGTGGAAATAGCAAGAAATGCCGAGAATGTCCATCAGTACTGCCGTTTCGCCCGCTGCATAGGGGCACCGTTCCCCTCGCCCTTGAGTCGCCACCCGCCTGCGGCTCCATCTTTGATAGCTAGGGGATCGTTCCTCCGGACCGCGAGGACAAAGGGCGCCAGGATGACAAAGTAGAAGAGGGTCAGAAGGACCCGGGCCTGGATGTCGCCGAATTTCTTGCCCATACTCTTCCACTCTTCCCAGAGCCGCCGCGACCATCCCGCCTTGGTTGTCGGCTCAACCTCACGACTCATGTCATTAAAGATAATAGAAAGGGGATGCTCGCACAAGGCGGGTCGACTGTCGAGCGAGATTAATGCCGACGCGCTTCATGTTACGGAGCCTGGCGAGGCGGCCCCGGCGCGCTCGCGGGCGGGCCCTCGAAGAGCGCGTCAAATTGCGCTTTCCCTCGCTGGACGGACACGAGGCTCCTCGCTGAGA
>CAZMPH010000069.1:7008-10396 GCA_964568195.1 uncultured Nitrospirales bacterium | reverse complement strand
GGACATCTGGCGTTCAACTGGAAGGTCCTGCTGAGCGGCTATACGCCCGCCTATGTCTATGAGCAGGGGCGGCTCGACACCAGCCTGCCGTTCGAGGAGCTCAAGAAGCGTTCGCGGATCAACGACGCCGCGCGGGCGGCCGACCGCTCGCCCGACTTCTCCCAGCGGATCCGCGCCGACCTGCCTGGCCTAAACAAGCCATAGCCCGCACGCGAGGGCAGGGGATGGGAGGGAAGGGACTCTTGCTCGCTCGGGCGCTGGGCTGCTCGCTCATGACTCTTGGACTCGGCGCCGCCGCGTTCGCCGATGAGGCGACGGAGCTGGCGAAGAAGAAGCAGAATCCCATCGCGGACCTCACCAGCCTGTCGTTCGACAACGGCACGAGCTTCGGCGCCGGCCCCCATCACCGCTGGCAGAATGAGCTGGACATCCGGCCCATCGTGCCGTTCCGCCTGACCGAGGACTGGTACCTCGTCACCCGTACCGTTGTACCCGTCATCAAGCAGCCGTACGAGGAGTCGCCCACCGGCGACACCTGGGGGCTGGGCGACATCACCTTCACGGGATTTCTGGCGACGGCCAAGGTCTCGGGGCTCACCTGGGGCGCCGGTCCGGTCGTGACGCTCCCGACGGCCACCGACGATGCGCTCGGCTCCAGGAAATGGGGCCTCGGTCCGTCGGCGGCCGCGATCCTGAGCCCCGGGGACTGGGTCTTTGGGATCCTGGCCCAAAACGTGTGGTCGGTCGCCGGCAACAAGGACCGGCCCGATGTCAGCCAGTTCCTCCTGACCTACAGCGTGAACTACAATTTCCCGGACGGGTGGTATCTCACGTCCGGACCGACCATCACGGCGGATTGGAAGGCCGAGGCAGGCCGTCGCTGGGTGGTGCCGGTCGGCGGCGGCTTTGGGAAGGTCTTCACGCTCGGGCGACAGCCCATGACCGTTGAGACGCAGGCTTTCTATAACCTGGAGCGCGGGACCGACGTGGGCAACTGGAGCCTGTCCGTCCAGTTGCAGTTCCTCTTCCCACAAGACGGAGGGATGTGAAGCGTTTACAGCGCAGGCGTTTCCGTGTATGGTGTCGGCTCACGAACGGACCGTCACCGTGCGTAGAACCGTGAACAGCCTCGAATCGCAAAGGAGTCAATCATGAAACGCCGCACCGTAACAGTCATGAGCCGCGTCGTCCTGCCGCCTCTGCTGCTGGCCGCGACGCTCGTCGTCGCCGCCGCCGCGCAGGAGGCGCAATTCGACGAGTCGGCGACGCTGCAGGCGTCCCGCATCCTGCCGCCGGAACTCGTATCCGGCCCGAACCACCGCGTGCAGGAGCGCGTTGTCAACGACGGCTACCTCAACATCTACACGATCGAATCGCCCTTGGGCCAGGTGCGGGCGGCCTCCACAGCGCAGCTCCGTCAGTACGTGCACGAGCTGAACGCGGTCGCCCGCATGGAACTGCTGCAGAAGAGCGACGAGTTCAAACGCGGCCTCAAGGGGAAGGCCGGCGACGTCGTGCGGGGGACGAAGAACCTGGTGGTCCATCCGGTGGATACCGTGTCGGGCGCCGTGTCCGGGGTCGGCGCCGCCTTCGGGCGCGTGGGTGAAGCGGTCACAGGCCGCACCAAGAGCGAGGCCGAGGACAGCCGCCTGAAGAACGCCATCGGCTTCTCCAAGACCAAGCGGGACTATGCCTACGAGTTCAAAGTGGACGTGTACTCGCGGAACCCGATTCTGCAGGAGCACCTCGACGATCTGTCCTGGGCGGAGTACGGGGGATCAATGACCATGTCCGCCCTGCTGATGGCGATACCCGGCGCCGCGGGGGCCGCGGTCTCCGCCACCGGCGGCAGCGAGCTTATGAACAAAGTCTACCGGGACATGCCGCCGAACGAGCTGCGCAAGCGCAGCCGCGCCAAGCTCAAGGCGATGGGCGCCAGCTCCGACGTCGTGGACCTGTACATCACGAACGAGGTGTTCACGCCGCGCGAGCAGAACGACATCGTCGCGGCGCTCGATGCGATGCCGAATACGGCGAACCGCGTCGAGTTCATCAAGTTCGCGGTGCTGACCGAGAACCCGGACCTCGCGTTCTTCCGCCAGCGCCAGGCCGAGATGTACCTGTCCTATCACCGCAAGGTCGCGCCGATCGCGCGGTTCGTGCCGTTCGGCCGCACCACCACTGCCCTCACCAAAGACGGCACGGTGGTCTTCAACGCGCCGCTCGATTACCTCAGATGGACGCAGCAGACGTCGGATTTCGCGTACCGGGTGACCGGCATCGCCGACAGGATTCCGGGCGTTCGCGCGAAACACCTGTGGCTCGAGGGCGCTGCGAGCCCGCTCGCGCGCAAAAACCTGACGGAACTCGGCTGGAAGGTGTTCGAGGGCGCCGCGGCGCGGCCCGTCGGGGGCGGCTGATTGGCACTCCCTGAAATTCGATCATGACCTGGCTGCAGCGATACCGCGTCCGACATGACTCTCACCACACAACGAAAGGAGAATCGCTCATGGCACTGTTGCGAATCGCTCTGATCATCCTCGTCGCGGCGCTCGCGGCGCCTGCGACCGCCCAGGACAAGGGAATGAGCAACACCAATATGGAGATCCTTCGCCAGAAGATCAGCGCGGACAAGAAGCTGCTGATCGCGGCGAACATGAGCCTCACCGATGTCGAGGCCAAGGCATTCTGGCCCATCTACGACGCGTACCAGAAGGACCTGCAGCAGATCAACGAGCGGCTGGGCAAGACCATCGTCGCCTATGCCGAGGCCTATAACCAAGGCAAAGGCTCGATCCCGGACGCGACGGCGAAGAAGCTGCTCGATGAAGCGCTGGCCATCGAGGAGGCCGAGGTCGCGCTGAAGCGGTCGCATATCCCGAAGCTCAACGTGGCGCTGCCCGCAGCCAAGGTCGCGCGCTATATCCAGATGGAGAACAAGATCCGGGCCCTGGTGCGGTACGACCTCGCGGCAAACGTTCCGCTGGTGCAGTAACGGCTGTTTATTCGGTTCTTTGCATCGTGATCGCGGGGTGCGCGGGCTCCGGCGAGCCCCGCCAGGAGCTCGAGGAGTACCTCAAGCAGTGCACTGCGAGCCACGGCTACAATCCCGAGGCCGCCGCCGCCCTGGGGCCCCACGAGCTGGGCGCGGGTGAACTCCAGTGGCGGGAATGCGCCTATCGGAAAGTGGAGACGGAAGCGATTGCTTTCATCATATCCCTGCCTCGCGTTTCACCTGACCGCCAAACGAAGTGCCGCCCTTTCTTTATCCCTCAGTCGTGGGTGGAAGCAGTTCAAGATCGATCGTTGCCAATGCTCCGGTAATGTTGACGGCATACGGGAATCGTGCCTGAAGGTCGGCAAACGCTTTCCGGCTTCCCTTGGTTTC
>CAZMPH010000069.1:2115-6998 GCA_964568195.1 uncultured Nitrospirales bacterium | reverse complement strand
AACGATTTTCACGCCGCGCGGCCGCATGGCATGATTCATCGCCTCAAACACGTACCACCATCCGTCCGCCGCGTACTTGTCTTTCATGATGATCCGGGCGAAGGAAATGGTCGCCTCATAGGCATTGCTCGCCCGATCGAAGAAGACGGCAAACAAGGCTTCGGGCCGGCCGTTATGGCTGACGGTATAGTACACTCGCTCCTGCGGGACGAACGTCGACGGAGCGGAAGCATATTCCGGCAAAAACGCGGTCTTAAAGTTCGGAAAGGCATTCTTAAAACGGTCGGCATACTCTGTCGCGTCGCTTCCCGTAATTGCGTTGACCATAGCAGGACCTCAATACCTCCATCTTGCTCTGATTAAGTCTCCGGCTCCGCCCAGACCTCCGATGGCTACTTCGGCTGCGCGTCAGGGCCGTGCGTGAGGGCCCACAGCAGGGCCGCGCGGCAGATGGCGAGCGGCGCCGTGTCGGCGCAGAGCACGACTTTGTTGAGCAGCTTGGTGTTGAGGACGCAGTACCAGCACTCGGTGCCCTCGGGATAGCCCAGCGAGGCGAGGTTCTGGTGCTTGTGCTTGAAGTGCGGGCACCCGAAATAGACCCCGTCCTTGCGGATCATGGCCTCGACGACGGTCCAGGCCGCCGCGATGTCGGTGGAGTAGGGGGGGATGGGGCGATCGCGCGTGATCCCCACGACCTTCTCTGCGATCAAGGCGTCCAGTTCCGGACTTGCCGGCACGGTCTTGGGATCGATCATAGGAACCGGAGTGTAGCACACCTCCGCGCGGGTTCCGAGCAGCCGGCATTGACGTTGATGCCTGCGTGATGATAGAGTCCGGACGTGGCCGTTCCTGTCTCGCAGATGTTCACCGTCACCAAGTACGTGTTGACCCAGAAGCTCAAGGGGGTCGGACGATATCCGCTCGTCCTCATGCTGGAACCGCTCTTTCGCTGCAATCTTGCCTGCGCGGGATGCGGGAAAATCCAGTATCCCGATCATGTCCTGGACAAGCGCCTGACGCCGGAACAGTGCTGGGCGGCGGCCGAGGAATGCGGCGCGCCGATCGTCAGCATTCCGGGCGGGGAGCCGCTCATCCACCCCGACATGCCGGCGATCGTGAAGGGGCTGGTCGAGCGGAAGAAGTACGTCTATCTCTGCACCAACGCAATTTTATTGGAGCGCAAGCTCGACGAGTACCGGCCGTCGCCCTACCTGACCTTCAGCATTCACATGGACGGCTTGCAGGAAGAGCACGATCTGGCGGTCTGCCGGGACGGCGTGTACGACGTTGCCGTCAAGGCGATTAAGGCGGCTCTCAAGCGGGGCTTCCGGGTCACGACGAACACGACTCTCTTTGACGACGCCGATCCCGAGCGCGTCCGCAAGTTCTTCGATGCCATGATGGAACTGGGCGTCGAAGGCATGATGATCTCTCCGGGGTACAGCTACGAGAAGGCGCCCGACCAGAAGAACTTCCTCAAGCGACAGCGGACGCGCGAGCTCTTCTCGCGGATCCTGCACAGGCCCAAGAACGGCTGGCGGTTCAATCAGTCCCCGCTCTTCCTCGATTTCCTCATGGGCAAGGTCGACTACCAATGCACGCCCTGGGGCAATCCTACCTATAATCTGTTCGGCTGGCAGAAGCCCTGTTACCTGCTCCAGGACGGCTATGTGGCGACCTTCAGGGAGCTCATGGACCAGACCGACTGGGACCGCTATGGGACCGGCCGGAACGAGAAATGCGCCGATTGCATGGTGCATTGCGGATATGAAGCGTCCGCCGTGGACGATACGTTCGGCTCTCTGCGGGGGTTCGGCCGGTCGGTCGTGGCGACGCTGATGCCGGCCGCTCGGTAGCCCGCGAGTCGTGACCGCCGATAAATCTCCTTCCTCGGAATCGCAGAACCTTCAAGGCCGGATCTTCCGGCCGGCGAATGACGCCGAGCGGCGTCAGGCCGTGGAGATCGCGTTCGACTATCGCGGTGACGTGACGCTGGAGCTGGCCTCCGGCGAAACGATCACGGGGTACATCTTCAACCGGAACAGCTCGGCCTCTCCCCCCGTCCTCCAGCTTTTTCCCACGGACCAGCCCGGCACCCGGGTGATCCCTTACGCCGACATCGCGACGATCGCCTTTACCGGCGAGGACACCGCCTCAGGGAATTCCTGGGAGACCTGGGTGACGAAGAAAGAATCGGAGCGCAAGGCGGAAGCCGAGCAGATCAAAGCCGAGGCGCAGGCCCGCGGGCACCTGTAAACCGGGACATCCAATACCACAAGTTATTCTTTAAATTTGAGCGCTTAGAGGCCATTATGACAGCGCAGGAATTTATTGACAAAGGTGGATGCCTATGTTAGATAGGCCGCACTTTGGCTGGGCTGTTCGGGACATTTTGAATCTGCTGGAATTGAGACCGTCGTGGGGTCGTGCGGCGGTCTTTTTCGGTCTGGTCGGCCTGATCGGGTCGGGAACGCTGGCTCCCGGTGCGGCTCGGGCGACCCACGAAATGGATCACCGCTTCACCATTTCGGGGCATGTGCGGGATAAAGACGGCAAGTCGATCGGGGATGTCAAGGTCCATGCGAGGGACCTGCGCGACCGGACGATTGATCCCGTCACCAGCTACGCGGATGGGTCCGGATTTTATAAGCTGATCCTTCACCTGCACAACCAGAATGCAGGGGACCCCATTCAAATTTCGGCCAAAGACGAACGATCGGGGCTGGACGAAGTCAAAAAAATCCGGGCTGAGTTTGACCCGGCCGACCGGCATGTCGAGCGTCAGGCGAAGGTGGATTTCGGGCCGGAATCGGAAAAGTCGGCGGGCGGTTCAGGAGGAGTCGTTGGGACGGAGGACGCGTCGAAGCTCTGGCTCTATGGAGTGGGAGGAGTCCTCGTTGCGGCGGCGATCGGCGTGGCGGTGGTGCGCGCTCGACACCGGCAGGCCGCCGTGCCTGCCAAACGGCGCGGGAAGAAACGTTAAGCGGTTGAGAGCACGGTACGACTTGGGCGCTTTTGCTTCTGGGATCAGGCTCCCTCGGCAAAGCGTCTTTTTTTTGCGAGGGACTTGGAGACGGGAAAGGAGTTGGGAGCGATTATGAAGATTACAAGCTTGATTGGATTGTTGATCGTCGGCGGTGGGGCATTTCTTGCGGCCGGCTGCGCGGAAGAGCCGGAGAGCACGGGGCCGCCTCCGCCTGCGCCGCCCGAATACGCCGACAAGCACATGCCGGCCGGGTGGTGGAGCGACGAGAAGATCATGGCCGAGGGCAAGGAGATCTTCGAAGGGGTCAAGAACATCGACGTGAATTGTGCCTCGTGCCACGGCAAGGACGGCAAGCCGGTCAAGGCCGGCGCGCGGGACTTCCGCAAGGGCGAGCGGATGAAGCTCTATTCCGACAGCGTCTGGTTCTGGCGGATCTCGGAAGGCGTGCCGAACACCAAGATGAAAGCCTGGAAGAGCAAGCTCAGCGAGGAGGACCGCTGGAAAGCCATGGCCTATGAGCGGACCTTTGGGCTTAAGGGTCTGGCTTACGACGTGGCGCAGAAAGACTGGGTGCCGGTGGCGGAACTGGGCAAGGCGGCGCCCGCGGCCGGCGGGGCGACGCCGGCGGCCGGCGCCGGCAAGGCTCCAGCGGCGACGCCCGTCAAGGATGCTCCGAAGAAAGACGGGAAATAACCGCGCGGTCAACCTGAGTAAGGGAGCGGCGAGATCATGAAGACCTGGCAACGTAGCCTCTTGCTTGTGGTGGGGCTCCTCTTGGTGGGGACGGCGGCCTATGCGCAGTTCCCCGACCCCAAGCCGCATGAATTCCCCATCGGGGGAAACCGCACCGCTGTCTGGGTCGTAGCCCAGCTGCACATCCTGTTCGCCGCGTTCATCCTCGGCGCGCCGATCTTCGTGGTCGTCAGCGAGATCATCGGCTGGAGGAACCGGGACGGGCGCTACGAGCGGCTGGCGAAGGAGGTCATCAAGGTTACGGTCATCCTCTACAGCATGACGGCGCTGACAGGGGGGCTCTTCATCTTCGTGCTGCTCGCCACCTACCCGCAATTGACGGGCTGGCTGATCACCCATTTCTTCGACGTCTTCGCCATCTGGTACCCGCTGCTCTTCATCGCGGAGACGATCGTCCTCTATCTGTACTGGTACACCTGGGACGCCCTGCAGGGGCCGCTGAAGCTCCGGCACATCGTGCTCGGGGTTGTGCTCAACGTGATCGGCACGGTGACGCTGATCGTCATCGACGGGCCGACCTCGTTCATGAACACGCCGGTCAAGTCCGCGGAGGGCCTGGACCTCAAGACCTTCATCGAAACCACGGCCACGCTGTGGGACAAGATGAACAACTTCAGCTGGTGGCCGCTGAACATTCACCGGTTCATCGGCAATGTGACCTTCGGCGGGTTCATCACAGGTTTGATCGCAGCGTACATGTACATGGCGGCCAAATCCGAGGAAGAGCGGGCCTTCTATGACTGGTTCGGGTTCATCGGCAACTTGATCGGAGTCGGAGCATTACTGGCGTTGCCGTTTGCCGGTTACCTGTTGTCCTACGAGCTCTGCGACTACGATGCGTCCATCTGCCCGTACATGATGTCCGATCAGCTCTCCATGTTCTTTGAAATGCAGGGGGCAATGGTCGGGTTGATCTTCCTCGCCAGCAATTACTATATCTGGCTGAGCATGAAGCGGATCGAAGGACTGGACCAGATCCGGATGAGGACCACCACGCTGGTCCTCATGGCGAGCATTCCGGTCGTGTTCATGCTGCTCTGGACCAAATATCCGATACCGGACAAGCTCGCCTTCATCCTGCCGGTGTGCTGGGTCGCGCTGTTCCTGATCGCCGGCCGGTTCCTCACGTGGACGGTCCCGGCGC
>CAZMPH010000069.1:0-2105 GCA_964568195.1 uncultured Nitrospirales bacterium | reverse complement strand
AGACTCTGGTGAAAGTGGCGTTCCTGATGGTGATCATCGGCAACGCGATCTGGATGACGCCGCATGCCTTCGTCGCCACGCAGGCCTTGGCGCCCGACGACGGCTCGTTGAGCCTGCCGCACGGCGAGCTCAGCCTGGGGTTCGTCACGGTGGACTGGGGCATGCTGGCGCTCATGCCGGCCAAAAACGCGGCGGCGTTCACGCTCGTCTTCGTCACGATCTGCAACTACATCCTGTACAACCGGGCGCTGAGTCGGGGCCGGATCGTCTGGGGCAAGATCGATTTCGTGTCCCAGTTCGTGCTCGTCTTCCTGGCCTTCAGCGCGATCTGGACGATGGGCCTGATGGGCGCGGTCCGCGAGCTGACCCGGAAGTACTTCCACGTGTTCAACTTGCAATACGATTTCACGCCGGAGTCCTTCACGCCGACCCTCGCGTATTCCAGTTGGGTGATCACCGGGATCACGCTGACGTTCTACATCGTCGTGAGCTTCGCGATTGTTCTGACGCTCCACACGGGTAAGGAGAAGGCCCACGCCGAGACGCCCAAGGGGGTCCCGGCCGTCGCGGGCGCGGAGTAGGGGGAAGCCATGGCAGGGGAAAGAAGCTTCATCGGAATCCTGATCAAGCGTATCCTCCTGGGCGGGGTCGCGGCGGTCGTCCTCTTCCTCTTGACCCGTTTCGTCTTCCACTTCCCCCTCGTGTTCCAGGTCATGTTCGTCCTGTACGCCGGACTCGGCACGGTCGTCTTTATCCTGCTGGACGCTCCGGCCGTGTCGCCGTTCAGCGGAGTGAAGGCCGTGGTGGCGCTGGTGGCCTTCTACGCGGTCCTTTCGGGGGCCTTCATCGCCGGGGCCAACTTCCTGCCGCAGTATGATCCCACGGTCGAAAAGGGCAAGATCGACAAGATCGTGAAGCCGAAGCTGGCGGCGACCGACAAGGGCAAGATGGATGAACTGCTGAAGCGCAGCGTGGAGCTGAACGCCCAGAGCCAGGCCATCATGAAGCGGCTGGAGGCGCTGGGCAGCGCTGACAAGCTCAAGGCGGCCGCGGGCGACAAGGGCAGCGGCGGGGCCGCGTCGCCCGCCGCGGCCGCCGGCGATCTGGTCGCTCTAGGGAAGGAACAGTATGACCTGCAGGAATGCTACAACTGCCACAAGATCGGCGGCAAAGGCTCCGTGAAGAAGCGGGGGCCGGTGATGGACAACATCGGCAACCTGATGAAGCCTGAAGAGCTCAAGGAAAAAATTCTGAATCCTCGCGCTTGGATGGCCGAGGGGTTCGAGAAGGAATACAACAAGAAGCAGATGCCGGATAAGTACAAGGAGCTGATGACAGACCAGGAGATCGACGCCATGGTCGCGTATCTGGTCACATTGAAGGACGCGTCGGTCCAGACACCGAAACCCATCAAGAAGTAAACGAGCGCCGGGGACGATCTCCTATGGCCAGCGTGCAACCAAAGATCAAATCAAAGGTCCGTTGCCTTGACGGGGAGATCGGCGAAATCGTCCACGTCATCGCCGACCCCATCTCGCTGGAGGTCAGCCATATCGTCGTCCGTACGAACGGAACCCAGCGGCAGGTGCCGGCCGGCTCGATCGCCGCCGTGCGGGACGATTCCGTCGAACTGCTCTGCAGCGCGTCCCAGGTGGCGGGCTTTCCGGAGCACAAGCCCGAAGACTTCCTGACCTCGAAGCAGGTCGAGATCCCGCATCTCGAAAACCGGATCCACGTCGAGCCCGGTGAGCTGCTCGTGCCCTTCCCGGTGCTGGAGAAGAGCTGCGCCAGGCGGAATTTCTTCGCCGGCTTCATCCACGTCATCGGGGCGCTGATCGGCCTCCCGCTCGTGTGGCCCGTTCTCCGGTTCATCATGAAGCCCATGTACGCGCCCTACGACAACCACTGGATCAAGATCGGGAATGTAAGCAAGATCAAGACCGAGGACGTGGGCGTGCAGTTCATCTTCAAGAAATCCTTCAAGGACTCGGTGCTGGAGCGCGAAGAGGACAAGAACCATTGGGTCGTCAAGGCGACTCCGGAGACCCTCAAAAAGGTTTACCCGCATGGGGATATCAGCTTCACGGATGAAAAGGGCGAAGTGA
>CAZMPH010000068.1:9153-10467 GCA_964568195.1 uncultured Nitrospirales bacterium | reverse complement strand
CTCGGCTTCCCGGATGAGGTCGCCGGGGCGGCGGCTGCGCTCGTGCCCCCGCGAGAAGGGGATGATGCAGAAGGAGCACATGAAGTTGCATCCGTCCTGCACCTTCAAATTCGCGCGGGTGCTCTCATATTCGCCGACGCCCTCGATCGTGAAATCGTCGCGGCTGACCGTGCGGGTGTGCAGGACTGCCGGCGCGGGGCGGCGTTCCAGGGAAGTCAGGTACCGGGGCAGATCCATTTTATATTGCGTGCCGACGATCAGATCGATACCCTCCATCTGTTGCAGGACGTCGGCGCCCGTCTGCGCGTAGCAGCCGGTGACCGCGACGAAGGCATCGGGCGCGGCGCGGCGGATCTTGCGGATGAGGCTCCGGCAGTCGGATTCCGCGTTGTCCGTGACGGAGCAGGTATTGAGAACGACGAGGTCGGCGGGCCGGCCGAACTCGACGAGGTCGTAGCCCCGGCTGCGGAGTTGGTCGCCGAGGATGGCCGTCTCGGCCTGATTCAGACGGCACCCGATCGTATGCAGCGATGCGCGTGGCATGGAAAGATGGATTATAACGAGGCCTCAGGCGTCGGCGCAAGGAAGAAGGGAGCCCGAGTGAGCGATGGCCGATGACGTGGCGGAAAAGCACTTGCTGGCCGGTCTGGACGAGCGCGAGCGCGGATTCAGTCGGACGGTGGACATCGCGAGGCGGGAAGGCGTCTTCCGGGCAACGTTCCGATACGAAGCGCTTGTGCTGGAGAGCGCTGGTGCTGAGAATGCCGCCGCCGCTCTTGCCGAGATGGTCCGATTACTGCAGATGCGGGGTTACAGGCAGCTGAGAACCCGCCCGACCTTTCTCGACGGCGCCTACCTCGGGAGCCAGGAACTGTGGATCGAATATGCTGATCCCGAACGGCCTCCTGAGGCGGCGGGAGGATTGCCCGGGCTTGTTCACCGGATCTGGCAGGCGCTCACGCGCCGCTCGTGAGCGGCTTCTTGATTTTCTGCAGCAGGCTCTCCATCGAGGTCGTCTCCGAGGCCTCTGCGGTGAGCACGCTGATGCGGGCGGCGATCCGGGAAGCGATCTCTGCGAAGGCCTTGGCCTGCGGCGAGTCCGGGTTGGCGACGACTATTGGCAAGCCCATATCGCCGCCGGCTCTGATGGCTGGATCGATCGGGATGCGTCCGAGGAACGGAATGCCGAGTTTTTCGGCGGCCCGTTCCCCGCCCCCGTAGGAGAAAATTTCGGTGCGCTCGCCACACTTGCCGCAGACGAAGTAGCTCATGTTCTCGACGATGCCCAGGATCGGCACGTTGACCTTCTGGAAC
>CAZMPH010000068.1:0-9143 GCA_964568195.1 uncultured Nitrospirales bacterium | reverse complement strand
GGTCAAGGGCACCAGTTGAGCGATGCTGAGCTGGGCGTCACCCGTGCCGGGAGGCAGGTCCACGATCAGATAGTCCAGCTCGCCCCAGATCACGTCCCGCAGAAACTGCTGGATGGCGGTGTGGATCATCGGGCCGCGCCAGGTGAGCGGCTGATCTTCCGGAACGAAGAAGCCCATCGAGATCAGCTTGACGCCGTGACTCTCGGCGGGCAGCAGCTTGCCGTCCTGCTGTTGAGGCGGCCGCTCCACGCCCATCATCATCGGGATGTTGGGGCCGTACATGTCGGCATCCATCAAGCCGACCTTGGCTCCCTGGAGGACCAGGCTGGCGGTAAGATTGACCGCGACCGTTGATTTCCCGACGCCGCCCTTACCGCTGCTGACGGCGATGGTGTTCTTGACGGTCGGGATCAGGTTGTCCTTGGTCTGCGTACGCCCTTGCTGGACGTTGGCGGTGAAATCCACTTCGACGGCCGTCACTCCGGGAATCGCGCTCACGGCCTTGTCACAGCTTTCCTTGATAACGGTCTTGAGCGGGCAGGCGGGCGTGGTGAGGACGACCGTGAACGCGACGCGTCCGTCCTGGATCCGGACATCCTTCACCATGTTCAGGGTGATCAGATCCTTGTGCAGTTCCGGCTCGATCACTGTGCGGAGCGCGTCGATGACTGCCTGTTCCGTGACTGCGACCATACCGTGTCCTTCCTTCAGGGGCGTCGCACAGGTCCGCTCTCTCCCTGCTCACTCCTGGAGTGTCGGCTGTTGAGCTATTTCTCGCTCAGTTCAACTGAGCGGCGAATTTCCTTCGGGCTCGGCCCACAAGAGGCATCGGATGCGACCCGCGATTGTTGGCGATCACGGGGTCGAGGATCTCTCCGCAGGTCAGGCAACGCCAGCCTTTGAAGGAGAGATTCCCCGTGTCATCCAACAGATCCTCGAACACCTCCTGGGCCATGACGCCCTTGCATCGGGGGCAGTCCATGGAGGTCTTCCTTCCAGATCAATTCCCGACTGTTTCAATCGGAGACCAACTTGGTCGGGTATATGTATATAACAAGCAAATACGAAGGATGTCAATGCAAATTTAGTTTTTATTTTTCAAAAGCTTACAGAGTATTATCTTTTCAATAAGGGCTC
Source organism: uncultured Nitrospirales bacterium (assembly GCA_964568195.1). Classification (GTDB taxonomy): domain Bacteria; phylum Nitrospirota; class Nitrospiria; order Nitrospirales; family NS-4; genus SCTG01. Next base: position 8,006 of record CAZMPH010000068.1, on the reverse strand, counting down.
GACGTAACGCCAGGTGTTTCCCACAATGACGGCATAACCGGCGCCGGTTGGATGAATGCCGTCTGCCTGGTTCAAGTCGGCCTTGGCGGCAACGCCATCAAGGAAGAATGGCATAAACTGCACGTCGTAGCGCTTGGCCAGGTCGGCATACATCGTTTGGAACGCTTTCGTGTGGTCGGCGCCGTAATTCGGCGGCAACTTCATGCCGGCCAGGATCACCTGGGCTCCGCCTGCCAGAAGGCGCTGGATAATCTGCTCGAGGTTGGCGCGCGTCTCGGTGAGGCTGAGGCCGCGCAAGCCGTCGTTGGCGCCGAGTTCCAGGATCACGATGTCGGGGTTGCTCTTGAGCACCCACGCCACACGCCTGACGCCTCCCGCCGTGGTGTCGCCGCTGACGCCGGCGTTCACCACGCGATAGCGATAGCCGGAGAGAAGAAGTTTCTCCTGCAGACGGGCCGGGTAGGATTCTTCCGGCGAGACGCCAAGTCCCGCGGTCAGGCTGTCGCCGAATGCCACGAGAACTCGTTCTTCAGGACGGGGCGCCGCGTTGGATGGTGGTGGGGATTTGGTTCCCGGCCGTGCGTCCACGCTGGTGCCTTGGAACTTGGGCACGGGTTTGCCGATCTGTTGATCGCACGCCCACAGGCCGACAGCCAGCAGCGCGAGGCAGCAGACGGTTCTGGGTAACACACGCATGTTCTGTATAATAGGGGCCATGATCGCGATCCGCAACCTCTCCATGCGGCTTTCCAGCGGCGGCCGCGAGGTATCCATCTTAGACGACATCACGCTCGATGTCCCCGCCAAGCAATTTCTCGCGATCGTCGGGCCGTCCGGCAGCGGCAAGTCCACCCTGCTCGGCCTGATCGCCGGCATGGACGCTCCTACATCCGGGACCATTTCGCTCGACGGGCGGGACATCACGAAATTGTCGGAAGACGACCTGGCACGCCTGCGGCGAGAAAAAGTCGGCTATGTCTTTCAGTCCTTCCACCTGATTCCGACGCTGACTGCGAGGGAAAACGTTGCGGTTCCCTTGGAGTTGGCCGGCGATATTGAGGCGGAAGGCAAGGCAGATACCCTGCTGCGGGCCGTCGGACTCGAGGCACGGGGACATCACTATCCGGCCCAGCTCTCGGGCGGCGAGCAGCAGCGGGTGGCCGTCGCACGGGCGTTCGCGAACCGACCCGCCATCCTGCTTGCCGACGAGCCGACCGGCAACCTGGACACGGCAACCGGGCAGCAGGTCATCGACTTGCTCATCCGGTTGAACCGCGATCACGGCAGCACGTTGGTTCTGGTCACGCACGATCCGGCCCTGGCCGTGTATGCCGATCGCGTCGTCCGCCTGCTGGATGGCCGGATCGCCTCGGATGAGCTGCGGACCGCTACACCCGGTGCTCACCCGTGAGTGCGTTCCTCAATCACATGGCCTGGCGCATGGCCTGGCGGGAGACCCGCGCCGCGTGGCGGCACTTCACGTACTTCTTTGTCTGCATCGCGCTCGGCGTGGCTGCGCTTGTGGGTGTGGGGCTTTTTGCCGCCAACATGGACCGGGCGATCCAGCGTGAAGCCCGCAGTCTGCTGGCCGCCGATGTGGAACTGCGGACGACGCGTCTTCTGGCGCCGGAAGGGGAGGCGATCCTGTGTGGGTTCGATGCTCGCGGGATCGCCCGCATGCACGTGAGCGAGCTGGTGGCGATGGCCGCGGCTCCGGCCGGCACGCAACTAATCGAGCTCAAAGCGGTCGAGCCCGGCTATCCGTTCTACGGAAAATTGCGAGCCGAGCCCGGCGATGCGCCGGCGGCTCTGTTCGACGGCAACCAGGTGCTGGCCGAAGAGACCCTGCTGATCCGCCTCGACTTAAAGGTCGGCGACCGGCTGAAGATCGGCCACGCGGAGTTCAGGATCGCCGGTGTCTTGAAGAAGGAGCCGGACCGGGCGGCCGGGGCGTTCAGCTTCGGCCCCCGCGTGCTGATGTCACGCAAGAGCCTCGATGCGACCCAGCTCGTCCAGCCGGGCAGCCGCGTGATGCACCGGCACCTCCTCAAGCTGCCGGAGGCGCTGAGCCCGCGCGCCGTTCAGGGCGAGCTGGCGGCCACCTTTCCGGACAAGACGGTGCGGGTGAGCACGTACCAGGAGTCCCAGCCGATGCTCCGGCGGTTCCTCCGCCAACTCACGATGTACCTCGGACTGGTCGGGCTCATCGCCCTGATGGTCGGTGGGATCGGCGTGGCCAGCAGCGTCCGCGCGTTCCTGAAAGAGAAACTGGAAACCATCGCCGTGCTGAAAGCGATCGGCGCTGAATCCCGGACGATCCTGAGCATCTATTTCACGCAAACCGTGCTGTTGGGCCTGGTCGGCAGTCTCGCCGGCGCGGCTCTGGGCGCGGCTCTGCAGGTCGCCTTGCCCCCGCTGATGAAGACCTGGCTGACGATCGAGCTGGAATTCCGATTCGCGCTGCTGCCGTTCGTGCGCGGTGTGGCGATGGGGCTCTTGACGACGGCCCTGTTCGCGCTCTGGCCGCTGCTGGAAGTGCGGCACGTGCGGCCGAACCTGATCTTCCGCCGCGAGGTGACCGAGGAGCCGGCCGGCTCTCCGGGTCGAACGGCCTGGATCGCCGGCGTGCTGCTGGTGTTGGCGCTGGCCGGGCTGGCGCTCTGGCAGGCGGGATCGTGGCGGGCGGCTGGGCTGTTCATCGGCGCGCTGGCGGCGGCGCTGACTTTGTTGCAGGGAACGGCATGGCTTGTGGTGCGGCTGGCGAAACGGCTCCCGCGATGGAAACCGCTGGCCTGGCGGCAAGGGCTGGCCAATCTTCATCGTCCCGGAAGCCAGGCGAAGACCATCATGGTCTCGGTGGGAGTCGGGGTGATGGTGCTCCTGGCGATTCATCTGGTGGAGCGGAACATCTTATGGGAGATCGGCGAGAATGTCCCGGCCGACGCGCCGTCGTTCTTTTTCATTGATATCCAGCCTGACCAGAGGGACGCCTTCGCGCGCCTGATGGCGGAGCGCGGTCGCGCCGATACGCGACTCACACCGCTGGTGCGCTCGAGGCTCTGGGCCCTGAACGGGCAGCCGGTTCGCCGGGAGAATTACGAGGAACGCGAGCACGGCTGGTACTTCATCCGTGAATACGTGCTGACCTTCCAGAAAGAGCTTCCCAAGGAGAATGTCGTGACCAAAGGCCGGTGGTGGGACGGCGCAGGGTCGTCTGGGCAAGTGCGGGTGTCCGTCGAAGAAGAAGCGGCGCATCGGTTGGGGCTCGACCTCGGCTCGACGGTGGAGTTCGACATCCAGGGAGCCAAGGTCTCCGGCACAGTGGCGAGCCTCAGGAAGGTGGAGTGGGGGAACATGTCCACGAACTTCTACTTCATCTTCGAGCCGGGCGCGCTCGACGGCGCGCCGATGACCTATGTCGCGACGGCGCGCGTGGATCCCACGGAGGAGGTCCCCTTGCAGCGCGCCGTCGTCGCGGCCTTTCCGAATGTCTCGGCCATCAGTATCCGGGATGTCCTGGATTCCGTGGCGCGGGTTGTAGACCGCATCAGCCTGGTCATGCGCTTCATGGCGGGCTTGAGCATTCTCACGGGGAGCGTCGTGCTGGCCGGCGCGCTGGCCGCCACGCGGTTCCGGCGTATCTACGAAGCGATGATCCTGAAGGCGGTCGGAGCGACGCGCGGGACCGTGGCGCGGACGTTTGCCGTGGAGTACGCGTTGCTGGGAGCCGCCGCAGGGGTGGTCGGCACGGGCCTGGCCGCCGCGCTGGCCTGGGGCGTGGGGCACTGGATACTCGACGTCAAATGGCTCTTCCAGCCGGCGGCTCTGGCTTGGGGAATCGCGGCGACGATGGCGGGCACGATCCTCGTCGGCTTCCTGTCCACGTACCGCATTCTCGGCCAGAAACCCCTGCCGGTGCTCCGGCGGGAGTGAAGCGAGGCGACCTCTATAGGGGCACCGCTTGCTGTGTCCACGAAGCTTTGTGTTCTATTGTGTGAAGGATTAAAGTGGAGGTTCTAGGGAACGCTGAATATGAATGATGCGGCACTGATTATTCTCGCGCTGGTCGGTGGGCTCGCGGCAGGGATTTGGCTGGGAGTCTTGTGGGGCGGAGCGCGCACCCGTGCGGACATGGCGAAACGTCTGGGAGAAGCAGAGGCGCGCGCGCAGGAAGCAAACACCCGTCTCGAGGAGCAAAAGGAAGGACTGACGAAAGCGCGGGAGGAATTGACCCAAGCCTTTTCCGCTCTTGCCGGTGAAGCGCTGAAAAGCAACAACCAGGCATTCCTCGACCTCGCCAAATCGACATTCGCCACGCTCCACACCGAAGCCAAGGGCGATCTCACCCAGCGCCAGCAAGCCATCGAGAACCTGATCAAGCCCCTCAACGATTCGCTGAAGCGGTACGAAGACCAAGTCGGCAACATGGAAAAAGCGCGGCAGTCCGCCTATGGCGGACTGGATCAGCATCTCAAGACGCTGGCACAGGCCCACGAGCGGTTGCAGCAAGAGACCGGCAATCTGGTCAAGGCCCTGCGGGCGCCCCAAGTGCGAGGGCAATGGGGGGAGATCACCCTCAAGCGCGTGGCGGAGCTGTCCGGCATGGTCGAGCATTGCGACTTCCGCGAGCAAGAGACCGTCGAAGGAGAGGCAGGCCGTTTGCGGCCCGATATGATCATCCAGTTGCCGGCCGGCCGCCAGATTGTCGTGGACGCCAAGGCGGTGCTTGCCGCGTACCTGGAGGCCGTGGAGGCTCAAGACGATGGAGTGCGACAGGAACGGCTCCGGCAGCATGCCGCGCAAGTCCGGGCGCGCATGGAGCAATTGAGCGCCAAAGCTTACTGGAGTCAATTTCAACAGGCTCCGGAGTTCGTCGTGCTGTTCCTTCCCGGCGAGCAGTTCCTGGGAGCCGCGCTTGAACAGGACCATACCCTCATCGAGGACGGGTTTGAGAAGCGGGTGGTGATCGCCACGCCCACGACGCTGATCGCGTTGCTCCGGGCCGTAGCCTATGGCTGGCGGCAGGAGCAATTGGCGGAGAATGCCCAGGCCATCAGCGCGCTCGGCAAGGATCTGTTCGAGCGCATGGCGGTATTGGCGGAGCACTTGGCGGACGTGGGCGGCGCCCTCAACAAGGGCGTGACCGCCTACAACAAGGCGATCGGTTCGCTGGAAGCGCGCGTGCTGCCGTCGGCCCGCAAGTTCAAAGACCTGGGGATCGGGTCGGAAAAAGACATCCCGAAACTTGAGGCCTTGGAACAAGCGCCCCGCCCGGTGCCGGAGGTCATAGATTAAGGAGGGAGGACGATGAAGAGTCGCCTGCAAATCGCCGGCCATCCCGTTCATGTCATGACCGTTGGGCTTCCGATCGGTCTGTACACGGCTGCGTTCCTCGCCGACGCGGCGTACGTCTTGACCAAGGACCCGTTCTGGTTCCGCATGGCGTTCTGGTGCATCGCGTTCGGGATGCTGGGCAACCTCGTCGCAATCATCACGGGAATTCCCGATCTTCTGGCGATCAAAAAGGAAGCGCCTCCTGCCTGGAACGCCGCGACCACGCATCTGGTGGTCGGCCTCGGTCTGCTGGTGCTCTACGGCGTCAACTTCGCCTTGCACAATTGGGGTGAGCCGCTTCCCGGAGGGGACACGATCCTGCCGTTCATTCTCAGCCTCGGCGGGGTGTCGTTGCTGGGTCTGCAGGGGTGGTATGGAGGAGAACTGGTCTTCCGGCACAAAGTCGGCGTGGAAGAGCCACCGCCGGGCGGGGCGCATGAGGGACATCAGAAACGGAAAGGGGCGCACTGACACCGGACTGGCTGGAGCACTTGCGTCCGTCCGGAAGCCTGTGGTAGCGTATGGTCGTGACTCATCGTTGAAGGAGTCCGACGATGAGGCGCCAGATGAAGAAGGACTCCATCGCGATCGTGCCTTGCAGTAGGAATCTGATTGGACAATCTGCTCTGAAAGACGCCCTCGTCAGTGCGCCTTCGGTGCTCTCCTTGCCCCTCTCATTCCTTACTCCCAAGACCGCGTCGCATCAGTAAAGGAGGTACCCGATGGGTACGAAGTTGTATGTGGGCGGCCTGCCCTATTCCACCACCGAGCAGCAGCTCAGCGAGCTGTTCGCACAGCAGGGTTCCGTGACATCGGCCAAGGTGATCACGGACAAGTTCACCGGCCAGTCCCGGGGGTTCGGGTTCGTCGAGATGTCCACCGAGGAGGAGGCCCAGAAGGCCATCACCGCGCTGAACGGCACGCAGCTGGACGGCCGGACGATGACGGTGAATGAGGCCAAGCCTCAGGAGAAGCGCTCTGGCGGGGGCGGCGGCTACGGCGGCGGAGGAGGCGGGGGCGATCGTGGAGCGGGCAGGCGCTGGTAGCTGGCTGCTCTGAAACTGGAATAGACGATTCAAAGCTGGGCAGGGGCGCCGATGGCGCTCCTGCCCATTTTTTTGGGGAGAACCCGTTTCTGATGAATGATCGGGCGGCCGGCTCGGCGGACGGCGGCGAGCAGAGCCGGCGCTACGGCATCCGCGAGGGGGCCTTTCAGGCGATCATGCTGGGCGGCGGGGAGAATTATCTCTCCGCCTTCGCACTGCTGCTGCACGCATCGGCCTTCCAAATAGGCCTGCTGTCGGCTTTGCCGCAACTGATCGGGACCGGAGCCCAACTGCTCTCCGTCAAGGCGTTGAGCTGGGTCCGGCACCGGAAGTCCGTCATTCTGACGGGCGCCGCTGGTCAGGCGTTCCTGTGGCTGCCTCTCCTGGCGCTCCCGCTCGTCTTTCCGAAGCAAGGTCCCTGGCTGCTGATCACCTGCGCGGTCGGTTATGTCGCCATGGGGCACTTCGCCATCCCCGCCTGGAACAGCCTGATCACGGATCTCGTCGATCCAAACCGGCGCGGCGCGTACTTCAGTCGCCGGGCCAGGGTGATGGCGGTCACCAGCTTCGCCGCCCTGTGCGGGGCGGGACTGATCCTCCATTCGGCCGAAGCGTGGGAGCAGCCATGGATGGGCTTCGCGGCCATCTTCCTGGTGGCGTCGGCCGCGCGCGCGGTCTCGACGGGCTACCTCGCCCGGATCGACGAATCGGCCGTGCCGGTCACGCGCGAGGACGAGTTTCGCCTGCTGGCGTTCCTGCGTCGTGAGCACAGCTTAAACTTCAGGCGCTTCCTCCTCTTCTCCGGGCTGATGCACGCCTGCGTGCTGATCGCGGGCCCCTATTTCGTCATCTACATGCTCCGTGACCTCCACTTCTCGTACCTGGAATATTCGTTGTGGCTGGCCGCCGGCGTCATCGGGCAATTCCTCACGCTGAAACCGTGGGGGCGGCTGGGGGACCGGTACGGGAACAAAAAAGTCGTGGCGGCGACGGCGCTCTTGGTACCGTTTCTCCCGATGCTCTATGTCGTCAGCGCGAACTTGTACTTTCTTCTCGCCGTGAATTTCCTGGGAGGCGTCATCTGGGCGGGCCTCGCGCTGGGGCTGCAGAACTACGTGTTCGACGCGGTCCGGCCGGAGGATCGGGCGAAAGGGGTGGCGATCTGGAATTCCATCAACGCTGTGGGCTGGTTTCTCGGGGCCATGATCGGGAGTTGGCTGGCCGGGGTGCTGCCCGGTGAGATCGCCCTCGCGGGACTGGACATCCGGCCGGCCTCGAACCTGCCGTTCGTGTTTTTCATCTCGGGCGTGCTCCGGCTCGTCGTCTCGCTGAGCCTGCTGCGGTCGTTCCACGAAGCCCGCAGCGTCGAGCCGATTTCCCACCGCGAGCTGGTGTCGGAGCTGCCCCTGATCAAGCCCTTGACCGAAGCCTTCGGCGGCGGCAACCGGCGCGACGCGTGAGAAATAGGGTTGTGTGGTAGAATAAGAAAATGGTGGAGGCGCCGTCCATCGCACGCGAAGCCGTTCGCCCCGCTACAAATCGATTGCTTGTCTGCCCGCCGGACCATTATCAGATCGCGTACGAGATTAATCCCTGGATGCGTATGGAGCGGGCCGCCAATCCCCA
>CAZMPH010000067.1:0-10679 GCA_964568195.1 uncultured Nitrospirales bacterium | reverse complement strand
GGTTAAATTGGAACAGGGTGAGCGCAAACAGGTCGCCGAGTGGGTCAAGGTCCAGTTCACGGAGCCCGGTGCAGGACCAGGCGCCGCTGCCCAATAAGGTGGCCTAGTGGCCACCGGAAAACCTTGCTCCGGCGATTCGGCTGCCTTGATCACTTGTTCAACTACGACCGCCTCTACATCGGCGGTGGCAACGCCAAGCGCATCACCGTGAAGCTGCTCCGCAACGTCAAAGGCGTCTCCAATGTCGCCGGCCTCCTCGGCGGCATCGCCCTCTGGAGGGATTAAGCAGGGGACTGGCTACTTTTCCGAAAGTTCTCTATCACTGTGGCTTTCCTGGCTCAGAGAAATGTGTTAAATTACGGCCATCAAAAGAGAGGTGCGTTATGACCAAACTTTTGAGGGCGGCGCGCTTTACGCCTAGTAGGGAACGTATAACCCTGGGCCTCTAAGACCGTTTAGTGAGCAGTTCCAGGCCACGCCATCTAGGGCTGTAAAGGCAAGGGCAGAATAGTAATGAGCCACTGCAGTATTTTGCGGTCGGTTTGCAGCACAACCTCATTACCGCGCCTGCCCCATTTATCGAAGCACTAGTCAGCTAAACCTCTCTCCCCTTCCAAGCCTATGCAGGCTTCTCGATCGCAGCCTGCAACTTCTTTAGCCCCGCATCCACGTCCTTTCCCAGGTGCACGCACAGCACGCGCGGAGGGCGCCCAGCTACAACCTCACACGCATGACCTAAGAAAGGTTGCTCGCCCATTTGGTGGCTTCACCGAAGCACATCACAACAGAATCCCAGAAGCCGCATGTAACCCTGAAGTCCCCCATAATCATCTGGCTTCAGTTCTTTTCCATTGCACAACTTCCCATCGAATCGCACGTTGATTGCCTTCACTAGGTATGTCCTTTGGTACCGCTCATCGCACCGCCAATGCGGCCTAAATGGGTTATGCGCAAAGGCATTACGAATACAATAGATGATATTTCTTGCTGATCCGAGGTCGCTCGTATCATTAGAATTGCGTGGGCCCAATGATTCAAGTTTTGTATCTGTAACAATAGCGGATGTCGACTCGGCTGCAAGCAATAGATTCCATGCTACCCCCCTGAGCTCAAGTGAAGTGTACTTCCGGTCAACGGTAAGGGGGGCACTCTCTGTCAAAATTCGGAGTGGAGAAGGAAAGTCTTCCGGTTTAATCCTCCCCTCACTCACTGCTCCATATAGGTAAAAGGTGAAAATAAAAAGGTCTAAGGCACTTCCTACAGCTTCGAATGGTGTTTGACTCTTACCAAGCTGGTCCAGGAATCGTTTGTGCTCTTCCCAAAGCTGCTGAAACATTTTCCTTTCATCCTCATTCATTCGCGTTTGAGCAGGATGGCCAACCTACCGGATACGGAGTTCGTATTTCTTGACATTATTCAAAAACTCACGTCCCCAACCAATAATGCGGTCATCTTCAAAGACGACAGGTGTCAGACATTCATCTGTGGCATGTTCTTTAGGGCACTTGTCAGTGTAGTATTCCCATACCACATACATTTTGTTGTTAGCCTGAAACGCCGACGTCTGATATGGATTATGAACTGAAACAGTGCCTAGGCAGTACATATCAGCACATCCCCGATACGTCTCTGTCCCCATAACTGTGTGCACGTCGCTTGGGGTCATTCCAAGTTTCAGTTTGCTCAGATTCTGTCGGTTTCGATCTCTAATCTCTGCAAAGGACTGACTCGCAACCTGTTGCATCAGCCCGCAACCGCACAGAAAACAAGCAACGAGGAGGAAAACAAACTGTTTCATGGCGTATCTCCTTTAGTGGTTAAAAAGGGACAGGCACCTTTTCGGAAAGGAGCCAGACCACGTTGATACGTCCCCTCACCCTCCCCTCTCCCCAAAGGAGCGAGGATTTAATTGGGCAGCGGCGGGTGGCGCGGAGCGGGACCCTGGCGGAGCGCAGCGCGGCGAGACCCGAGTCTGCGGGGCTGCGACGGACGAGCGCGCGAGCACGTCAGGGTGGATCGGCGACAGGACCCGCTCCTTCGAAGGGGGACAGGCAGCTTTTCTAAGAAGAAAGCAGCCTGTCCCCTACAACGCCTTCTCTATTGCCGCCTGCAACTTCTTCAGCCCCGCGTTCACGTCCGCGCCGAGATGCACGCGGATCGCGCGGCGGTTGCGCTTGCTGAGACTCAGGAAATCGCCCAGCGCCTGCGCCGCCTTGAGTACCCCGAACGTATAGGGCTCGCCGGGGATCGGCAGGTCCTGCGCATCGTCGGATGTGATCTGGATGAACACCCCCGAGTTCGGCCCACCCTTGTGCAGCTGTCCGGTCGAGTGCAGGAAGCGCGGCCCGTAGCCGAGCGTCGTCGCCACCTTTTTCTTGTCGCGGACCCGTAACCGGATGCTCTGCAACGCCTGATGCGACGTGTCCGTGCGCTCGACATACGCGTTCAGCGCCATATAGTCGCCCGCCTGCACCCGCGCGAGGTGAACTTTCAATGCCACTTCGAGCGTCGCCGCTCCCTTGAGCGCCTGGCGATTCGCAGCATCCCCGTAGACCTTGATCCCGTCGGCGGCCAGGATCGGCTCTTCTTCCGGCAAGCGGCCGTTCTTCTTGAACTCGTCCAGGAAGTTCTTCGTGTAGTCCTTGCTCTCCTGCACATTCGGCTGGTCGAAGGCATTGATCCCCAGGAGCGAGCCGGCCACGGCGGTCGCTATCTCCCACAGGAAAAACTCCTCGCCGAGATTGATCAGGTCAGAGAGATCGATGCGGACCACGGGATGGCCGGCCTTCTCCAGCGCCGAGACTTTGGCATCCTGGGCTGAGTCGGCACCACCGGAATACCGGATGTACGCGAAGAAGCGATCGGCGCCGTACACCTCCGGCGGGCCCAGCGGCTCGTCGTCGATGGGCACGATGCCCTTGCCTTCCTTGCCGGTGCTCTCGGCGATGAGCTGTTCCATCCAGGCCCCCAGGTCGCTGATCGCCGGCGACGTGATGAACGTAATTTTGTCGCGCCCCTGCTTGGCTAGCTCACCCATCGCCACGCCGAGCATCACGCCGGGATTGTCCTCCGGCGGGACGCAGGAGTCGCAGCTATGGCGCATGCGCTCGGCGCGATAGAGCAGGTGCTCGACGTTGACGCCCATGATGGCGGCCGGGACGATGCCGAAATTGGAGAGCGCCGAATAGCGGCCGCCGATGTCCGGCACGCCCGGCAGGATGTCCCTGAACTTGCTCTCCTTGGCCAGGCTCTCGAGCATCGAGCCCGGATCGGTGATCGCGATGAAATTCTCGCCGGCCTTGTCGCCCTTCACCTGGCGCATCCGGTCGAAGAAGTAGCGGTGGAACACCAGCGGCTCGGTCGTCGAGCCGGACTTGCTGGAGACGATGCAGAGCGTCTTGGTTAGGTCCACCCGCTTCTCGAAGCTGCGGACTTGGGCGGGCACGGTGCTGTCCAGGACGTGCAGTTCCGGAGAGCCGGGCACGACGCCGAAGGTCATCCGGAAGACCTCAGGACAGAGGCTGCTGCCCCCCATGCCCAGCAACAGGGCATGCTTGAAGCCCGCCTCACGGACCGATTCGGCAACGCCCCTGATGCGGGGCAGGTGGTGCACCTGCTGCTCGGTGATGTGCAGCCAGCCGAGCGCGTTGCGGATGATCTTCTGGTGCACCGGGTCCGAGTGCCACAGGGTCGGGTCCTTGGCCCAGAGCCGGCGGACGAAGCCGGTCTGACGCAGCTCCTTGAGCTTGGCCTGCACGCCTTTGTCCAGCGCGTTCAAAGCGTAGGTCTGCAGGCTCAGCTTGGGGCCGAGCAGATCCTTCCGCTTCTGGCTGATGACCCCCATGAGCTGATCGAACGAATCGAGGAACAGCTTCGCGCCGTCCACCAGCAGCTTCTGGGTGGCCTGCTTCATGTCGATCTTGCAATCAGCCAGGGTGCTCATCGTCTCGCGCGCTTCGTCCACGCCGTCCAGCAAACTGGCACGGAGTTTCCCATGGTCGCGGAACGCGGTGAAGGTGGCGGCCGGCATGGTATTCACCGTGTCCGGTCCGATCAACTCGTCCACGTAATAGGTGTCGGGGTACTTCGGGTTCTTCGTGCCGGTGCTGGCCCAGAGCAGTCGCTGCACTTTCGCACCTTTCGCCTTGAGCGCCGTAAAGCGCGGGCTGCCGAAGATCCCCTGGAACTTCAGATACGCGATCTTGGCGTTGGCGACGGCCACTTTCCCCGTGAGATTCTGCAGCGCGGCCTTGTCCATGGGGGCGGCCGCCTCTTTCAGCTTCGCTTCCAGAAGGCTGTCCACCAGTGTATCGATCCGGCTGATGAAGAAGCTCGCGACGGAGGCGATCTTCTTCAGGTCCCCGCCCTTGGCGGCCAACTTCTCCAGCCCCGCGATGTAGGTCCACGCCACCTGCTCGTACACCTCGACGCTGAACAGGAGCGTCACGTTGACGTTGATGCCGAGGGACAAGAGGTACTCGATGGCCGGCAGCCCTTCGGGCGTGCCTGGAACCTTGATCATGACGTTCTCGCGCCCGACGGCCTTGTGCAAACGCACCGCCTCCTCGATGGTCCCCTGCGTGTTGAACGCGAGGTCCGGCGAGACTTCCAGACTGACATAGCCGTCCCGGGTCTGGCTCTGCTGGTACACCGGATACATCAGGTCCGCGGCGTCCTGGATGTCCCGGACGGCCAGGGTCTCGTAAATTTCCTTGATGCCGGTCACGGTCGAGGCGACCGGCATGAGGGCCTGGTCGTAATCGGTGCTGCCGCTGATCGCCTTCTCAAAGATGGACGGGTTGGAGGTGACGCCCATCAGGCCATCCTTGTCGATCAGCGCTTTGAGCTCGCCGGAGGTGAGCAGCCCCCGGCGGATGTAGTCGTACCAGGGGCTCTGGCCGAATTCACGGAGCTGAACAAGCGGATTCATCGTTTCTTCTCCTTTTTCGCCTGCTCTTTGGCAGCCGCCACGACGTTCTCGACCGTAAAGCCGAATTTCTTGAGCAGTTCCTTCAGCGGAGCGGACGCGCCGAACGTCGTCATGCCGATGGTGCAGCCGCTCGGTCTCAGCCATGGCCCTCCTCAGTTTTTATAAATTAAGGATATTCCTTCTCTTCCTCCTTGTCTATACAATGGAAGGGGCTGCGACTCACCAGCAGTGGAGGTTATTCTCGCCGAAATGATGAAGAAAACCTGCGCGAAGTGACGGCGCGGAAGGGTCAGCGCTTCGTAAAGACCAGCCTCGCCTCGATCGCCAAAACGATCCGTTCCGGATCAGCCGCCTTGCTCACGATATCAATCGTTCCAAGGTCGAGCGCCTCCTTCAGCAACTGATCTTCCTGGCTGCCTGTCAGCATCATGGTCACGCCCGTATACTTCAGCCCCCGGAGTCGGCGCAGAACTTCCACGCCATTCATGCCCGGCATGTATAAATCCATCACGATGAGGTGCGGCCGCTCCGATTCCACCAGAGCCAAGGCTGTTACGCCATCTTGCGCGGCGCGGACCCGATGGCCCCGCTGGGTCAACGCTTCCGTAAGCCAGTGGCGAATCCCTGGATCGTCATCGACGAGGAGGATCGAGCATTCTTCGGAGGGCGTAGCCCCGACGGATTCGATCGGCCGAAGCGTCGCCTGTCGCACGGCCCCTATGAGGGCCTCAACCGGAAGCCCTTTGATCAGAAAATCGGTCGCCCCCAAGTCCCGGGCCTCTCTCTCCAGTTTCTCCGACGGGCCCGCTGTCAATATCATGACGGCGCACTCCGGGTCGGCCTGGCGGATTTGCTTGAGCACCTCAATCCCGCTCATGTCCGGCAGGCGAAGGTCTAAGAACGTGAAGCGAGGTTTCCACTCGCGGAACGACTTGAGGCCCTCACGACCGCTGTTGGCCGTACGGACCTCGTGGCCATGGCGGGTCAACACGACCTGGAGCAGCGTGCAGACCAACAGATCGTCATCGATTACCAGGATCGCCGCCATCATCCTCTTCCTTGCGGCACGCTCACCGCTTCTCTTCCCCATAGATTTCGAAAAAGGCATCGATGCTCTGGAGCAGGTCCGCCCGAATCTCCTTTACGCTGCCGTTGATGACGTGGAGCGACATCTCCCCCTGCGTCCCGTCCGGCAATCTCACCGGCACGTGCGGATGCCTCTGCTCGGGCGCGGTCCCCGGATCGAGCCGCATGCCGTAGCACAGCGTGTATTGTGGCTTCACCATCTTGAGATGCGGTCTCCCTCTTCGCTGTGCTCTCGTGCGTCTCTGGGCCATGAACGATCCTTTCCTGTGGGAGCCCTCCTAAAGGGGCGAAGGACGCGGTTACTTGGGCGGCGGTATCACCATCGTCTTGTCCGGATCGTCGCGCTTGGGTTACGCCCGATGACGATAGCAGCCGAGGCCTTGCCGATCAAGGGGTTCGTTGACTTTGCGGGGACAGGATGTTACCGTCCCGATCCATGCGGAGGCCTCTCGCCATAGCGGTGACGGCCGCGCTCTTTGTGCCGTGCTTCCATCTGGCGGCAGCCTCGGCGGCCCCTCTCAAGATCGTCGCCACGTTGCCCATCCTCAAGGAATTCGCCGAGCAGGTCGGACGGGAGCACGTGGAGGTGCGGACCCTCATCACGGGCCTCGAGAGCGAGCATTCCTATTCGCCCAAGCCCAGCGATCTCAAGGCCCTCGGAGAGGCCCGCCTGCTTCTGGAAGTCGGACTGGGGCTGGAGGTATGGGTCAGCGGTCTTGTCAAGAATGCAGGCAACTCCGCTCTCCGCGTCGTGACCACTTCCGAGGGAGTCGGCCTCATCCGCAACCACGCCTCGAATACCACCCCCGCGGGCAACCCCCACATCTGGCTGGACCCGGAAAACGCCAAGGTCATGGTCCGGCACATCGCGGACGCGCTCATCGCGGCGGACCCGGCACACAAGAACGCGTACCTCACGAATCTGGCCGACTATCTGCGGCGGCTGGATCAGGTGCAAAAGGACCTCGTGGAACGGGTCGCGTCGCTGCGCGATCGGCGCATCGTCACCCACCATCCGGCGTGGCCCTACTTCGCCCGCCGCTTCGGCTTTCAGATCGAGGGGGACATCCTCCAGCAGACAGGGATGGAACCGTCCGCGATGCACCTCGCCGAGATCGCCAAACGGATCAAGTCCGGCAAGATCAAAGTCATCGTGTCGGAGCCCCAATTCAACCAGAAAGTGGTGCAGGCCCTGGCTGACGAGACCGGCGCCCGGATCGTGATGCTCTCTCCCCTCCCCGGCACAATCAAGGGCACCGAGACCTACCTGGCGCTGCTCGAATACAACATCGCGCAGCTCGTCGCCGCCCTGCAATCATGATCGGCGGCGCGTAATCCCATGGCGCACCCGCACCCGGCGCATACCCACCCCCATCACGGCGACCATCAACACGGCAAGCCTCTGATTCGCTTCGAGCACGCCTCGTTCCTGTACCCGCATGGGCCGGCGCTGGAGGACATCACGCTGGAAATCGCGGACGGCGAGTTCCTCGGCGTCATCGGCCCGAACGGATCGGGCAAGACCACGATGCTGCGCGCCATCCTGGGCCTGATGCCGCCGTCGCAGGGGTCCCTGCGGATCTTCGACTGCGCCTGCCAGGAGCTGCGATGCCATCACCGCGCCCGGATCGGGTATCTCCCGCAGAGACGACCCGTGGACCCGTACTTCCCCATCACGGTCCACGAGGCCGTCATGATGGGGCGCGCCGGCGCGATCGGCCTCTGGCGGCGGGCGGGAAAGCAGGACCGCGAGATCGCGCACCACGCGCTCGAGGACGTCGGCATGGCGGAGTATGAAGATCACCCCCTAGGGGCGCTGTCGGGAGGCCAGCAGCAGCGAGTCTTCATCGCGCGCGCGCTGGCCCAGCATCCCCAGATTCTGCTCCTGGACGAGCCGACCACCGGCATCGACACCATCACTCAACACACCGTCCTGGAGCTGATCCAGCGGCTGCACGAGGAGCTGCACCTGACCGTCGTGCTCGTCTCGCATGACATCAACCTGATCGCGCCGCTCGCGGAACGCCTGGCGTTGCTGAAGACCCGGCTGTACGCCGTCGGGACGGCCAAGGAAATCCTCAGGAAGGACATTCTGGCACAGGTGTACGGGCCCCAGATCCTGACCACCGATACCGGACACGTCATCGTCGCGGATCATCACCATAACTAATGCTTGATCTCCTCTCCTTCGAGTTTTTCCAGCGCGCGCTCGTGGCGGCGGCCCTCACCGGCGGGCTGTGCTCCGCGATCGGCGTGTTCGTGGTGCTGCGGGGGCTGGCCTTCATCGGCGCCGGCACGGCCCACGCGGCGTTCGCCGGCGTGGCGCTCGCCTACCTGATCGGCGCGCCGCCGATGCCGCTGGCCGTCGCGTTCGGCCTGGGCACGGCGTGGATCACGGGCCTGCTGGAGGAGCAGGGGCGCATGAAGCTCGACGTGAGCATCGGGATCTTCTACACCGCCACGATGGCGCTGGCGATCCTCTTCATCGGCCTGATGAAATCTTACAACGCCGAAGTGTACGGCTACCTCTTCGGCAGCATCCTCTCGGTGACGAGCGAGGAGCTGATGCTGACCGGCGTCCTGGCCTTTCTCGTGGTGGGCTTGCTCGGGTTCTTCTCCAAGGAGTTCTTCTTCCTGGCCTTCGACCAGGAAATGGCCGAGGCCTCGGGGGTTCCGGCTCGGCGCTTTTTCTTTCTCCTGCTCACCCTCGTCGCGCTCACCATCGTCGTCTCGCTCAAGACCGTCGGGGCGATCCTGGTCTTCGCCCTGCTCCTGATCCCGCCCGCCACCGCCTACCAGCTCACCTCCAGCCTGCACCGGATGATGCTGTACGCGGTCGGAATCGGGGTCCTGGTCTCGGTCAGCGGCGCGCTGCTCTCGTTCCAGTTCGACCTGCCGGCCGGGCCCGCCATCGTGCTCCTGGCCACGGGCGTCTTCTTCCTGGCCGTCGCGTTTTCACCCAAGCGCGTGCCCAAACCGGCCCTGTCCTAGCAGGCGTTCATCCTCTCGGCGGTCCCGGCCGGCGATGCAATCCACGACGCAGCCAGTCCGGCCATGCCCGGCGGCTCGTCCAGGATCACTTCCAAGAGCAGCGCGATCTCCGGCACGCTGATCGCGTAACTTGGCGCCAGGTACCACCGGGGGATTCCCCTGCGCTCATTCTGGTCGGCCGGCTCGAAATAGCCGGTCAGCTCGCCGTTCGCGTAGGCCGCCTCGAGGCGATCCAGAAATTCACCCAGGGCGTCCCAATCCCACCGGGCGGCCGGGTTCAAGCGGTCCGTCGCTTCCAGCTTGTTCCAAATCGCCCAGCCAACAAACACGCCCCACGTCTCGTTCAGCGCATCCCAGCCCTCCCGCTCGGCGAGCCGCCGTTTCTCAAACTTGGCTTTCCGGGGGGACCCTTTCTGCGGCGAGATCGAGCCGACCTCGACGACGGTATAGCGGCAGGCCATAAGCCGCTTCGCCTCTGTGTGGAGCCGCGCCCCCTGGGGAGTCATCGTGGGCGTGCCGGAGGCGAAATCCACATAATCGAAGTAGGCGTGAAACAGCTCGTGATAGACCGTCGCAAGATCCCGGTTCCCGATCTGCCGAAGGGGCCGAAACCGTGTGCCTTGGCTCCCTTCAGAGAGATTGAGATGGAAGACCATACGATGGCCCTCCGGATGGTACTCCGCCGCCACGTTCTTCAGGTCGGCGAACTCCAGCTTCACGAATTCCAGCGGCAGGAGGCGGAGAAACCGCGCAGGCAGGCCCATCTCGGCCGCTTCCCGCGTCAGCCGCGCCCACTCGCCCTGCGGGTCGGGCACCGGCGCGGCGTGGACATTCGACGCAAGAAAAATGAGGACGGTGAGCAGACCCCTAATCGCGGAAGTCATCTTCGTCGAACAGCGACCATGATTCGAGGCAGTCCGGGCGAACTTCCTCGATGAAGCGGGAAGGTTTCGAGAGGACCATGCCCGAGGTTCTGTCATAGACGTTCACCGGATAGGACACGTACAAATTCTGTTTGGCCCGGGTGATGGCGACGTAGAACAGCCGGCGTTCCTCCTCAATATCCTCGTCGGACGTCAGCGAGTAGAACGAGGGAAACTTCCCGTCGAGCGCCCAGATGATGAAGACCGTGTGCCATTCGAGCCCCTTGGCGGAGTGGATCGTGGAGAGCACGAGCCGCTCATCGTCCCGGTCGGCCGCCTCCACGTCGAACACGCTCTGGTCCGGCGGCTCCAGCGTGAGGTCGGCCAGGAAGGAGTCCAGTTTGCCGTAGCGCGCCGCGATGGTATAGAGATGCTCCAAGTCCTTCGTCCGCTTCGGGTAGTCATCGTACTGCTGCTTGAGGATCGGCAGGTAATACCCGCAGACGGCGTTCATCTGCTCGGCCGGCGTCATGGAAGAGCCGCCCCCGATGTCCTCCAACAGCCGGACCAGATCCTTCAAGGCCTGCGCGCCGGTCCCCGAACCCTTGGACGCCGCCGCCTTGAGCGCGTCGAGCCCGCCGCCCTCCCGGCTCAGCATCGTCTCGATCAGAGTCTGGCTCTTCTTGGGGCCGACGCCCTCGAGCAGCATCAGCAGGCGGTTCCAGCTCACCGCGTCCTTCGGGTTCTCGACGACGCGCAGATGGGCAAGGAGTTCCTTAACGTGGGCCGTCTGGATGAACTTGAACCCG
>CAZMPH010000066.1:6871-11064 GCA_964568195.1 uncultured Nitrospirales bacterium | reverse complement strand
GGCATCCGCGACATGGAAGAATCCAAAATCGGCGAGGGCTGCAGCGCCTTGATCGCCGAGCGGCGTGAGAGGGGTTGACGATGGCGCTTCCCTACTACGTCTCGCCGGAACAGATGATGGCCGACAAGGCCGAGTATGCGAAGAAGGGGATCGCCAAGGGCCGTTCGATCGTCGCGATGGAATACGCCGACGGCGTGCTGCTGGTGGCGGACAACCCCAGCGCGTCGCTGCACAAGATTTCCGAGATGTACGACCGGATCGCCTTTTCGGGCGCCGGCAAGTACAACGAATTCGAGATGCTGCGCAAGGCCGGGATCCGGCACGCCGACCTCAAGGGGTACACCTACAGCCGGGAGGACGTGACGGCCAAATCGCTGGCCAATGCCTACTCGCAAAGCATCGGAAGCCTCTTCAGCGCCGATCCGAAACCACTCGAAGTGGAGCTCCTGGTCGTCGAGGTGGGCCAGGACGGCAAGCCCAACGAGCTGTACCGCATCTCCTTTGACGGGAGTATCATTGACGAGCGGGGAGTGGCGGTGATCGGCGGGAAGTCCGAAGCGCTGATGACATTCCTGAAAAGCCGTTGGACGTCCGCGTCCATCTCGCTGCGGGATGCGCTGAAACTGAGCCTCGAGGCGCTGGACACCGTGACGAACCAGAAGCTGGGGGCCGAAGGGCTGGAGGTCGCGGTCCTGGACCGCACCCGCACCGGGCGTACGTTCCGCCGGATCGGCTCGGCTGAGATCAAATCGCTCCTGGCCTAGCCATGAAGCCGCGCATCTTCGGCCTTGAGAACGAATACGGCCTGATTTTTTCGCCGAACGGCCGGATCTACCTTCCCATCGAGAAGATCCTCGGCTACATCTTTGAAGGGCTCATCCCCAACAGCTGGCCCTCGAACGCGTTTCTCGTGAACGGCGCGCGCTTCTATCAGGACACCGGGTGCCACCCCGAGTATTCCACGCCGGAGTGCGACAACATCGAAGATCTGGTCGTGCACGACAAGGCGGGGGAGCGCCTCCTGGAAGCGTGCCTGCCCGCCGCCGAGGAGCGGCTCCGCGAGGAGGGTCTTTCCGGCCAGATCTACATCTTCAAGAACAACACGGACTCGCTGGGCAACACGTACGGCTGCCATGAGAATTTTCTGATGCGGCGGGACGTGGATTTCTGGAAGGTCACCGAGCAGCTCATTCCATTTTTCGTGACGCGGCAGATCTTCGCCGGCGCCGGCAAGGTCCTCAAGGTCTCCGGCAAGGCCCAGCTGTTCATCTCCCAGCGGGCCCAGCACATCCACGAAAAGACGTCGTCGTCCACCACGTCGTCCCGCAGCATCATCAATACCCGGGACGAGCCTCATGCCGACGCGGAAAAGTACCGGCGGCTGCACATCATCGTCGGCGATTCGAACATGTCGGAAGTGGCCACCTACCTCAAGGTCGGGACGGCGGCGCTGGTGCTCTCGATGATCGAGGATGGGTGTACCGTGGCCCACATGGAGCTGGACGACCCCGTCAAGGCCATCCGCGAGATCGCCCGCGACACGACGCTCAAGAAGAAGATCAAGCTTGAAGACGGGCGGGAGATGACGGCCATCGAAATCCAGCGCGTCTACCTGGAGCGCGCCATGGAGTACCTCTGGTCCCTGGACGAGGATCCGGTCGCCGCCGCCGTCGTGCGCCAATGGGAAGATATTCTCAATCGGCTCGAGGACGATCCCATGCAGCTCTGCCAGGAGCTGGATTGGGTCATGAAAAAGCGGCTCATGCTCGGGTACATGGAGAAGAAGGGATGCGGGTGGGACGATCCCCGGATCACGATGATGGACCTCCAGTATCACGACGTGAAGCGGACCCGGGGCCTGTACTATCTGCTGGAAAAGCTGGAGATGGCGGAGCGGATGGTGTCTGAGGACGCTGTGCAGCACGCCATGACGAACCCTCCTCAGACGACGCGCGCCAAGGTCCGGGGGGACTTCATCCGGTTCGCCCGCGCGAAGAACCGGTCCTACACGGTGGACTGGACGTATCTCAAGCTCAACGGGTACTGGGAAGAGACCATCCTCTGCATGGACCCCTTCAGCTCCTCCAACCGGCGCGTGGAAGAACTCCTTTCCCAGGTTTCGGGCCAACGCGCACTCAGATAGCCAGTGTTGCGCCGGCGTCGATACCTGCTCACATCGTTGCTGGTCCCGGCATCGCTCTGGTGCCTGATCACGGCGGACGGGCTCTGCGGCGACGTACATGTCGAGAAGCCTCTCCACGCGAAGCAGGGGGAGGTGCTCTATCTCACGTTGCACGTCGAGGGAGAACCGACGTCGGTTCAGGGGCGGTTCCGCGAGCGTCTTGTGCCGTTTTTCAAAACGGGGCGGGGGGGCGAGTTCGGCGCGTTGGTGGGGATTGATATGGCCGACGCTCCCAACACGGCGAATCTGAAAGCGGAGATCACGTATCCGGACGGTGTGCGGAAGCGGGTGTATCGAGTCTCCGTGCAGGCCGAAGAGTTCCGCGTGCAATCCATGACCTTGCCGAAAGACCAAGTGGACCCCGACGCCGCGGCCTTGAAGCGGATCGATCTGGAGAAGGAAAAGGTGAAGGCCGTGCTCGCGGGCTTCACCCCTGAACGGCTCTGGGGCGCAGGGTTTCTGGTGCCTGTGGAGGGGACCATCACGGGGGCGTTCGGCAGCAAGCGTATCCTGAACGGCCAGACGCGCAACCAGCACAACGGCGAGGACATCGCGGCCTTGCTCGGAACGCCAGTCAAGGCGACGAACGACGGCGTCGCCAGGATGGTGGACGACCACTTCTTCAGCGGCAAGGGGGTCATCCTCGACCACGGCCTCGGGCTCTTCACCATGTACTTCCATCTGGACACGACGGCGGTCAAGGAGGGGGAGCGCGTGAAGCGCGGGGACATGATCGGCACGGTCGGGCAATCGGGGCGGGCCACCGGCCCGCATTTGCACTGGGGCGCATGGCTCAACGGTTCCCGGGTCAACCCCTTCGCCCTCGCCAAGCTGCCGTTCGGGACACCGTAGGTCTGGAACTGCCGCGGGTCCTGTCAGCGAGCCACCCGGACGTGCTCACCTGTTTTCGCCGTCGAAGCCCCGCAGACTCGGCTGTAGCGGTCTCCGCTCCGCCCGGGTCCCGCTCGCTGCCACCCGCTGAAAAAATTTCGCTGGCCATTTAACCTTTCCGAAATCCCGGTGTCAGAAAGGATATGAACGACCAGCAGCGGGAGAGCACCGCCAAGTTTCTCTACGACATGGCCAAAGGTATTGGGCTGATTGCCGTGGTTGGCGGTTTAGTCGGTGGACAGGCTACAGGGACCAGTGTTATAGTGGGTTTCGTCGCAATGGCGGCTCTATTCTTTATCGCGTACTGGTTTGAAGGGCGAGGCACGGAAGCATGACTTTTGGATTCACATTTTTTGACCAGGTGATGACCTTTATCGCGGTCGTGAGCGTACTCGGAGCCGTCTGGACCTACTTCTACACCCACCCGCGCAAGAAGCAGAAGTAAATCTCGCCTGCCTCGTTTCCCCTCGTTGCCTTGACACTTCGTGGAAGCTGGCCTAGCCTGATCGTCAGGTAGGACCTCATAAAATGTTGCTTCCCGCTTCAACCTTTTTCTTCCTCCCGGTGTCTCACCCAGAGAAGCGTAAAGTTACGCCTACGCCAACACGGGAGGGGACGAAGCTCATGGGGCTCACGTACATCAAAGCCACTGTTATCAATCCTGCCGATCCTAAGAAGCGCCTGAAAATTGAATTTCTTGTTGATTCAGGCGCTATGTACAGCGTAGTTCCCAAGACCATCCTGAAGAAACTGGGAATCAAGTCGCGTGAAACCGAAACCTTCACATTGGCTGACGGCACGGACATTACCCGCAAGGTCGGCAATGCCCTATTCGCGTTGGATCACTCTGAGAGGGCTTCCCCTGTCATCTTCGGCGAAAAGGGCGATACGCCTCTGCTCGGCATGGTCTCGCTGGAGGCGCTGGGCTATATCCTCGACCCGCTGCGACTTGAATTGCGGCCCTTGCCGATGGTGCTGGGGTAGGGTGGCAAGGGGACTGGCTACTTTTCTCTTTGAACGAAGATCATCCTTGATGACGAGAAAAGTAGCCAGTCCCCCTTTGGTCTGACGTTTGATGCCTCCGCCGGGAATTTCCGTCGCCAATCTGAAGACCCATGTG
>CAZMPH010000066.1:0-6861 GCA_964568195.1 uncultured Nitrospirales bacterium | reverse complement strand
TGTGCAGATGCTGGCCGGGGAGATCGGGGAGCGCAACGTATTCCGGCCGCGGGCGCTGCGCCGTGCGGAAGAATACATCGAGCGGACCTGGCGGGCCCAAGGCTACGAAGTCGTGCGCCAGGAATACCGGCTAGGCGGCGAGCAATGGGCCAATCTGGAAGTCACGCGCCGCGGCCGAAGCCAGCCGACCGCGCTGCTGCTGCTCGGAGCGCACTACGATTCGGTCATGGGCTGCCCCGGCGCGAATGATAACGCCACCGGCGTGGCGGCCCTGCTGGAGATCGCGCGCAGCTTCACCGCCATCGAGCCGGCTGCGTCCGTCCGCTTCGTCGCGTTCGTGAACGAGGAACCGCCGTTTTTCCAGACCGCGCAGATGGGCAGCCGCGTGTACGCGCAGATGGCCCGCGCGCGGGGAGACGACATTCGCGCCATGGTTTCGCTGGAGACCATCGGCTATTACAGTGACGCGCCGGGCAGCCAGCACTTTCCGTTTCCGTCATGGTTCTATGATCTGGCATTCCCCGATCGCGGGAACTTCGTCATCTTTGCCTCCAACTGGGGATCGCGCGCCGTGATGCGTCGGGCGGAGGCCTTGTTTCGAGCCCAATCCGATTTCCCCGTCGAGTCGATCTCCACGTTCGAAGTTGTCCCTGGGGTGGACTGGAGCGATCACGATTCGTTCTGGCGGGTTGGCTATCCTGCGTTCATGGTCACCGACACGGCCCTGTATCGCTATCCGCACTATCACGAGCCGACGGATACGCCGGACAAGGTCAACTACGAGGCTTTGGTGCGGGTGACACAGGGGCTGGCGGCTGCATTCCGCGGTTTCGCCGGATAGCTGGGATCGTTGGCGACCGCCCTACGCATCTCCTTATTTATTCATCCATCCTTCTGGTAGGTTTCAAACACCGACACGGTGATGGAATAAGCCTTGCGGCATTCCCCGCACCTGAGCTTGACGGCATCGGCCATCACGTTCACGGCGCTCACCCGGAGCTCGCCTGGGTGCTCGGCGGCGCAGACGCCCAGATCGCCCATTGCCTCCCGTTCGGGGCCGCCCGCCTCAGCCGCACGAGTCATCAGCGCCCGCACGGTGAACCGGTGCCGCATGTGACAGTTGATGCATTCCACCACCACACGGTCGGGCGGCGTCAGCGCTTTGAAGCTCAGCGACAGGGGATGGGCGGAAAAGCACTGCTGGGCGAAGGCGCCGCTTTTGAACGTGGCCATACGCTACACGTTGGTCTCGATGCTGGACGACGTTTTGTTCAGCACGGTGGCGGCGGCGCGGGAGAGTTCCGCGTCGGTGGCGTGGTTGAGCGCATAGATTCGGAACTGGATCAGGCGCGTCGGGAGCAAATCCAGGAATTCCTCCAGCGGCTCCGTGGAGACGGTCTGCGTGCTTGAATCATAGACGTAGAGCGGGATGCCGCGCGTGTCCTTGGGGTCCGGCCTTGGATCCAGCGGAGCCGAGTCCACCTCAAACGGCAGGTCCGCAAGATGTCCGGGCAGCTCCTTGCGGATTCTCTGCTTGAACTCCGCCGGAGATGGAAAATCCATTCCCCGCTCCTGGCCTTTTTCCTTCAAGACGGTGCTGTAGGCCATCTTCCATTTGACGTCCCGGTTCAGAATGCACGACCACTCTGAACCCAAGAGATGTTGCGCGCGGTTCTTCGACTTGCACCAGCCTCGCACCGTCTCCAGCAAAGACCAGTCCGTGAGCTTCAGGTACTCGTCCATCTTCTTTCTTGGATCGTGCGGAAAGACCCGCCGCATGGTGTCGCCGAAGATCTGGCGCAGGTGGATGTCGATGGCCCTGGTCGTCCGGTGGTAGTACACGTTGGAGTAGAGGTACATCCGCGTGTTCAGGAACATCTGGAGGGCCGGCAGGCCGGTCTTATGGATGGTAAAGCCTTTCCCGGTGATCATCGTGTAGTGGATGAGCCGGCTGAGATCCACGGGGCCGACGGCCACGCCGCACATGTAGGCGTCGCGGAGGACGTAGTCCAGGTTGTCTCCGGTGTAACTGCCGGAGATCACGGGCTGTAAGAAGTTCAGCCACCGAGGCATCTTGGAGCTGTCCTTGCCTTTGTCCTTGAGGATGAGATGGGCGATCTGATCGGGGTCCAGTTCTTCCCCTTTGGCGAAGGGCCCGGATGGGCTTCGCCGGATTTTCCGGATGATCGGGCCGAGGTGCTCGCGGATGATGAGCTGGCCGAGTCGCTCGTGGGTGAGGCCGAACGCCTTCAGAAAATTGTCGTCGAAGAAATGGCAGAACGGACCGTGGCCGATGTCGTGCACAAGCGCAGTGACCCTGAGCAGCTCCTCGATGTAGTTGGCGGACGGAGCACCCGGCGCGGTCTTTTGCAGAAAGGGGTAGAGGTGCCGGGCAAACCGCCCGGCGACGTGCATGGCGCCGAGCGAGTGGACGAATCGGCTGTGCTCGGCCGACGGATAGACCCACCGGGCGCTCTGGAGCTGGAAAATATAACGGAGCCGCTGGACCCAGGGCGAATCAATGAGGTCCTTCTCAGTCGCTTCCCGCTGGGCGGCGTGCGCCTTGCCCGTGGCAGGGACGGCGAAGGGCACGGTGAACGTGATGTATTCGTGGATCGGATCGGCGATCAGCGCCGAGCCGTCATAGTGGGATTTGCCGAGCGAGGGACGGGGATTCACCTCGGAATCCTAGCATGATGGCGGGGGGGTGGCAAGGTGCTTGGTCCGCGCTTGGTGCGCGCGAAATCGCAGAATGGCCTGGTAGGTGAGGATGTACGCAAGCCCTGTGGCGATGATCCCCGTGACGAGATGCCCCAGGACGAAGGGGACCAGATAGGGTCGGAATTGAGTCCACAACAGCCGAAACTGATCCCATAACATGAGCGAGCTGAAGTACGTCCAATCGATTTGCGGCTGCGGGCCGACCGGAACCAGGAGCAAACCCACGCCCATGCTGCTTCCTATGATCGGTAAGATCGTCCAGGGATTATTGATGAAAGCGCCCGCGAGGACGGCGACAAGATTCAAGCGGAATGCCCATGCACACAAGAGGGCGGTGAGGGTGTGGAGACCGTACGTCGGAGAAAACGCGATAAAGGTCCCGACGGCAAAGGCCAGGGCAGTGCGTTGGGGCGAATCACCTAGATGGAGAATCTGGCGGATCTTTTCCTTGATCGCGGCCCGGGACATCATACGCGGTGCTCGTACCCCTTTGCCGTCAGCGGGCGCACGGAGCCGTCGGCGCCGATGATGCGAAGTCCCCGGCGGGCCGGCGTGATGCTGCCGATAGGGGTCGCCCGCAGCAACCGGCGTCGAATGAGCCTCTCCACGTGCGGGACTTTGGCCGGCGGCACCGTGAAGAGGAGCTCGTAATCTTCTCCGCCGCCGAGCGCATACTTGATCGGGTCGCGCCGTCCGGCTCGCGCGTGGGCGAGGAGCGGGGAGGACAGGGGAAGCTGCCGCGCGTCTATGAGGCATCCGACCTTGCTCTCCTCGCAGATGTGGCGGACATCGCCGGCCAAGCCGTCCGAGAGATCAATGGCGGCGCTGGCCAGGCGGCCTTCGGCCAGGCGTCTGGCCTCACGCAGCCGCGCCGTTGGTCTCAGATGGCGGCCGATCAGGTAGGCCGCGCCGCGCGCGTTCGTCCCGCGTCCCTGGCGGCTCTCCTTTTGCGCGAGAAGAATTTCCAGCCCGGCCTGCGCATCGCCCAACGTTCCGGTGACGTACAGGCGGTCGCCCGCTCGGGCTGTGGACCGCCTGAGCACCTCCGCCGGCGCGGCCTCGCCCAGCACCACGAGCGAAATGAAGAGATCGGTACGGGAGGCGGACGTATCCCCTCCGACGACCGCCGCTTCCGCCTCTCTGCACGCGGCCTGGACTCCCGTATAGAGGGCTTCGACGTCACGGCGCGACTGGCGGGGAGTGAGGGCCAGGGCGATCAAGACGAAGCGGGGGATGCCGCCCATCGCCGCGATGTCGCTGAGGTTGGCCATGGCGGCCTTGTATCCGAGCTGCCGGTAGGTGGTACAGGCCAGGTCGAAGTGAACGCGCTCGGCAAGCAGGTCGGTGGTGGCCAGCAGCACCCGCCCTGGGCGCGTTTTCAGGGCGGCGGCGTCGTCGCCGATTCCTGCGAGAATCGCGCTCCGTACGGCATGCGGAATCCGCGTTGCGCTCCTGAGCCGCCGGATGAGTTCAAATTCGCCGATCCGGCTCTGGCGCATCAGCCCTGTCTGGAGGAAGCGGCGACGGGCCGGCGGCTCATCGACGTGCGGCGCCCCGATGCGTCCGCCTTCGCGTGCGCGCCGTGGGGAGCCGGCATGCGGCGCAGGGCCGACGCGAGGACGTCGTCCATCGTTTCGGCGAAGATGAACGTCATCTCTTTGAGAAGATGCTTGGGGATGTCCGCCAGGTCCTTCTGGTTTCTCTTGGGAAGGATCACTTTGAAGATGCCGACCCGCTTGGCCGCCAGGATCTTCTCCTTTAGCCCGCCGATCTCCAGGACCCGCCCGCGCAGCGTGACCTCGCCGGTCATGGCCAGGTCGTGGCGCACCGGCCGACCGGTGAAGGCGGACGTGAGCGCGGTGGCCATGGTGATGCCGGCGGAGGGCCCGTCTTTCGGGATCGCGCCGGCGGGGACGTGGATATGGAGGTCATGCCGGGCGAAGACCTCGGGCTTGAGGCCGAGTTGGCGCGCGCGCGCCCGGACGTAGCTGAGCGCGGCCTGCGCCGATTCCTTCATGACGTCGCCCAGGTGGCCGGTCAGCGTCAGAGTGCCTTTGCCTTTCATGATGGTCGCTTCAATGTGGATGATGTCCCCACCGACCTCGGTCCAGGCCAGCCCCGTGGCCACGCCGATAAGGTCCTTCTTCTCCTCGCTCTCTTTGTGGTGCTTGGGCACGCCGAGGTACTTGGGGAGGGACGTCGGCGTGATGGCGTAGAGCCGATCCTCGCCCTCCGCGATCTTCTTGACCACCTTGCGCATCACGTTGGCGATCTCGCGTTCGAGGTTCCGGACTCCCGCTTCCCGCGTATAGTCACCGACGATCCGGTGCAGTGCCCGATCGGAGAACGTGATCTGCTTCTCGGTGATCCCGTGCTCGGTCAACTGGCGGGGGATCAGGAACCGCTTGGCGATGCCGATTTTCTCCTCCTGGGAGTAGCCCGGGATCTCGATGATCTCCATGCGGTCCCGCAGGGCCGAGAGAATCGGGTCCATGATATTGGCCGTGGTGATGAACATGACCTCGGAGAGATCGAACGGCACGCCCAGGTAATGGTCGCTGAAGGCCACGTTCTGTTCGGGGTCCAGGACTTCCAGCAGGGCGGCCGACGGATCGCCGCGGAAGTCCGCGCCGACCTTGTCGACCTCGTCCATCATGAACACCGGGTTGCTGGTGCCCGCCTGCTTGATGCCCTGGATGATGCGGCCGGGGAGGGCGCCCACGTAGGTTCGGCGATGGCCCCGGATTTCGGCTTCGTCGCGGATGCCGCCGAGGGAGATGCGCACGAACTCCCGGCCGAGCGCGCGGGCGATGGATTTGCCGAGCGATGTCTTGCCCACGCCGGGAGGGCCGACGAAGCAGAGGATCGGGCCCTTCATCTTCTCCTTCATCTTGCGGACGGCGAGATACTCCAAAATCCGCTCCTTGACCTTTTCCAGATCGTAGTGATCTTCGTTCAGCACCTTGGCGGCGGCTTTGATGTCGAGGGTGTCTTTCGTCTTCTTGCTCCAGGGCAATTCCACCAGCCATTCGAGATAGGTTCGGACCGTCGCCGCCTCTGCGGTGTCCGGGTGCATCTTCTCCAGGCGTTTGAGCTGCTTCTCCGCCTCCTTCAGGACCTTGTCGGGCATCTTGGCGTCTTTGATGTTCTTGCGGAACTCGGCGACCTCTTCGGCCCGCTCGTCCAATTCGCCCAGTTCCTTTTGAATGGCCTTCAGCTGCTCGCGCAGGAAGTATTCCCGCTGGGTCTTGTCCATCTCGCCCTTGGCTTCGGCCTGGATCTTCTGCTGCATCGAGAGGACTTCGATTTCCGCCCCCAGAAGCTCGCTGGCGCGCCGGAGCCGGGCGATCGGATCGTGGATCTCCAGCACGTCCTGGGTGGCGTCCACCTTGAGCCCGAAGTTCGAGACGGTCATGTCGGCGAGCCGGCCCGGATCCTGGAGGTTCTCGATGACGACCATCACGTCCGGCATGAGGATCTTGCCGAGGCTGACGAGACGCTCGAGCTGCTCCTTGACGGTTCGCATCAGGGCTTCCCCCTCGAGGGACTGGCCCGGAAGCGTTGCCTCGGGGATCTGCGCGAGGCGGACTTCGAAGTAGGGCTCGGTCTGGACGAACTCCTCGATGTGGGCCTTGGCCAGCCCCTGCACGAGGATCTTGATCCGGTCGTCGGGCAGCTTGAGCATCCGCATCACCATGCCCACGGTCCCGACGGGGTAGATGTCCTCCGGCTTGGGATTCTCGACTTCCAGGGAGCGCTGGGCGCATAGCATGATGATCCGGTTGCCGGCCAGCGCCGCCTCGATGGCCTTGATCGACATTTCACGGCCGACAAAGAGGGGCAGGACCATGTAGGGAAACACGACAATATCGCGAATCGGCAGGAGCGGAAGGCGCTCCGGGATCTCCACCTGCGACGATTCGCGCTGAGCCTGCTCGGCCATGGCTGCCCTTCCCTAGAAGGTGAGTCCTTTGAGATAGCGGGCGAAGCGGTCGCCCAGTTCGGGGTTCTTCAATCCGAATGCGACGGTCGCCTTGAGGAAGCCGAGCTTGTCGCCGGCGTCGTGACGCGTGCCGTTCACCACGCATGCGTGCATCGGCGCCGACTGCGCCAGGGCACGCAGGGCGTCGGTGAGCTGGA
>CAZMPH010000065.1:0-11168 GCA_964568195.1 uncultured Nitrospirales bacterium | reverse complement strand
GCGCCACCGAGTCGTCGAACGGGCCCAGAATGACGCCGTCGCGCACGTGACAGCCCGCGCAACTGATGCCTTCCTGTTGAAGCGATCGATCGAAGTCCGGATTCGGCGCCTTGACGGCCTTCTCCACCCGATCACGCGGGACGTCGGTGATCAATTCGGGCTGCTGGTTGGCCAGCGGCGTGTGGCAGTTGAGGCAGATCCAGACCTCGCCGTCCTTCTTCCAGTAGGCCTGGAAGAAGGGGTCCGTGTAGGCCTTGGCGTGATACGAGGTCTTCCATTCCTCGTAGATCTCGCGATGGCACTTCCCGCAGTCCGCGGACTTCAGGCTGGGAACGCCGGCGGGCACTTTCTGGAGGGGGATCGCCTGGGCGAAATCGTCCCTCAGGCCGAAGATGACGTGGGGCCGCAGCTCATTGTAGAAGAGATAGACGAGCCCGGCCACGAGCAGGATGACGCCAAGCGTGCTCCACTCGAAGACGCGGAGAAGGAAGCGGCCCCATCCCCGCTTCTGCGGCGTCTCGCCGCTCATGCCTCCTGCAGCACGCGAAGGTGTCCTTCTACGGACGCGGCGAGCGCCGCGAGGTTGTAGCCGCCCTCCAGGCAGGACAGCACGCGCCCTGACGCATGCTCGCCCGCGATCTCCTTCACGACCCTGGTCAGCGCCCTGTAGCCCTCGGCGGTCAGGTTCATGCCGGCCAGGGGATCGTCGCGGTGCGCGTCGAAACCGGCCGAGATGATGACGGCGTCCGGGCGGTAGGCCTTGAGTGAAGGCCGAAGGATGTGGTTGAAGATCTCCAGGTATTCCTTGTCACCCATGCCGGCGGGGAGCGGCACGTTGAGCGTGAATCCCTCCCCCTTGCCCTCGCCGCGCTCGTCAACGGCGCCTGTGCCGGGATAGTAGGGGTACTGGTGCGTGCTGAAAAAGAAGACCGACGGGTCTTTGTAGAAGGCGTGCTGGGTCCCGTTGCCGTGATGCACGTCCCAGTCGACGATGGCGATCCGTTCCAACCCGTAACGTTTCTGGAAGTAGCGTGCCGCCACCGCGACGTTGTTGATGAGACAGAACCCCATGGCATGATCGGCCTCGGCATGGTGGCCGGGCGGACGTACCGCGCAGAAGGCATTGTCCACGCGTCCGTCCATGATGGCGTCCACGGCAGTGAGCACGCCGCCCGCCGCGAGATAGGCGGCATTCAGCGAACCGGGCGACATCGAGGTGTCTGGATCCAATGACACATACCCTTGGTGCGGAGCCCGCGTGCGGAGCGCCTTCACATACGAGTTGGTATGGACCTGTGTGACCCAGTCGTCGGTGGCGGGCTTCGGGTCTATCCGGACGAGGTCGGCCAGGAGTCCGGTCTCCCCCAGCCGGGCGATGATCGCCCGCAAGCGCTGCGGGGCCTCCGGGTGTCCGTAGCCCATGTCGTGCTGCAGATAGTCGGCGTGATAGACGAAGCCGGTGCGCGCCATGAGCCGAATCTAACACAGGGGTTCTCGCGTAGACAAGGCGTGGAGCCTGTGTTAGCCTGCGGCCATGGTCAACCCGCGCATCGAGCAACTGAAGAAACTGGTCCAGATGGACCCGACCGACGAGGTTGCGTTGTTCGGCCTGGGGAAGTTTCTGATGGAGGAAGGGTCGTTTGGCGAAGCCGCCGACTATCTCGAAATGTGCATCAAGGCCAAACCGACTTACTCAGCCGCCTACCTCGCGCTCGTCGAATCGCTCATCAAGGTCGGCAAGACGGATCGCGCCAAGGAAGTCTGCCGGGACGGCCACGCCGTGTCTCTCAAAAGCGGCGACATGCAGGTCACGAAAAAACTCGAAGCGATCCAGGCGACACTCGGCTAGCGGCCACCCCGCATACCCGAAAGAAAGTAGCCTGTCCCCTTTTCTCTCCCCTGCGAGCCCGGCCCCGACCACGATGACGTCAAAGGAGTCCTGCGGCATGGACTTATTTCCGAGCGCCACGCTTGACGAGGACGGCCACCTCCGCCACGCGCCTGCCGAGATCGCGGGCCGCCGCCAGTTCCTTGTCGTCGATGCCGGGGGAGTCCCCTTCGGTGGTGGCGCTCGCCCCGAACGCGCCGCCGCCGCTGACGACGATCATCTGGTTGCCCAGCATCGCCGCCTGAATGGTCAGCATCGTGACTTCCTTGCCGCCGGAGACCTGCCCGCCCGTGGCGAACGCGGCGCCGACCTTGTTGCGCATCTTGAACTCGGGGAAGACGCCGAACTTGAACTGCCAGTTGTCGAAGAAGGTCTTCACCTCGCCGGACATGTTCGACCAGTAGACGGGAGAGCCGACAATGAGGGCATCGGAGGAGAAGAGGTCGTCGCCGGTTACGTCGCCGACCCGCTTCAGCGCGACGCGCGCGCCGGGAACGGCCTTCGCCCCTTCGGCGACCGCGCGGGCCATTTTCTCGGTGTTGCCGGAGAGCGAGTGGTAGGTGACGAGAACGGCGACGGACTCAGCGGCATCGGCGGCAAGGGACGGCGCGGTCGGGAGGGCAAAGGCCCCCGCACACAGGATGACGAGCCAAGGAATCGGCAGGGCCATCTTCGCGAGCCGCCCGTTTAATATCGGCGGGTCTCCTCGTCCATCTGCTCCTCGACCGACACGTGGGTCAAGCCCCCCCGGTGGTCACACTTGTGGCAGCGGATCCGCCACTCCTCGATCCATTTCTCCTGCACGTACGACTGCCGGCACTTGGGGCAGATGAACACGCCCTTCACGTAATGCACCATCTTCTTCTCTTTCATACAGGCTCCCTCTGAATTACGGCTTGCACATTGCGCACTTGAGTTTGTACTTGGCCGAGCTCAGCTCGAGCGCCTCGTAGGCCCGTTCCTTGTCCATGATCTCCTGCCAGACCCCCGTCCAGTGATCCTGGTGGGTCACACTCTGAGGCACCTCGAGACAGCGGTCCCGGTGCAGGACGGCCTTGTCGATCGCCATCGCAATATGCAGTACGTATGCCACGGATTCATTCCTTAATTCAACGCAGGGCGGGAGACCGTTTCAGCTCCTCGTCCAGCAGCACGCGGCGCAAGACCTTGCCCACCAGGGTCTTGGGGAGCTCCTTCCGGAACTCCACCTGCTTGGGCACCTTGAACTGGGCCAGGTGGCACCGGCAGTGCTCCAGGATCTCGGCGGCGGTGGCCTGCTCCCCGTCCTTCAGCACGACGAACGCCTTGATCTTCTCCCCGCGCAATTCCTGCGGGACGCCGACGACGCACGCCTCCTTCACCTTCGGGTGCCGGCACAGGCATTCGTCGACCTCGCGGGGGTAGACGTTCATGCCGCCGGATTTGATCATATCCTTCTTGCGGTCCAGAATGTAGAAAAATCCCTCCTCATCCATCCGCACGAGATCCCCCGTGCTCAACCAGCCGTCCTTGAGCACAGCGTCCGTCTCGGACCGCTGGTTCCAGTACCCGCGCATCACCTGGGGGCCCTTCACCTGGAGCTCCCCTTCTTCCCCGACCTGTAACACGCAGCGGCCGGTTTCGTAGTCCACCACCCGCGCGTCGGTATCGGGCACGGGCAGGCCGATGCAGCGGGACCGGCGCTGGCCGACAATGGGATTGCAGTGCGTGACCGGCGACGCCTCGGTCAGGCCATAGCCCTCGATGAGGCGGCCCCCGGTCAGCTTTTCGAACCGGTCCTGCACCTCGGCGAACAGCGGGCCCGCGCCGCTGATGCAGTAGCGGATGGAGGTGAGATCATACTCGGCAACCTTCCGATGGTTGGTGACGGCCAGGTACATCGCCGGAATGCCGGGGAAGGCCGTCACGCGATGAGTGGCGAGCGCCTTGAGCACCTCGTCGGCCTGGAATCGCGGCAGGAGGACGGTGGTGCCTCCGAGAAAGATCGACAGGTTCTGGGTGGTGGTCATGCCGTAGATATGAAAGAACGGCAGCACGCCGAGGAAGACTTCCTCTCCTTCCCGCAACCCCTTCAGCCACCACCGGCACTGAATCACGTTCGCCGCCAGGTTGCGGTGCGTGAGCATCGCTCCCTTCGGGACCCCCGTGGTGCCGCCGGTATATTGCAACAGGGCGATGTCGTCGGGAGACACGTCGCCCGGCGGAGGGCCGGCCGGCGCCGCCTTGAGGAGCGCGGGAAAGTCGTAGACGGGCGGAACCCGCTCGACCTCGACCCACTGGCCCTGGCGGCGGGCTTTGATGGGATACAGAAGCCGTTTCAGCCAGGGAAGATAGTCGCGGACGTTGGTCAAAATGATCCGTTTCAGCGGCGTGCGGTCCATGACCTCTTTGATCCGCGGGTAGAACTGGTCGAGCGCGATGATCGTCTCTGCGCCGGAGTCCGTCACCTGATGCGCGATCTCAGCGCCCACGTATAGCGGATTGATCGCCACCGCACAGGCCCCTGCCTTCAAGATGCCGAAGTAGCCGATCACCTCCTGGGGACAGTTGGGGAGCAGAATCGCGACGCGATCGCCTTTGCGCACGCCGAGCCGGATCAGCGCCTGCGCGAAGCGATCGGTCAGCTCGTCCAGCTCGCGGTACGGGATGCGGCGGCCGTAGAACTCCAGCGCCGTGCGGTCCGGAAACCGGCGGGCGGCGTCGGTCAGAAATCGGTGGAGCGGGACGTCCGGATAGGACAGGGTCGGCGGAATTCCCGCCTCGTACTGCGCGTGCCAGGGCCGTTCCATGGCGCCGGGAACCTTGTCAGGCATGCTCAATCATAGATCTTCGGAAACCGTAATCCACCGCCGGCAAGGTTGTCAAGAAAGGGGAGGCGTTTGACAGGGCATAACCCCGTGCCTATGATGCCGGACTTATGTTCAAGCGTCACACGCTGGCTGCCGCATTTTTTCTGGCCGGGGCTCTGTGTTGCTCCGGCACAACCGCCGCGGCCGACCCCACCATCACCATCACCTATCCCACGGGCGCGCGCGTCCAGGCAGAACTCGCCGACACCCCCCAGAAGCGCTCGCGCGGGCTGATGTTCCGGGAGCGGTTGGCGCCCAACGCGGGCATGCTCTTCGTCTTCGAGGATGCCGGCGAGTGGAGCTTCTGGATGAAGAACACCAAGGTGGCGCTCGACATCCTGTGGATCGGGCCGGACAAGCGGATCGTCTACATCGAGGAGAACGTCCCGATCTGTCACCAGGACCCCTGCCCTGAATACAAACCGAGCAAAGACGCGCTCTACGCCCTCGAATTGCCGGCCGGCTCGGTGAAGCGGGAAAAACTCACCAAAGGCATGAAGCTGGCGTTCGACCTGCCGAAGTAGTGCTAGCGGGCGGAGGCGCCGAAGAACTTGCGGATGCGCGAGCCGAGCGTCTTGGACTGCTCCGCGAGATCGCGCGCCTGCTCGCCCCGGTGAGCCGACCGTTCCTGGTGGGCCGTCATCTCGGCCTTTCGCTCCACCAGGATGCCGCCGATCCGCTCCGCGAGGAGGGGATGCTCCGTAATGGGCCGCGCGAGGGCCTCCTTCGAGATCACCAGCACTTCGAGCCTCGTCTGCGCCGCGATGGTGGCCGAGCGCGGCTCGCCGGTCAAGAGCGCCATCTCGCCGAAGAACTGCACCGGGCTCAAAGCCGCGACCGTGGCAACCGCTCCTTCCTCTCCTCTGCGAACCTCCGCCTGGCCGTCGAGGATGAAGAAAAACTCCGTCCCCACATCCCCTTGACGGACGACGACCTCGCCCGGCAGATAGATTTGGATCTTGGCCTCCCCGGCGACGACGTCCAGCTCCTCCGGGCTCAGGACCGCCAGGAACTCTATCCGCCGCAGCGCTTTGAGGATGCGCTCACGCTTCGACGCCTGGACGGAAGTCTCGCCGGGCGCTTTCGTCATGTGGATGGTGCGCTGGGGATAGGGAATCTCGACCCCGTGGCGCTGGAAGGCGTACCAGACGTACGCCAGCACCTGGCCTTCGATGTCCTGCGTCCTGGCGTAATCCTTGATCCAGAATTTCAGGCGGTATTGGATGGCGGAGTCCCTGAAGGCCACGACGAAGGCTTCGGGCTCGGGCTCTGGCAGAACGCCGGGAACCGCCTTCGCGGCTTCGATCAGGATCGCCTGGACCTGCATGGGCGGAATGCCATAGGCCGCATCCACGAGCGTGGTTCTCGCGTGCCTCGTAGTGGGCTTGCTGTAATTGAGGATGTCCTGCTGGACGACGACGTTGTTCGGGATCGTCACTTGATCGTCATCCCGGGTCAGGATGGTCACATGCCCCAGATCCACCTTCACGACCCGGCCCTCCTTGCCCGCCACGCACACCCAGTCCCCGACCCGGATGAGCTTGCCCAGCATCAGGCCGGCAAAGAACCGCTTGAGCGTGTCCTGCAGCGCAAATCCGATGACCGCCGTCGCGGCGGTGGGGATGGCGACGAGGGCCACGACGTTGATCCCCATGACCGTGCGGAGAAACACCAGCGCCGACGCCGCCAGGCCGGTGATGACGAACAGGAGCCGGAGCAGTTGGGGAACATGCATTCCCTTTTTGGCGATGAGGTAATCTTCCAGCAGCAGCAGATCCGCCGCCTTCAGCAGATAGAAGGCGGTGCCGAGATAGGCCGCGAACTTGGTCCACAGATACGCCCCTTTCCACAAATCCACCGCTTCGACCAGGTCGCTTTCGTTCAGGATGAGCAGGACGTAGAGGGACAGCGTGACGATGTAGGTAGCAAAGAAGTAGCCCGGAACCTTTTGGGCCCGTTTCCGGGACATGAAATAGTAAATCCCGAACAGGAGCACCGCCAGGGTGAGCGTGACGCCGAGCTTCAGCAGCAGGTCGTGCAGCAGCTTGATTTCTTCGTCCATCGTGGTCCTTCAACCCGTCCAGCCGCGGCTTACAGATGTAGCACCTTCAGAGCGCGCCTGCAACCGCGCGCCTCTCTGAAGTCCGGCTCTCCAGGCTGAGAAGAAGAGAACGAAAGGGTCAGGCGGATTTGAGTGCAGATTCCTGGAGATTGGTCAGAATCAGCCCGACCTGGATGGCCAGCGCGAGCCGCTCCAGGTCAAACGGCTTGCTCATAAGTTCCACCGCCCCCATGCTCAGCATGTCTTTCAGCAGCCGCTCCTCACGGCTGCCGCTCAGCACGATCACGCCGCCGTGGTATTCCCTGGCCCGAAGTTCCCGCAGCACCGTGACGCCGTTCATGTCCGGCAGATAGATGTCCAGGACGACGAGCCCCGGCGGCTTCTTGTCCACGACCGCCAGGGCCGCAGCGCCGTCTTTGGCCGTCAGCACCTGATAGCCCCGTTGCGTCAGGAAGTCGGCGAGCAGTTCCCGGATGACCGGGTCGTCATCCACGATCATGATCGAGGCCGGCTCGCCAAGCCCTATCGGCCTCCCCGCTGACCCGGAAGGCAGACATGCAGCCGACGCTTTTTCCGACCGCCTCAACGCCCGGTTCACCGCCCCTATCAGTTGATCCAGCGGAACGTCCTTATTCAAAAACTCCCTCGCACCCAACTCCATCGCGTATTTTTTCAAGGCGTTCGACTCCAAGCCGGTCAGCACCATCACGGCGGCGGTGGGATCCATCCAATGGATCTGCCTGAGCAGCTCGATCCCGTCAATCCCCGGCATACAGATGTCCACCAAGATCAGCCTGGGCCGGCGTTCGACGAACAGCTTCAGGGCATCACGGCCGTTCGATGCGATGACCACTTCATGCCCGTGGCTGTTCAACACGATCTGCAAGAGGTCGCAGATCAGCCGCTCGTCGTCCACCACTAAAATGGTCGCCATGCTTATGCCTTTCAACTGTCCTCGGCATGGATCGGCGTTCAATTTTGTACGCTTTTGTCCACGCGACGTGATGCCGTTTGGCACCCTCAAAAAAGCATTTTGCGAAAAAGTGAAGAAAAAGTGATACGATAGGCCCCTTTTGCCTTCTGATACCCCTAATCTCGCCCTATGGGGAAGGGATAACAGTCATGGAAAGAGCGTGCCAACAAAGAAGGGCCGGTGGGGTGAAACGTTAAGGGTGGCATGGGCACCAGAATTGCTGACAATCCTCTTTCCCAATCCCGGAAACGGGATTTAGCCGGTCGGTTCCCATGACTTGGAGGATGTCACGCGTGTCCAGCACCACGCCAGCACACCCGGAACGGCGGCGATGGGTCCGTGTCGAGACCGCCACGCCGGCCCGGCTCAGCCTCAATGGGACTGCCTGGGAAGGCCTGGCGCAGAACCTGAGCCTGGGCGGCACCTTCATGACGTTTTCCCAAAACGTCTCCGCGACCGAAAACCAGCCGATCCAATTGGGCCTCCAGACCGACGTGGGGCTGCTGGAGCTGAAAGGGACGATCCGGAGCCTCAGGGAGATCGGAAAGGACCCTTCGGCCGCAGCCGACGCGGTGCAGGGTCTCGCCGTTGAATTCGAAACGCTGGATGCAATCAGGGAGCAGATCTTCGTCTCCATCTTGGATGCCCTTCGCGAGCGATCGGTGTCCGTCAGGCTCGTGGGGCTTCTCGCTCCCCAGGACACGGGGGACCTTCTCCTTGAAATCGGCGCCGCCGGCGCCGACCCGGTCGAAATCGCGGAGGCCCCTCTGGACTCCGCCGACGCCGAAGAGGGCGCTTCAGACGCGCCGACGATCAGCAGCCGGTCGGTCGAATGCCGCAATCCCCTCGGCCGCCGCATCGCCGCGTACCATGACGCGCCCATCGAGCTGGCCCCGCATGCCCCGCTCGTGGTCATTGCTCCCGGCTACGGCGACACCAAGAAAGAGTACGTTCCCCTGGCCTATTACCTCGCCGGCAACGGGTTTCACGTCCTCCGCTATGACCACACGAACCATGTGGGCGAGAGCGAAGGCGACATCGCGGACGCAACCCTGTCCGGCATGGAGCAGGACCTCGGCGCCGTACTGGACTATGCGAGCCGGACCTGGCCCGCCGCCCCGCGCGCGGTGATCGCCACAAGCCTGTCGGGACGCGTCGCCTTCAAGCACATGGCGCGGGCGCCCCAGGCGGAGTTGCTGGTGCTGCTCAACAGCGTCGTCGACCTGCAAGCGACGCTGACCGCGGTCCATCAGGAAGACCACATGGTGGCATTCCTGCGGGGCGGCGGGCTCGGTGTGATGAACGTGCTCGGGTTCAACATCGACGCCGACCGCTTCCTGGGCGACGCGATCAAGGCCGGCTATGCGACGCTGGCCAGCACGCTTCAGGATGCCCGGCAGATCCGGACGCCGGTCATCTTCTTCGCCGCGGAGCACGATGCGTGGGTGAACCTGGAATCCCTGAAGCAGGTCACGGCGGCTCTCGGGGAACATGCGGCCAACTTGTTTCTCATTCCCGAAGCCCTCCATAGGCTCCACGAGAACCCCCGAAAAGCCCGGGTGGTATTCCGGCGGCTCGTCGCCTGCTGCCTGGAACAGCTCTTACCCGAGGCGCCGGTGCGGAACATCCTGGAACCCTCCAGACGCGCGATCGGCCTTCAAAGCCGGCTCGAACGCGAGCGGGCGCGGGCGCATCATCACATGGCGAAGACCGACATGGTTGAGTTTTGGAGGGATTACCTTGATAATTTCCACTATATCGCCAACGTCTCCGACTATTGGCAGCTCCTCGACCACATCTACCGCATGGCCGGGAGCCTCAATGGAGGGATGCGGCTCTTGGACGCCGGGTGCGGCAACGGGAATTTCGGCATGTTCCTGCTGATCAATCAGACATATCGCCTCCGGAACGGCGCCGCGCAAGGCGCCGAGCCGATCCAGTACGTGGGCGTAGACTTCATCCAGCCGGCGCTCGCTAACGCCAGGCTCAACCTCGCAAGAACGGCCGCCGAGATCCGCGGGAGGTTTGCATTGTCCGCCGCAATGCCGTCCTTGCCGATGGACTTCTCGCTGCTCGCCGCCGATCTCAACATGCCGCTCCCATTCCGGGACGGCCAGTTCGATCGGATCGTCTGCAACCTGGTCATCGGGTACCTTCAGGAACCCTCGTTCCTCATCAAAGAATTCCTGCGGGTGCTGTCCCCTGCGGGGAGACTGATCATCACGAACCTGAAGCCCCATCCCGACCTGTCCCAAATCTATCGCAACTTCGTTCTGAGCACTGACCGGCCCGAGGAATTGCAGGAAGCCAGGCACTTGTTGAACAATTCAGGTAAAATCATCCAGGCAGAAAGCAACGGCGTGTTTCGCTTCTTCGATCGGCAGGAGCTTGCAATGCTGTTACTTGCAAGCGGCGCGGTTCAGCCCCGGGTGTACTCCACGTTCGCCAACCAGGCGTACCTTGCGGCGGCCGACAAGGCCGACCCCATGCCCGAGGCCCACGCCATCCATAGCGCCGCCGGCCACAGGCCATGGGGCCCGGTCATCCAAGCATGAACTTCTACGCGCTCAGCGGCCTGTTCAATGCCATCGCCGCGACCACGCTGGGCTTTTTCATCTACTCGCGGGCCCCTCGCAACCCCAAGCACCAGACCTACGCACTCTTCTGTCTGAGCGTCGCCATCTGGAGCTACTTCTACTTCGCGTGGCAGCTGGCGGAATCGCGGGAACTCGCACTGCTGTTCGTCCGCCTCCTGGTGGCCGGCGCGATCCTCATTCCGATCACCTATTTCCACCACGTGCTGATCCTGCTGGATCGCGTCCAGCGCCACCGACTCATGCTGAACGTCGGCTACGCGCTGGCGGGAATCTTCCTCATAGCCGACGCCACGCCCTACATGGTACGCGACCTTCAACCCGAGATGACGTTCCAGTATTGGCCCAAACCGGGAGCGCTGTTCCATGCCTTCCTCGCGTGGTTCGCGTGGTACGCCGCCTATTCTACCTATCTGATCGCCGTCGAGTACCGTCACGCCACGGTTTTTCGGCGAAACCAGTACCTGTACCTGGCAATCGGCTCGATCATCGGGTACGTGGGGGGCGCCACGAATTTCCCCCTCTGGTACGGCGTTCAAATTCCGCCCAACGGGACGATCCTGGTGTCGGTCTACGTGTCGATCATCGCTTACACCATGCTGCGGTATCGGCTCCTCGATTTCAGCGTCGCGGTCGAGAAAGGGCTGACCTATCTCCTGCTGATCACCCTGGTCGTGCTGCCCGCCTACGCGGTCCTGCTTCAGGCGCAGAAAGCCTACTTCGGGGAGATCAGCTACCCGTTTTCTGCGGTGGTCGCCCTGCTGCTCTCCCTCATCGTGCTGGCGGGCTACAAGATGAAGCA
>CAZMPH010000064.1:4838-11214 GCA_964568195.1 uncultured Nitrospirales bacterium | reverse complement strand
CAGACAAATATGCGCGGAGGCGAACAGCCGGTCCACGTGCTCGTTCAGGCGGAAGATGGCCGAGCCCCGCTCGCCCTTGTAGCAGCGGATGCCCTCGAAGGCGGACAGGCCGTAATGCAGGCTGTGCGTCAGGACATGGATTTGGGCGTCCTTCCAGGGTACGAGCTTGCCGTCCAGCCAGATTTTTTCTGATTCCTTCAGTGCCACCACCGCTCCTCCAAAGTGTTCGAAGGGCATGATAGCAGCGGGTCCGGACCAAGTCAAACGCCTGAGTCTGCGCGCGGCCGAGGATATAGCGTATAATGGTGTTGGACAGCCTTTATCCCAGGACCGGCATGAGGCACGATACATGATCATCCAGAGCACGCACGAAAGAGCCTCGGAACAGGCGGAGATCGAGTTCCGTCAGTTGGCGTTGAAATCGCTCGTGACCCTGCGCAACAAGCAGCTTCAGGAGTCCCTGGACCACCGCATCAAGCGCGCCCTCCAGGAGGGCGCCTGGATAGGCCTGACCCGATCGACGTGCCTGCGCTTGCACAACCAGGAGAAAGCCCGCATCCGGGAGCAATTGGCGGAATTGCAATTTAAGCAAGCGCATATGCGGGAGAAATTAACGGAAACCAAGAAGGCCGTCGCCAGAGCCCGACGACTGAGGGCTTCCCAGCAGGCGGCCACAGGAAAAAGCAGATCGTCGCCTTCTTGACAGGCCGAGTGTGCCTGTGCTAGAAAAACCTCTCTCCCAGTCATCCTGAGAACCCAAACGGAGCGACAGGCGAATGTACGCGATCGTCGAGACAGGCGGAAAACAATATCGGGCCGAGCAGGGCGATGTCCTGGAGGTTGAGAAACTGGAAGGGGCCGTTGGGGCCACCGTCACGCTGGACAAGGTCTTGCTGATCTCCGGCGACAAGGGCGTGCAGATCGGCACGCCCACTCTGGCCAAGGCGAAAGTCACCGGAGAAGTCATCGCCCAGGATCGGCACCCCAAGATCATCGTGTTCAAGAAGAAGCGGCGGAAGAACTACCGCCGGACGAACGGACACCGGCAGTCGTTCACCAAATTGAAGATCACCGGAATCGTCGAGGGGTAAGCCATGGCGCATAAAAAAGGACAGGGCGCGTGCCGGAACGGGCGGGACAGCAACCCCCAGTATCTCGGCGTGAAATGCTTCGGAGGCGAGGTCGTGCCGGGCGGCAGCATCATCGTCCGCCAGCGCGGCACCAGGATTCACCCGGGGTTCAACGTCGGCAGGGGGAAGGACGATACGCTGTACGCGAAGATCACGGGGACCGTCCGGTTCGAAGGGCCGAAGGACCGGCGTCGGGTCACCATCATTCCGGCCCCGAAAGCCGCCGCCGCTCCGGCAGCCAAAGCTTCGTAACACCGTTTTCATTTCGATCATGGGGCCCCTTGTTCCGACCTGAGGAGCAAGGGGCTTTTTGTTGGTTGACGGCTCCGTGCAAGTTGATATGGCTCACAGCCCGACTGAACAACGTCCCCTTCGCATCCTGCTCGCCGAAGACTCGGCCGCGGTCCGCGCGTTCACGCAAACCTATTTCAAGGATACGCCCTATCAGCTCGATCTGGCGGAGAACGGTCAGATCGCGGTCGAGATGTTTCAGGCCGTTCGCTACGACCTGGTGTTCATGGACGTGGAGATGCCCGTCATGGACGGCGTCAGCGCCACGCTGGAAATCCGGCGGTGGGAGCAGGAGGAGGATCTGGACCCCGTCCCGATCATCGCGCTGACCGCTCACGAACATAAAGCAAAACTGGTGCAAACGCTCGACGCCGGGTGCACGGCCCATCTGATCAAACCACTCACGAAAGAGGCGATGCTGAAGGCCATCGACGAGCATGGCAACCGCTGATGCTCACCAGCGTGGAAGTCCGGTGGTTCTTTGAGGGGCCGATCCCGGATGAGATGGAGAAGTGGTTTTGCCGCGGTGGCCTGCTCAACAAGGCCGCGCCGCGCGAGGACCACTATGTCCTGTTCCCCGCCCCTCTCGGGCTCAACGTCAAGCTGAGAGAAGGGCGGCTGGAGATCAAATCTCTGGTGAAGGCGCTGGGCGCGCGCAGCTTCGCGGCGGACGTCTCCGGCAACGTGCAGATGTGGGAGAAGCGGTCCGGCGGGGACGCGGCGTTCAAGGAATTCGAGCGGCTGCGGACCAGCTCTCCCGATCTCTGGATCGCGGTGACGAAGGAGCGGACGCTGCGGAAGTTCTCGCCGGGCGGCGATTCCATAAAGGAAGTCGCCGCCGGCACGGTCTTCCTCTCCAATGGCTGCAACGTGGAGCTGACGAAGATCACGGTAAAGGGATCGGACTCTTGGAGCCTCGCCTTCGAGGCCTACGGCGATCCCGCGCGGGTCGAGGAATCGTTAATGAGAGTCGCCGCGCTGGTCCTTTCCGATAAACGGCACCCGCAGTTCTTCTCCGCCGCCAACTCCCACTCCTACCCCGAGTGGCTGGAGAGGTTTTCGAAGAAGGGTTGAGGGAAATTGCGCGTGGTACCCCTAATTTTCGTTGACACCTCTTCAGTACCGCAGCCAGACTATTCGGGAAGAGAAGCCTCACGAGGAGATCACGCCATGCCACCGATACGCGGATACGCCGCCACAGGTCCTTCCTCGAAGCTCGAACCATTCACCTTCGAGCGGCGCGAACCGGGTCCTCATGATGTGCTCATCGAAATCCTCTACTGCGGCATCTGCCACTCCGACATCCATCAGGCACGGGACGAGTGGGGCGGTGCGATTTTTCCCATGGTCCCCGGACACGAAATCGTCGGACGCGTGACGCGCGTCGGATCCAAGGCAAAGCGCTTCAAAGCCGGCGATCTCGCCGGGGT
The DNA here is from genome assembly GCA_964568195.1 of uncultured Nitrospirales bacterium. Lineage (GTDB taxonomy): Bacteria > Nitrospirota > Nitrospiria > Nitrospirales > NS-4 > SCTG01. The sequence continues at coordinate 8,363 of CAZMPH010000064.1, read as the reverse complement.
CGGCTGTTTCGTGGATTCCTGCCGACGGTGCGCGAGCTGCAAAAAAGGCCTGGAGCAGTACTGCGAGGAGCACGTCGTTTGGACGTACAACGGCACCGAGAAAGACAAGAAGACGCCGACGTACGGCGGCTACTCGTCGCACATCGTCGTGGACGAGCAGTACACGCTAAAGATTCCCTCTAAGCTTCCGCCGGCGAACGTCGCTCCCCTGCTCTGCGCCGGGATCACCACGTACTCGCCGCTCAGACACTTCAACGTCGGTCGGGGTCAGCGGGTCGGCGTGGTCGGGCTCGGCGGGTTGGGCCACATGGGGATCAAGCTGGCCGCTGCCATGGGCGCCGAGGTCACGGTCTTCAGTACCTCCACATCGAAAGAACAGGACGCGCGCCGGCTGGGAGCGCGCCACTTTGTCATGTCGAAAGACCCGAAGAGCCTCGAGGCGCTCGCCGGCCGTTTGGACTTCATCCTCGACACAGTCTCCGCGCCCCATGACCTCAACGCGTATCTGAATCTGTTGCGCAGGGACGGGGCGATGGCGCTGGTGGGCGCGTCGCCCGAACCGCTGGCGGTCGCGCCCTTCTCGCTCATCCACAAGAGAAGGCAACTTGTAGGCTCGCTCATCGGCGGCGTCCGCGAGACCCAGGAGATGCTCGATTACTGCGCGAAAAAGAAGATTACGTCGGATGTCGAGGTGATCCCCATGCAGCAAGTCGACGCGGCGTACGAGCGGACGATCAAAGGCGACGTGCGCTATCGCTTCGTCATCGACATGAAAACCCTGTAGGATTCGCCGCGCCCGCTCTGGACGCCCGCTCCCCGCCACCCGACTCACTGTGTCCAATCAGATACAGCCTTACCGCAATTTTCCTTGACACTTCTTACTACAGTGGTTTGCCCAGCCAGCAATGACGGTCCCCGTGAATGAGTACGTTCCTCAGAAGTTCAAGCGGACTCCGCCATGGATCAGAAAGGGGGTGCCAATGGTGGTGATACCATCAGTGGTGCGGCCGACAGCGTAGGTCTGGTTGAAGAGATTTTCGAAGCCAAGGAAGATTTCGCCGAGCTTGGCGACAGCTCGTGAGAGAAGCAGATCTACAACGATGTAGCTGCCGAGCGGCAGCGTGTTCGCATCGTCCTCAAACTGCATGCCGACGTATCGAGTAACGACTGAAGCATTGACCCAGGCGGGGTTCTCATGACGAACAACGAGTGCGATGCTGTGCTCCGGCACCTGCGGCAGACGGAGGCCTTCAAGGCTTCGCTGCTGCGACGCGGCGGCGACACGTGTGTCGAGAAAAACGTACGTTGCAAGGACACGCCATGACTTCGCCGGACGAAACTCCAACTCCGTTTCGATCCCTCGGACTCGGGCCAGATCGAGGTTCTGCCGCTGTCGACAGGTCGTACCTGTTGGGCAATCCGGCAGCGGCGTGTTCAGCGTGACGTTCGTCACGAGATCTGTTATCTCATTCCAGAAGGCAGTGAGACGGGTATTGAAGGGCGCCCATTGCTGCTGGACGCCGATTTCCCCCCCAGTAAGCCGTTCCGGACGCAGTTGCGCGTTGGCAACGGTCACATCGTTCCGCACGCGAAATACCCTGTAGAGTTCATTAATCGTCGGAACGCGAAATCCCTGATAGATGGAGGCGCGAAGGTCCGTGGACGGTGTGGCATGAAAGAGAGCGGCGAGGCGCGGACTTGCGGCGGTTCTATTAAGATCAGGGAATGATTGCCCCGCCGGGATTCCCGCTGGTGGTGGTGTGTCCTGGCGAAATCCATCGTAGGCGATCCAGTAGTCCTCACGAACGCCGGCGACAAGTTCCCAGCGTGAATCGGGCGTGAAGACGTCCTGGATGAACACACCGCCGATCACTTGCTCCCCGCCGGCTACACGGTTGCGCAAGAACCCAGCGGGACTGAAGACGGCTTCATCCGTCTCGCCTTGAACCCAGCGGAAGTCCGCGCCTGAACTTACCAGGTGTGACGCAAAGCGGCGATTCCACTGCAAGGAACCACCCCACGAGGTGGATGGCACGGTCTGATCAAGTGCGGGGGTTTCCGAATTCCGATCAGATGCCTGCGTGGAGAAGGTGCTTCTAAAATCCTGAACCTGCCCGAAAAGCTGGAACGTCCACTCGCTGCCCTCATCGGTTCGGAGGCGACCGCCGGTGGCCCAAGAACCGGATTCTGTCGAGTTGAACTGGAGGGGTGTTCCGTTTCCGCGGTTTTCATCGAAGAAATTTCCGCTCACGAACAGCGAGAGGTCAGGCGACTTGACGAATTCCACCCGCCCATTGAAGACCGCATGCTTCGAGTCTGCTGGGATGTCGATTCTGCCGCGCCGGGAGGGTTCGACAGTCTGGTAGCCCTCTGTATTGAAGAAGTTGCCCTCGATGCTCACACGCAATGGCCCCCGGGTTTCCGTCATGAGCAGGTCCAGATTGGTTGTGTTGTGGTTTCCATAACTCCCTTCGAGGAGAGCCTGGCGCTCCGTCGGGCGCTTCGTGATAATATTGATGACTCCACTGAGCGCGTAATTGCCCCAGACGCTCGAGCCTCCCCCTCGCACAACCTCAATCTGTTCGATGGCTTGCAGAGGGATCTTATTCCAGGAGACCCAGCCCCCAAACGGATCGTTGATTGGCACACCGTCAAGTAAGACTAATGCTCGGCTTGTTCCACTCGGACCGATGCCGCGAAGGGACACGCCCTGGGAGGTAGGATGGGTCACGAGGCTGGAAGAGCGACGGAAGAGGCTGAAGCCGGGGACCTGTCTCAGGATGTCGTCGACAGTTTGGCCCGCTGATTGGCGAATATCCTCAGCTGTGATGACCGTCACGCTTGCGGCCGTTTCGCCGGCTCGCTGCTGGATGCGCGTTCCAGTGATGACGAAAGGCTCGAGGTTCGTCGGCGACTCCGGTTCATCGGCCGAGACGTCCCGGGCCGCCGGGAAGATCGCGACGAGGAGTATCGGAACAATCCACTGCAGTGGCGGCCCGACAATGCGCTCCATGATGACGACATCTCGCTTTAACTGTAGCGGTACTTACAGTATGAATAGCTGCTCTCGTCAAGCGAAATTTTGAAGGGCCAACGCCCCGGCTTGACAGTCTCCAACAGGTGCCCTAGCCTTGGCGCCAAACACACCACTGGAGGGAGGTCAGTGCTATGAATCGTCTTATTACGCTGGCGTTCTCCTCGATGATGCCGGTGTTCGTCACAAGCCAGATCCATGCCGGCTCTCTCCCTTTAGATAAGGTTACGCTTCCCCCCGGTTTTGCCATCACGGTCTACGCGGACAATGTTCCGAATGCGCGAGCGATGACCCTGGGGCGGAACGGCACGGTGTTTGTCGGCACTCGGAGCAAAGGCGACGTCTACGCTGTGGTGGACAGCGACGGCGATCAGCGCGCTGATAAAGTCTTCACAATCGCCAGCGGCCTGCAAATGCCGGTTGGGGTGGCCTATCGGAATGGCTCCCTGTATGTCTCCGCTGTGGATCGCATCCTTCGCTTTGATGAGATC
>CAZMPH010000064.1:218-4828 GCA_964568195.1 uncultured Nitrospirales bacterium | reverse complement strand
AACGGCTGACGAAACCGCCTCCCCCGGTGGTCATTACGGATCGCTTTCCGCAAGAGACGCATCATGGATGGAAATTTATCGCTTTCGGTCCTGACGGCAAGCTCTATGTGCCCGTCGGAGCTCCTTGCAATATCTGTGAGCCGGACCCGGACCGCTATGCCTTGATCGCGCGTCTCAATCCGGATGGGAGCGGTTACGAGATCGTCGCTCGCGGTGTCCGGAACTCTGTGGGATTCGATTGGGATCCGAAGAACCACGACTTGTGGTTCACGGACAATGGTCGGGATTGGCTCGGAGATGATCAACCTCCGGATGAACTCAATCATGCGCCGAAGCTGGGGATGCATTTCGGCTATCCGTATTGCCATGGGGGAACGATCCCCGATCCGGAGTACGGCAGCAAACACGGCTGCCGTGCATTCACGCCGCCGGCGGCCCCCCTCGGCCCCCATGTCGCCTCGCTGGGCATGCGCTTTTACACTGGAACGATGTTCCCTCCGGAATACCGGAACCAAATTTTCATTGCGGAGCATGGCTCGTGGAATCGAAGCGCGAAAATAGGCTATCGGGTCACGTTCGTGTCACGAGACGCGCAAGGACGCCTTCGCTACTCGGTATTCGCAGAAGGGTGGCTTCAGGGCAAAGAGGCATGGGGACGCCCGGTTGATGTCCTCGTCATGCCGGATGGCGCCCTGTTGGTCTCAGACGATTTGGCGGGCGTGATTTATCGGATCAGCTATAGAAAACCGTAGCGGAAACCCTTTTCTCCATTCCCAGAGAGTGTCAGGGGGTGCGCTCCTCGAACTGCGGAGCCGGCACTTCCGCGTCGGCCGCGAACTCATCTCCCTCGTCAGCCAGAGAGCGCACGGTAAGCCCGCCCAGCGCGAGGTGCACCGCCCGGTCCCGACGCCTCAGTACGTGTCCCACGCCATCCATCTCGTTGGGGGACTGCGGCGCCATCCGGTCCTGCTTGCTGACGACGTCGAGGATCTCAACCAGGGGGATGCTCTCCGGCGGCCGGACCAGGGTGATCCCCGCGGGCTCGGCGGTCCGGCACAGGAACCCGTACAGGACAAGCTCGTCAAGGAGTTCTTCCAGGCTTGAGAGGGGCACGTGCAGCAACGTGGAGAGATCGTCCGGCCGATACGGTTTCTGGCCGTCGATGTAGCGCCTGGTGATGTGACGCAGCGCCGTGAGCGCCAGCCATTCGCGGAAGGCATGCGTGCCCTGTCTCCATCGGACCTGGGTCAGATAGGTGGACGGATGCTGGTAAAAGTAGGCCACCTGGGCGCCGGCCAGCACAATGAGCCAGGCCACATACAGCCAGATGAGGAACAGGATCAGGATCGCGAAGCCGGCATAAATGGCCCCGTAGCGTGCCGAGCCGGTGACGAACGTGGCGAACGCCATGCCCGCCAGATGCCAAAGAATGCCGGCCGTCATGCCGCCGACCAGCGCCGACGCCAGCCGCACATGAGTATAGGGCACGACCTTGTAGAGAAAGGTAAAGACGCCACAGAGAAGGACGAACGGCATCAGCTCGGCGACCGTCATCACCATGTAGCCCAGCGGTTCAATCTCTAGGACCCGCTGGACCAACCAGGTACTGTGCACCGAGGCGATCAACGCGAACGCCGTGAAGACCAGGACCGGACCGACGAGCACGACGCTCAGATAATCCGTGAACTTCTGCATCAGCGGCCTGGGCCTTCGCACGCCCCAGACCGCATTCAGGGCCTCCTCGATCTTGTCAATCAGCGCAAACGCCGTATAGAACAGGCCCACCAGGCCGACTGTTCCCAGCACTCCCACCTTGAGATTGCTGACGAAGCCGATCACCCGCTGAGTGATCTCGGCGCCCTGCGGGCCGAGGGGCTGTACAATCTCGGCCAGGAAGGGCTCGATCTGCTCGTGCGCGCCGAAGGCCTTCAGGATGGAAAACATGACCGCCAGGAGCGGGACCAGGGAGAGGAGAGTCGTGTAGACGAGGGCGGTCGCCCGCGCGCTGAGGGCGCTTTCACGAAATTCCAGGATCGCGACCACGGCCAGACGCAGCAGCGTGAAGCCGAGCCGGGACGGGACAGGAAGGGCGGCCAGGTCGGCGTCCCACAGGTCGCGGCGGAAGAATTTCTCGATCTGGGCCAGCAGGGTCACGTGTCCAGCCTCCTACCACGCATGCTCCGCTACGTTACACCAGAAGGACCATTCAGATACAGCCTTACCGCAATTTTCGTTGACACTTCGCAGTACCAAGGTCAGACTACTAGAAAAGTAGAGTGTCCCCTTATTTCTGTGCGAGTCTGAGCCTATTTTAAAGTGCCCCCGCCGGCTGGATTGTTTCGTCACCGCGGAGAAAGGATCGAAGAAGTTCTATGACGTACAAGAAAATTGTCATGCTGCATGACAAGAACATCGCCCTGGTCGCTCACGACAATAAGAAACGGGACCTGGTGGAATGGGCCAAATACAACCGCGATCTCCTGGCACACCACAAAGTGTACGCAACAGGCACCACCGGCGAGATTCTGGAACGCGAACTTGGCTTCAAAATCACGAGATTCCAAAGCGGACCCTTGGGCGGGGACCAGCAAATCGGCTCCAAGATCGTCGCTGACGAGATCAATTTTCTCATCTTTTTCTGGGACCCGCTCGAACCCATGCCGCATGACCCCGACGTCAAGGCCCTCCTGCGCATGGCCGTGGTGTGGAATATTCCCATTGCCTGTAATCGGGCCTCGGCGGATTTCATGATCTCCTCTCCCCTCATGGATGGAAAATATGATCGCCTGATCCCCGATTATGAGGGTTATCGCACTCGGAAAACAGACAGAGGCGAAGGCGCAGGCTGAGGCATCAGTCGCCATACCGTCCCCTTTTTCGGCACAAGAATGAACCCCGCTTCTGGATTACGCACTCTCCCCGCTTTTCTTCTGCTACTGCTTCTGCTGCTGATTGGTTGGGGGATGAACAGCTGTGCGGGTCGTCCGCAGAAAAATGCGGCTTATCCTGCCGGCTATCCTGTCGGATATGTCGAGCGAGGATATGCCTCCTGGTACGGTCCTGGGTTTCACGGGAACAAGACCGCCAGTGGCGAAGTGTACGACAGCCATCAGTTAACGGCCGCCCACCGGACTCTCCCATTCGGCTCCGTCGCGCAGGTGCGATCACTCACGAATGGACATCGGGTCACGGTGCGCATTAACGACCGTGGTCCCTTTGCCAAGGGTCGAATCATTGATCTCTCGTTGACAGCGGCGCAAGCCCTGGCGATGACCGGGCCGGGTACCGATCAGGTCGAACTTCGGGTCGTTGGGTACCAAGGGCGCCCCGGCGCGGCGGGTTATCTCAGGGTCCAGGTCGCCTCGTTCGTCGAGCAGGCCAACGCCCAGGCGCTGGCGCGGAAGCTCAAAGGCAAGTACCCTGATGTGCGAATCGTGACGGTTGAGCTTGCGTCGGGGAGGCACTACAGGGTGCAAGTCGGGCAATTCAGCTCAGAACAACAGGCTGAGGAGCTTGCTGAGCGACTGGCGTCCCAGTTCGATGCGGAACCGTTAGTGATCCGGGATGACTGAGGACTCGCCCCGCCCGTTCCAGGCGCCCCTCCCCGCCACCCGCCTCACTGTGCCAAAAAGGAGAGCACCCATACGACGTTTGAGTCCGCTCCTCTTGCTTCTCTCATTATCCTCGCAAGCATTTGCGGGGTTCGAGGAAGGCAACGCCGCCTATCTCAAAAAGGATTATACGACCGCCTTCCGCGAACTTCAGCCGTTCGCCGAGAAAGGTGACTACAAATCGCAGCTCATTCTTGGTGAAATGTACGAAAACGGATACGGCGTCAAGGAAGATCACAGTGAAACCATCAGGTGGTATCGTCTGGCGGCCGCCAGGAAATGCTGCGCCCCCCAGGTGATGCTGGGCTTCAAGTATCAAACGGGCCGCGGCGTCCCGCAGGACTATAACGAGGCGGCACGCTGGTATCACGAGGCCGCCGAGAAGGGCAGTCCGAAAGCGCAGGTATTCCTCGGGGGCCTGTATAACGATGGCCTGGGCGTCCGACAGGATTATGTGCAGGCGTATCTGTGGTTTCATCTTGCCGCCGCAAAGGGCGAACAACTTGCCCAGGGTCTCGTGGAGTCGCTGGAGAAAAAAATGCCGCGGGAGCAGATCGCCGAGGCTCAAGCACTCGCCAAGCAGTGGAAGCCCAGGGAATAGCGGCGCGGGTCCTGTCATAGGGACGCTCCCCGCCACCCGCCTCACTGTGCCCAATCAGATACAGCCTCACCGCAATTTTCGTTGATGCTTCCCACTACCAAGGACAGACTACTGAGAAAGCATCCTGAAAAAATGGGGTCAGACTCCATTTTCCAGAGGTATGAGAACACAATACGGGGTCAGGCACCTTTTCTGAACCGTGAAAAGGAGCCAGACCCCATCCCTCCTGATACCTTCCGGTTTGCTTTGTAAGTCCTTGGGTTTTATACTGTCTCAATTCTAGCGGGTGGCGCCGAGCGGGCGCCCGGGCGGAGCGGAAGGCGACTACAGCCGAGTCCGCGGGGCTGCGACGGCGAAAGGCGCCTGAGCACGTCCGGGCTGCTCGGTGACAGGACCCG
>CAZMPH010000064.1:0-208 GCA_964568195.1 uncultured Nitrospirales bacterium | reverse complement strand
GAAATGGAGCCAGTCCCCGGGTGCATCATGGATTTCGTTGATCAGGTCAAAATTTACGTGAAGGCCGGGGACGGCGGGAACGGCGTGCGGAGTTTCCGCAGGGAGAAGCACGTCCCGTGCGGCGGGCCGGACGGCGGCGACGGCGGCCGCGGCGGCGACGTCGTCCTGGAGGCCACCGAACGCATGTCCACCCTGCTCGACTTGCAAT
>CAZMPH010000063.1:0-11353 GCA_964568195.1 uncultured Nitrospirales bacterium | reverse complement strand
ATCAAGGTCAACCATTCTTGAAACATTGTGCACCTCCTGGAAAGATGGTTTTCTCAGTGAACGTGGGAACCCGATGAAGGATACGCCGAACGCATAGAAAAATCGACTTTCGCACCTATGCACAAAAGTATAGTCTCTGGTGGTGTGACCACATTGTGTAATGCCCTCACTTGGCTGGCATCCGTCCTCCACATTTAATTCAATCTCGTTCTCTCCGGCAACCCTGCGCACGTACCCGCTTTCATGATGGCATCTGAGTTGTCCTAATTTTTCTCATCGCAAACGGCTGGTACGGCCCTTGCGTATCTCTAAGAGCAGGTTCAGAGGTGATCTATGTTGGACCTGCTGCTTACACTCTGGCTCGTGTCAGCTTCAATGCCGGCAGGCTGTGCCGTGACGGGCACGGTTTTTCATTCAACGGAGCAGACCTTTGCGCTGCTCCACAGCAACTGCCTCATCGATATCCGGCGAGACGATCGCTGGATCATCATGACGTCACCGCGATGGGTCGTCGCAGTGGAGATCCCGCCGACAATAGGGCAACGCCCGTTCACCTACACCTGGGGCTCGCCCTGGGCTTTGTTTGGAGCGGGACCGACGACCAGCGAGTGGGTACCCGTGGCAGTAGGCCATCGCACAGGTGCGTAGTGCGCGCTCACACGGACTTGGCGGGGCCGGTGGTGTTGCGCAAGAGGATCTCGGAGGAACCGGGGATCAACAAATGCAGGATCGGCCCGATTTCCGTGTAGCCATTCCGCTCATAAAACCGCCGGGCCTGGTGATTGAAGTCGGACACGCACACGAAGAGGTTCTTGGCCCGCCGGAAGACCACGCTCTCCAGATGGGCCAGGAGCGCTCGGCCATACCCTCGTCCGTGGGCTAACGCGGCGATGGCGAAGACTTCCAGATAGTCGCCGAAGAGAAACCGCTGACGAAGGACCCCGACGCCGACGACACTCCCTCCGGTCTCGATGACGAACGCTTCCCGCCCCTGCAACGACGTCCCAAACAGGCGCTCCCAGTCAGAAGCGGAATAGTTCAGTCTCTTCAAGGGATCCAGATCGGCAAGCAGGCGGACCACGGCGGCAAAGTCATCCGGCTTGTACGGCCTAACGGTTGCTGACGATGGGATCATGGTCCCTGAAGCGTTGCACCGGCCGAGCAGTTCGCTGACGGTCACCGGCTGAAGGCCCTTTTTCAGCAGTTCTTGCGACAGCTCTTCCACCACGGCGCGGGTGTGCCGGCCTTTGCCGTTGGCATGGAAGACGACGACGCTGCCGCCGCGCACTCTCGCGCGCAACTCCTCCAGCATCTGCCGGTCCTCGACATCTTCCAGCCGCTCGACCATCTCCTGGTAGCTCTTGCTATCCAGAATCACCGCCGCAGGTTTGCCTCCGCGAATAATGATTTCAGGGAGGGTCTTTGGGGGTTGCTTTCATAGGCAGGATTGTATGCCAGCCGGAATGGCAAGCAAATTGCCGATCTGTATTTCGCAGCTACAATGGCGGCAGGTATTCAACAAGTTGGGCGAGGCGCTTTTTGATGCGCGCGCTCAGGACGCGTGAGAAATTTTTGTAGATCTTGAGGCCTAAATTCGGATTGCCCTCCAATAAACGATGAAATTCCTTTTGATTGAACTGCAGGGTCTTGAAGGGGGCAGTTGCCTGCACCGACGCGGACGCGGGGGTGTTCTTGAAGAACGTCACTTCGCCCAGGAGATCGTCCTTCGTGACCTGCTCGATGGAAACCTTTTTCCCGTCAGCCCGCGTCTTCAGGACGGTGGCGTTCCCGGAGAGCAGGATGTAGATATTCTGGACGCATTCCCCTTCCTGGATGATGAAGTCTCCGGCTTTGCCATCTTTCATGACGGCCAGCGGCACGATCAAGGCAAGCTCGTCCATCGTCAAGTCGGAAAAGATGGAGACTTCTTCAAGGATGTCCAGTGCCCGCATGCCCCTGCTCCTTTCGTGATAGGGGCTGGATTCTAGCCTCGCCGTATTGGTAAAGCAAATTGCCGAGGTGGTAAGATTCGGCTCGCCATGAAACTCCATCCCGTCATCCTGCCGATCTCGCCGCAGGACCAGCGCCTGCGCGGGCGCGAGCGCGTGCTGGCACAAAGCCGGGTTGCCCGCGAAGCCCTGGCGCGCAGCTGCGAAGCGAGCGGGGTCAGCCTCGGCCCGCTCACGGTCGGAGCACGCGGCGCCCCCATTCCGTTCAACAACACCTATTGGTCCCTGTCCCACAAATCGAAGTTCGTCGCGGCCGTCGCGGGTCCGACACCCATCGGCATCGACATCGAGGAAATCCGGCCACGGAACGAGGAGCTGTACGACTATGTCGCCGGCACAGATGAATGGGCGCTGGGGGATCGAAACTGGGAGACATTCTTCCGCTACTGGACGGCGAAGGAGGCGGTGCTGAAGACCGCCGGCGTCGGCCTTTCACACCTCAGAAAGGCCAGGATTCACGCGCTCCTCGGAAAGGACTACCTGCTCGTGGATTACGGTTCCCACCTCTGGCCCGTGAAGCATTTCCGCTTTCAGGATCACATCGTCGCGCTCATGCACGACGACCACGAAGTCGTCTGGGAGCTTCGCTAGAACCCGACGCCCTTCACGGAAGAGCGATCTTCACGTCCCCGCCCTCCACTTTCACGTCGTAGCATCCGACTTTGAGATCAGGATTGGTGACACAAGCGCCGGTCTTCACATTGTACTGCCAGCCATGCCAGGGGCAGGTCACGGTATCCCCTTCCAGCTCGCCTTCGCCGAGCGGGCCTCCACGGTGAAGACAGGTGTTGTCGATGACCTGGAAGGTCCCCTCCAGGTTGAAGACGGCGTATTCCTTCCCGTTGACGGTGGCCACAATGCCGGCCCCCGCAGCGACATCCGACGTGCCCGCGACTCGTAGATAGGTAGGCATAGGGGCTCCTTATTTCTTCTTCTTGGCCGCGGTGGATTTCTTTTTCTTCGCCGGTTTCTTCTTCACGGATTTCTTGGACGCCTTCTTAGCCGTACCCGCCTTCTTCTTGGCTATTTTTTTCTTTTTCTTCACAGCACGGGGCTTCTTCGTCGCCTGGGGCGCAGCTTTCAGGGTGGGCGGCGGCGCTGCGCGCTGAGTCATCGGCTGCGCGGCGGCCTCCGCAAGATCCGCCAGGCAACCTTCGAGCACCTGCCTGCGCTGCTCGATGCCCTTGTGAAACAGATCCTGGGTCGCGTCCTCCTGGGCGGCCTGGGGCATGTTCACGATGGTCTCCGCTTCACCCATCATGGCCAGTTCGTAGGCTTCCCAATGCTTGGTGTCCTCACCGAATCGCTGAAGAATGAGCCGCTCGGTCTCTTCATCGAATTCTTCCAGCGCCGAGGAGCCTGCCATGTGACGGAGTGCTTCCAGTTTTTTAATTTGTTCCGCGAGTTGATCAGGCATATGCAACCTCCAGATTGATGCGCCAAGGAGGCCCCCTTTATACGACACCCCTATGCCAGGGTCAATGAGGCAATGCGAGGGGATGGAGGCTGGGAAGAGGCCTGATCGCGGGAAGGGGCCATTTCCTCTTGAAAATGGCCCCTGTCGGGCGCTGTGGCCGCCCGGGAACTGCTCAGGAAGCCGACCGATGTTCCACTTGGCAGAGGTAGTCCGTCAACGCCGTCCGCTCCCCCTGCGTCATGTCGTCGCTGAATTTGATGCCGTGCATGCAGCCCTGGCCCGACGTCTCGACGTGCATGACCGTCCCGGTGAACTGGAAGTGCCGGAGCAGCCCGCCGTGGGTCATGCGCGACAGTTTGATCTGGACCTTCGCGCCCCGCTGGAGACACTGGGGCAGGTCCAGCGAGATGCCGCCCTCACTCACATCCTTGAGATGGCCGAGCGCCAAAGACTCGCCGCCAGGATAGGACAGGACTTCCGCCCAGTCCGCGTCCGGAATACGATTCGCCGACCGCTGCGCTGTCCGCTCATCCGTCATGGTATCCACCTCCCGGCAGAGTTTCCTTACTATCGTAGTGCAGACGCAACCGTTGCGCCACATTGAATTTTAGTCGAGTTGACCCCTCCGGTGGAGACGGGTATGCTGAAATAAATGGGACCTGCTCGCCGAACCGTGTGGCTGTTTCTGACGCTGACGCTTCTCCTGTTCGTCGTTCCTGCATGGGCGCAAGAGCAGGCCCAGCCGGCGCCGCCGAAGGCAGTCGAAGGGGCACTCGTTGCGGTCGCCAAGCACCTCTCGGATCCCTACGCCCTCTACCTCTATGAATCGCTGACCAGACAGGTTCTTTCGAATGAAGCGCTCCTGGAGCGTCCCGGCTCCCCCTACGCTCTGCTGGCCAATGACACCCTGTGGGCCCAGGGGATCATTTCGAACTCCATCCTGGTAGAAAGACCGGACGGGCCCAGCCTCGACATCCGCCTCGTGCCGGCTCTCTTCGAGGACATTGCCCATCGATACATGAATGCCTCGCATTACTGGCCTGACCGCGAGATCACAAAAGAAACGCGCCGCGAGCATCTGGCGGCCTGGTACTCCCTGTACCTCATGTTGTTGGTCGCCAATGAGACGCAGGACAAGATCGCCGCAACACTCCGCAATAGTGCGTTCGAACGCGATCCAGGGATGCTGGAGCCCGGCGGCCCATCTCTCGCGGATAAGTTGAAGCGGGAGCGCGTGCTGAGCGAAGACGCGTACCAGTCGGTGCACATCCGGCGCGCGGGTCCGGCAGGCGCGGAATCCCTGACCTTCCCCGCTTACATGGAACGCTGGGAGGCCAGGATCCGCAGAGCGTACGACGTCAGTCCTTCACCATAACCCGGTCCTGCTCGTCCCATCGGGGCGTGGTCACCACGAAAAAGACGGCGGGTGTCTCGCCTGTGTTGGTGAAGGTGTGTGGCGGCCGTCTCATTTCAGAAGCCGTTCAATGCGGCCGAGGAGGATCATCGGCAATGTCAGGGGCAGCCGGGTAGAGCTTCTGCAGCCGATCGACCAGAGGAAGCGCTTCAGGGGTTGTGGCCCGGGTCGGCTCACTGGACGGATGCTCCCACGTGAGCTGTGTGATGCCGTGCTCCGACAGCGCGCTGCGGATTACCTCTACCATCGCGTCGAGCGTGACCTCGGTCCCCTCGCGCAGATCGAGCACGCGCTCTTCCCTGCGCTCAGGCGGAGGCACATCATGGAGCAGCGCCCAGCAGCGGTGAAAAATGGTCTGCCGCACGGGCTCCGGCACGTTGAGCGTGGGAAGGTCGGACGTGCACAGGGCCAGGACCATCAGGACGAACTGCAGGTCCGGCAGGTCGGAGTTCTCGACATTTAGCGTTTGCATGTAGCCATTATAATCAAAAATACAGGCTCACGCCCAGGAGAAAGGTGCGCGGGACGCCGGGCGTTCAGACTCGGGCCGGCAGGGTTTCAGGGAGGTGCTCTTCCTTGCGCGGGAAGCGTTCTTCCAGCATCGTGTAGAGCGTCGGCACGAGGAAGAGGGTGAGCACGGTGGACACCGTGAGCCCTCCGATGACAGCCCGGGCCAGCGGGGCGTTGGTCTCGCCGCCGGTGCCGAGCCCCAACGCCATCGGCAGGAGGCCGAAGACGGTCGCCAGGGAGGTCATGAGGATCGGCCGCAGTCTCGTTCTGGACGCCTTGACGACCGCTTCATGCAGCTCGATCCCGCGGCGGCGGAGCACGTTCGTATAGTCCACCAGCAGGACGCCGTTCGAGACCACGATCCCCAGCAGCATGATGACGCCCATGAAGGACGTGATCGACAGCGTGGTGCCGGTCAGGAACAGCATCACGATCACCCCGGGAAGCCCCATCGGGATCGAGAACATGATGATGAAGGGATCAACTAGGGATTTGAATTGGGCGGCCATGACCATGTAGACGAGAGTCAACGCCAGGGGCAAGGCCAGGAAAATCAAATTCTCGAAGGCCTCCTGTTGCTGCTGGATCTGCCCGGCCAGGCGGATGGTGAAGCCTTCGGGTAGCCGTAGGCCGGCGAACTTCGCGCCCAATTCCTCCGCGATGGACCCGAGATCCCGGTCCACCGGATTGGCCGTGATGTGCACCACCCGCTGGAAGTACTTGCGGTCGATTTTTACCGGCCCCGAATTGAGCTTGAGACTCGCGACGTTCTTCAGCAGAACCGGCGTCCCGGACGGCGTGGTCAGGACGATCCGTTCCAGGTCGCTCAAGTTGCTGCGGTACTGTTCGGCCAGCCAGGCGCTGATGTAGTATTCGTTCCCGTTTTTCGGGTCGGTAAAGATGACCGGATCGACCTGGCCGTTGCCGTTCAGGGAGAACAGCACGGCGTTGGCGATGTCCGTCTGGCTGATGCCGAGCAGCGCGGCCTTTTCCCGGTCCACCGCGACGTTGACCTCCGGATAGTTCTCCTCCCGGCTGATCTGGATGTCGGCCAGGCCTTTGACCCTGTGCATGATGTCGTCCACCTGGCGGACGACCTGGCGGGCCTTTTCCATGTCGTATCCGTAAATCTCCACGTCCACCGCGGCCTGCGAGCCGAAGCTGGTGACCCGCTTGACGATCCCGCCGGGATCGAAGATCGTCAGCACGCCGGGGAAGAGCTTGACCACCTTGGGGCGCACCTCGTTCATGATCTGGATCTGATTGCGCGTCCGCTTGTCCGGCGACACCAGATAGACTTGTATGAGGGCCGTATGCGGGCCCGTATTGGGATTGAAGAGAGACGACCGCCCCTGCTGCAGAACTCCGACGCTGGAGACGACCGTCTCCACTTCCTTGGGCGAGATCGTCTCGCGGATGACCCGCTCGATCTCGGCCACCTGCTGCTCGGTCTTCTCCACCCGCTGGCCGACCGGCGCGCGCACGATGATCCGGAACTGGCTCTCGTCGGTTACGGGAATGAACTCGCTCCCGATCAGCGGCACCAGGGCCAGCGAGCCGACAAAGATCAGGACGACCGTGACGATCAAAGTCCGGCGATGAGACAGCGCCCAAGTCAGCAGCTCCTGGTAGCGGCTATCCAACTGCTCGTACCGGTCCCGGCTCCAGTCCATGAACCGGGCCAGCCAGGACGGCAGGGAGCGCTGCGCCTCAAGTTCAGGCTTCACGAACTTGTAGCAGAGCGCCGGTGTCACGGTCCGGGAGATGAAAAAGGACGTGAACAGGGCGATCGAGATCGTGAACACCAGCGGAATGAACAGGAGCTTGGCGATGCCCACCAGGAACAGGATCGGCAGAAACACTACGACGGTGGTCACGGTCGAGGCAAAGATCGGCATGGCCACTTCGCGGGCCGCCTCCAGGACCGCCTCCCATCGCGACTGCCCGGTGTTCAGGTGCCGCTGAATGTTCTCCAGCTCCACGATCGAGTCGTCCACGAGCCGTCCGATGCCCAACGCCAGCCCGCCCATCGTCATGATGTTCAGGGTCTGGCCGGTGAAATACAGCGTGATGAAGGTCACGAGCACGGAGAGCGGAATGGCCACCAAGATGATCAGCGTGCTGGTGACGTTGCGCAGGAACACGAAGATCACGGCAGCGGCGAGCACGGAGCCCTCGATCGCCTGCTCGATGAGGTTCTTGATGGACTGCCGGATGTACACCGACTGATCGAAGGAAACCCCCAGCTTCACGCCCGGCGGGATGCCGATCATCTTCGGCATCGCCCGGCGGAGCGCGTCCACCACTTCCACGGTGTTCGCGTTCGGCTGCTTGTTCACGCGCAGGTAGACCGACCGCTGGCCGTCCGTGCGCACGATGTTCGTCTGGATGTCCGAAGAGTCGGTCACGGTGCCCAGGTCCTTCACCCGCACCGGCGTGCCTTCCGGCGTCGCCTTCACGATCACGTCGTTGATGGGCTCGACCGTCTTGAACTGGTTGTTGGTAAAGACGTTGTAATCGAGGTTGCCGGCCTTGAGATCGCCGGAGGGGAGGATGACGTTCGACGCCTTGACCGCCTTGATGACGTCCAGGATCGAGAGCCCCCGCGCCTGCAGCATCGCGGGATCCAGGTTGATGTTGATCTGGCGGACCTTGCCGCCTTCGACCGTCGCCGCGGCGACGTTCGGCAACTGCTCGACCTGGGGCGCGATCGTGTTGAACGCGAGATCGTAGAGGGCCCGCTCGTCGAGGTTGCCGCCCGCGATGGTCACGAAGGCGACCGGGATGTTGGAGACGTCGAACTTGACAATGAAGGGCTGGAGGATGCCGGGCGGGAGCTGGTTGAGGATCTGGGTGACGCGCTGCATCACTTCCATCTGGCCCACGTTGATGTCGGCGCCCCAGTTGAACCACACCTGCACCGCCCCGATGCCCTGCTTGGAGAACGACTCGACGTGCTCCACGTTCGAGGCGGAGCTGACCGCCTTTTCGATGGGGTAGACGACGCTCTGCTCGATGTCGATGGGCGGCGCGCCCTTGTAGATGACTCCGACGAAGGCGACCGGCACCTGGATCTGGGGAAAGAGATCGCGCGGCAGGCGATCCAGGGAGGTCGCCCCCAACACGACCATCGCGAGCGACAGCATCAGGATGCCGATGCGGTTGCGGAGCGCGAGGAGGGTCAGCCACATACGGAGGGTTTACGGGGCGGGCGAGGCCGGCGGGGCGGGCTTCGCCGCAACGCCCATCGGCATGGGGTCCACCCGGGCGCCGTCCGTGACGAGGTCCTTGCCGGAGACAATGACCGGCTCGGTTCCCGTCAGCCCCTTGACGATCTCGATCAACCCGTCGCGCTGGATGCCCAGCACGACCGGCACTTTCCGGGCCTTGCCGTCCTGCACGGTGTACACGTACTGGTCGGTCTCCAGGCGTGTGACCGCATCGATCGGGATCTGCAGCGCATCCGCGTGGACGCCGACCAGGAGCTCCGCCCGGGCGAACATGCCGCCCTTGAGGGCGCGATCCGGGTTCGGAATGTCCACTTCCACCGTCATCGTCCGCGTGTTCCGGTCCAGAGCCTGGACGACACGCGTCACTTTACCCCTGAAAACCAGGCCCGGATAGGCGTCCGCGCGGAGCTCGGCCGGTTGGCCGATTCGCACGAGCGGTACATCTTTCTCGACCACGTCCACCAACACGCGCACGGTCGTGATGTCCTGCAAGACCAGGATCCCGCGCGAAAGTGTGGAGGTACTGCCGGTCGAGCCTGAGACGAAGGCGCCGGCGTCGAGATTGCGCACGGAGATGGACCCCGCGAACGGCGCCCGGATGTACGAGTATGTCAGGCTCGTCTCGGCCTGCTGGAGCGCTACTTCCATCTGGTGGACTTGGGCCTTCAAAGAGTCGATCTGCGCAATCGACACGTCATAGGCCGCCTGGGCGTTATCCACATCCTGCTGTGAGATGTACTGGTCCTTGATAAGAGACCGCATCCGGTCCAGGTTCAGCTTCGCGTTGCGGATGGTTGCTTCCTGGCTCACCACGTTGGCGCGCGCGGCCTCCAAGTTGGCTTTGGCGCGATTCACGGCATGCACGTAATCGGTATGATCGACCTCGACGAGCAATTGGTCCGCTCTGACGAAGTCTCCCTTGTCCACGTGGATCTTGGAGATGTAGCCGTCCACTCGCGAGAAGATATTGACCTGCTGGTAGGGCTGGATGTCGGCCGTGTATAGGAGGCGGACGTCGAGATCCTTCCGGATGGGCGCCATCGTGCCCACCGAAATCACGCGCTCCTTCCGTGGGTCTTTTTTGGCGCCGCTGCTGACGAGACGAAAGGCCACGAGCGCAACCAGCGTCAAAACGAGGATGCCCGCAAAAGCCAAGAACGGATGGCGCTTCAATCGGCTCATTTCACCCGCCCCACCCCAGGCACGCCAAGACGTGCCCCTTCCCGTGAGCGTCGCGCGGCCTTTTTCGCGGCGGACGATTGGGGACGGAGACCGTCCAGAAACACCCCCACATAACCGGCGACGGCGTCCTCCGGCGAGCAATGGGCAGGCACCCGGAAGATCTCATGCAGCAACCGATGATATACGATCATGCCGATGAAGGACTGGGCGGCCAGCAGCGGGTCCACCCGCCGGAAGGCGCCTTCCTGGGTGCGCCGGGCGATGTAGCCGGCCAGGTATTCATAAAATACCCGGTGCCGGTTCCGGAAAAACATGTCCGAGAGTTCGTGCCCTTCGAGCGCGCTGAAGAGGAGCAGACGGAGCAACGTCGGGTCCGCGCCCCGGTGAATGCGGAAGCCGGCGATGAGCGTGAAGACCCGCACATCGTCTCGCTTTGCGGCCGCTTCCTCGACGGTCACCAGGAGTTGGGAAAGTTGGACCTTTTCGGCCAGAATCGCGGCGTACAGTGCCCGCTTGGTCGGGAAGTACCGGAACAGGAGCGCCTCGCTGATGCCGGCGGTCCTGGCGATCTCGCGGGTCGTGGTACCGTTGAAGCCTTTCTGGGCGAACAGGGACGCGGCGGCGGCAATAATGCTGGCCTGCCGCTCCCGTCCGGAAGACTTAGGAGTCCCCGGCTTCTGGCTCGATTTCATCAATGCGCTTGGCATGTAAGTAAGTGATTACTTACATGGTAGCAGGGTGCGTCCCGCGATGTCCAGCGTGGAATGATTCTGGAGGCCGCGGCCGTCTGTTGCGGCGGGAAAATCAGCTCCGGGGAGCGGCGCGTTTGCGGAGTAAGATCTCTGCGGCGCGCTCGCCGGTCTCTTTGACATGAATGCCCATCTTGGGATGAGAGGGCTCGAAGTCCACCGGCAGCCCGTGCGCGCGCAGGCGCTCGGCCACGATCGGGCCGACGGCCGAGACGACCATCTGCTCCATCGCCTGCCGCAACCGATCGGCGCCGCCTTCCTGCTCGGCGACCTGCATCACGTGCTCCACCTGCACCGCGTTGGTGAATAGCACCACGTCCACCGCGCCCTCCATGAGCGCGCGTACAGCCTTGCGCAACGGCGCCGTGTCCTCCGGCAGCATCCACTGATAGACCGGCACGCGCGTCACGATGGCACCACGGGCTGCCAGCGCCTGGAGCAACTCTGCGTTTGCCACGCCGTACTCCTGAACCGCTACGTTCATCCCCTTCAGTGGCTGTCCCATGTCATCGAGCGCCTTGACTAGATCCCTCCAGGTATTCGGCTCCGGCACGGCAATGGTGGGCTGCATCCCCTGCTCACGGAGCACGGCGATCGGCTTCGGCCCGCGCGCGACCAGGATGGTCTTTCCAAGCGCGGCAAGGGACTGCGCCCGCGGCCAGCGCGTGTCCAGCACCTTGAGCATGAAACGGGTGCCCACGCCGGTGAGCAGAATCACCATGGCGAACTCGCCGGCCAGGAGGCGCGCGCCGAATTGCAGTACGTCGCTGTTCTGCTCCAGAGGGACTTCGCGCATGGACGGCGCGACGAGCGGGCGGCCGCCGTGGCGCTCGATGAGCTGC
>CAZMPH010000062.1:0-11588 GCA_964568195.1 uncultured Nitrospirales bacterium | reverse complement strand
CGATTTGCCCTCGAAGCGGATCACGGCGAACCGCTTTTTGCCGACCTTCAGCCGATAGTCCCGGCCGGGCTCCCCGGCCATGACGTGATCGCCGTCGGTCACCTTCTCGCCGTCAATCTCAACGCCGCCCTGCGCGATCAGCCGACGCGCCTCGGTTTTGCTCGAAGCGAGACCAGCATTGGCCAGCACGGCGACCAGCGGGGCGGGCCCGGCGGGCAGCGTCTTCCGCTCCGCCGATTCCACCGGGAACTCACGCTGGCTGAACCGCTGCTGGAACTCCATCCGAGCATCCCTCGCCGCATTGACGCCGTGATACCGACCAACGATCGAGTGCGCCAAATTGAGCTTGGCTTCCATGGGGGGCATGGCTTTGACGGATTGCAAATCCTCCGCCGTGAGAAGCTCGTAGTACCGCAGCATGAGCTGGTCCGAGATGGACATGACCTTCCCGAACATGTCCCCCGGCTGGTCTTCGAGCGCGATGTAGTTGCCCAGGCTTTTGCTCATCTTGCGGACGCCGTCGGTGCCCTCCAGCAGGGGCGTCGTGATGACGATCTGCGGCGGCTGGCCGTACGCGCGCTGGAGCTCACGCCCCACGAGCAGGTTGAATTTCTGATCGGTCCCGCCGAGCTCGACGTCCGCCTCGATGGCGACGGAATCGTATCCCTGGATCAGCGGGTACAGGAACTCATGGATGCTGATCGGCTTCTGGTCGTGGTAGCGCTTGTGGAAATCGTCGCGCTCCAGCATCCGGGCCACGCTGTAATGCGCGCTCAGGTGAATGAGCTGCTCGGCCGTCATGGCGTTCATCCAGCGGCTGTTGAAGTCGATGGTGGTCCGGCTGGGATCGAGGATCTTGAAAATCTGGCGCTCGTATGTCTTGGCGTTCTGCCGCACCTCCTCCTTCGTCAGGGACTTCCGGGTTTCCGAGACGCCACTCGGGTCTCCGATCATGCCCGTGAAGTCGCCGATGAGGAAGATCACCTCATGGCCCAGGTCCTGAAAGTGCTTGAGCTTGTGGATGAGCACGGTGTGGCCGAGGTGCAGGTCCGGCGCCGTAGGGTCGAAGCCCGCCTTGACACGGAGCGGCCGCCGATCCTTAATCGAGGCCGCCAGCTTCTCCTCGAGCTCTTTTTTCTGTATGATCTCGACGGTGCCGCGCGCGATCAGATCGAGTTGTCGTTGTAATTCAGTCACGGGCCACCGCCGTCATGACCAGTGGGCGCAGCCGCTCCATCCGTTTTTCCCCGATGCCCTGCACCTTCCGCAACTCGTCCACGCTGCGGAACCCGCCCTGGTTCTGCCGGTACTCCACCACGCGCTGGGCCAGCTTTTCTCCGATACCCGGCAATTCCATAAGCTCCTCGATCCTGGCGTGATTGAGATCGAGCGGGAACGTCACAGCGCGGACGGAGCGTGCGGACGCCCGCGTCGCGGATCTGGCCGAACGGGAAACCGCCGACGTTTGGACGGGACGTACTGGAACGTCCTGTTGCACCTCAGACGCCTCGCCCGGCTCGTCCCCGCCTTGCGCATCGGCAGTCAGCGGGAGTACCGTCACGGACTGTTCCGGCTCGGAGACGATCTCGGGCTCGACGGCCCAGTAGAGGACCCCCACCGTCACGACGAGCATCAGGAGCTTGACGATCAAACCTTGCAGCCAGGTCATGATGCGCCGACCTTCCGGCGGGCGAGGTGGATCGCCATGCCTTCCACGTCCTCGGCCGCTTCCATCAAGCCCTCCGGCATCGTGGGGTGCGCGTGGATCGTTTCGGCGAGCGTCCCGGCGGTGGCGCCCATCTGCATGGCGACGGCGGCCTCGTGAATCAGGTCCGCCGCGTGCGCTCCGACGAGATGCACGCCGGCGATCCTGCCGGTCTTCGCTTCGGTGACGATCTTCATCAGGCCGGTCGTCTCGCCGGACGCATGAGCCTTGCCGAGCCCGATCGGGCGGAACTTCCCGACCTTGATCTCCATCCCGCGCTGCCTGGCCTCCTGCTCGGTCAGCCCCACACGCCCGATCTCCGGGAACGTGAAGATCCCGGCCGGAATCACGTCGTACGACATCGTCGCCGGATGCCCGAGGATATTGCGGACCGCGACCTTCCCCTGCGCCGATGCCACGTGTGCCAGCATCGCCTTGCCGACCACGTCGCCGATCGCGTAGACGCCGGACACATTGGTTTCCATGCGCTCGTTGACGAGAATCTCTCCACGACGGCCGAACTGCACCCCGGCCTCTTCCAATCCCAGACCACCGGTATTGAATCGCCGCCCGACCGACACCAGCACCTTGGCAGACATCACGGCGCTGCCGTCCGCCAGGGTGGTCGTGACCCCATCCGAGCCGACCGCCGCTTTGTCCACGCGGGCGTTCACCAAAATCGTCACGCCCTGCTTTTTGAGCTCGGCGGCCAACAGCGCGGACACCTCTTCGTCCTCGGTGGGCAGGAGGCGCGGCAGCATCTCTACCAGCGTGACCTTCGTGCCGAGCGCGCTGAACAGCGACGCGAACTCGCAGCCCTCCACGCCGCCGCCCACGATCAACAGGCTGTCCGGAATGGCGGTCAGGTCCAGCGCTTCCCGGCTGCTGATGATGCGGGTCCCGTCCAGCGCGAGGTTGGGCAGAGCGGGCGCCGTGGTGCCTGTCCCGACAATAACCGCGTCGGCTTGCACGGTCGTTTCGGTCGCATCCGGCTTCACCACGCGGACGGTCGTCGGGTTGATCAGCATGCCCCGGCCTTCGATCAGCTCCACGTTCCAGGTCTTCAGCAGGGTGCGGACCCCCTTGACCAGCCCCGCCACGATCTTGTTCTTCCGCTCGACCATACGGGCCAGGTCGTACGTCACGGTTCCCGTGATCGTGATTCCGAACTCCCCCGCCTTTTTGATCTTCTGCGCGAGCTCGGCGCAGGCCAGCAGCGACTTGCTCGGGATACAGCCCCAGTTGAGGCACAGCCCGCCCACGGCGGCGCTTTCGATGAGAGTCACCTTGGCGCCGAGCTGCGCCGCGCGGATCGCGGCGACGTAGCCGCCGGTGCCGGCGCCGATAATGGTGATACGTCGAGGTTGCGCCATCTGCGAAAGGTCTCGAGCGGCTGACGAAAGGAAGGACTACTTCGCGTCGGCTTCGAGGAACGCCGCGTACGCCTTCGCGTCCATCAGCCCGTTCACTTCAGCGGGGTCGGCCAGCTCAATGACGGCCACCCACCCCTCCCCGTAGGGATCCTTGTTGGCCAATTCCGGCCGCTCATTCAGGGCTCCATTGACTTTAGACACCGTACCGCTGACTGGCGTATAAAGGGAGGACGTCGCTTTTGTGGATTCGACTTCGCCGATTTCCTGCCCGGCCTTCACCCTGGCTCCGACCTGGGGCAGTTGAAAGAACACGATGTCCCCCAGGGCTTCCTGGGCGTGGTCGCTGATCCCCATGGCGGCCTGCTTCCCCTCGACCCTGACCCACTCGTGTTCCTTATGATAGCGCAAGTTTTCCGGTATCATGCACGGTCTCCTGATTAAGACGAACAGAGCAGGCTAAATTAGCGTCCCTGGTTTGTCAAGCGCGGCTGGCCGGATTTCTCCTTGTAAATCAACCCGGTTCCAACCGGAAGCGTGGCAGGCTTGACGCCGCTCTTGTCCGTCGGATCGACCAGCAGCAGCAGCCGATCCCCGCGCACGATCTCCACGGCTTTGGCGGCCAACGATCCCTGGGCGGATGTCACGGGAACGGCGATATAGTCGACGCGATACCGCCTGAGATCGAGGAGATCCTCCGCATACATCGCCAGGGCCGCCTGCGGGTTGGTGACCGCTTCAGCGTGCACTTCCATCGCCACTTTCAGTCCCGGGAAGGCCGCGCGCACCGCCTCTATGACACCGATCACCGCCTTGGACTGCTCGCGCTGCTTCCACCCCAGCCAGCGCCAGAACTCGGGCGCGTACCCTAGCGACCGCTCGCGTCCCTGCGCGGAGAGGAGCCGGTGCGGGTCCATCGGCTGGCCCATGTCCTTCTCGAACTTCCGGAGCGCGTTGGTGCTGAACCCCTCGCTCGCCTCCGACGGAGGATCGGCAGCCAGGAAAATGCCGTCAACCCCGGTGCCCGCCAGATCAGTCAGAAGCCCCACCAGATAATCCCGGAACGCGGGATGCAGCAGGTCCAGCGTCTCGACCCGCTCCAGCCGGGCGGTCTGGGCATTGAACTTCCAGTCCGCCCATTCCAGCTTTGGGTCGACCCAGTCCATCCGGCGGAGGGACAAGGACGCCCACACCTGCATGCCCTGGCGATGGGCGGCAGCCACTACCCCAGACAGGCGCTCCTGGAGGACAGGCGCCCAGTCGGTCTTGAAATAGACGCCCGGCTCCGGCCGATTCCGGATGACGCCCACCATGAGGGTATTCGTCCCGGCCTGCCGCAGGCGGCCCAGTTCGTGGTCATCGAGAGCGGCAAGACCGTCGGGCCCCACATGCAACCCGATAAGCTGGGACTCCAGCGACGGCCGCACGACCGGCAGTTGCCGCTCGAGTTCCGGAATTTTCATCCGGGCCTGTATCGCTTGCGGAGCCTGGGGGAATTCGGAGGCCAGCTTGCGATATTCGGCCAGCGACTGGAGGGTCTCTCCTCTTATCTCGAAGACCTGCGCGAGGAGCAGCGTCGCTTCGGGCCGTTCGGACGCGTTGGGATAGCCGGCCTGAAGGCGGCGGAAGAGGCCGATCGCGCGGTCGTACTGTCCCTGCGCCATGGCCTGTTTGCCGTTCTGGAGAAGGCCGGCGATGATCTCCTGGGACGGCAGCGGCACTTTCGCCGGCGACGGCCGCGCCGACCGCGACGAGCAGGCCGGCAGCGTCACGAGAAGAAGCACCGCGAGACTGTGAAGGAGAAAGGGCGTGCGAAGCGTGGTTAGCGTTGTGGCCACTCCAGCGCGCTGAAGAAATAGCCGAGTTCAAACTGGGCGGATTCGGGAGAATCGGATCCGTGGACGGCGTTGTGCTCGATGTGCGTCCCGTAGGCCTTGCGGATCGTGCCGTCGGCGGCCTTGGCCGGGTCCGTGACGCCCATCAAATCGCGGTGCCGCTGGATCGCGTGCTCCCCTTCCAGCGCCAGGACGACGATGGGCCCCGAGGATATGAAACTGCAGAGGCTGTCGAAGAACGGCCGCTGCTTGTGGACGTAATAAAACCCTTCGGCCTGCGCCTTGGTCAGCCGCATGAGCTTCATCCCGATCGGAATCAACCCGGCTTTTTCGTAACGCTGGATGATGGCCCCGACGAGGTGCCGCCCGACGGCGTCCGGCTTGATGATGGCGAGCGTCCGTTCAACCATAATTAGGCACTATACCGGAATTTTCGGCGGAAAAAAAGGGGCGGAAGGGTCAGCGCGAGCGTATTCTATCGGCCAGTTCGGACGGCTTGAAGATCCCTTTTTCGGTGATGATGCCGGTGATCAGCCGGGCCGGGGTCACGTCGAAGGCCGGGTTGAACACTTCCACCCCGTCCGGCGCGATGGGCGCCTTGCCCCGCATGTGGGTCACTTCACGCGGATCGCGCTGTTCGATGGGGATCTGCTCGCCGGAGGACATCGAGAGATCGATCGTGGAGCTGGGCGCCGCGACGTAGAAGGGAATGCCGTGCGCGTGCGCGAGGACCGCCAGGCTGTAGGTCCCGATCTTGTTGGCGACGTCGCCGTTCGCGGTGATGCGGTCCGCGCCGACGACGCAGACGTGAATCTTGCCCTGGCTCATGAGCGTGCCGGCCATGTTGTCGGTGATGAGCGTCACCGGGATGCCGTCCTGCATCAGCTCCCAGGCCGTCAGCCGCGCGCCCTGCAGGACCGGCCTGGTTTCGCCGGCCACCACGCGGATCTTCTTCCCCTCGCCCCAGGCCGCCCGCACGACGCCGAGCGCCGTGCCGTAGCCGCCCGTGGCGAGCGCGCCCGCGTTGCAGTGCGTGAGGATCGTCTGCCCGTCGCCGATCACCGCCGAGCCGTGTCGCCCCATGGCCTTGTTCATGGCGATGTCTTCCGCGAGAATGGCCTGGGCCTCGGCGATCAGCTTTTGTTTGATCGCGGGAATGGGTTCGGCCCGCAGGGCCTCCAGCCGGCGCTTCATCCGATCGATAGCCCAGAAGAGATTGACGGCAGTGGGACGCGTCGCAGCCAGGTGATCGGCGATCGCCCAGACCGCCTTACGGAAAGCGTCAAACTCCGTGGCCTTGACGGCCTGCGCGCCGAGGGCCACCCCCATCGCCGCCGCGATGCCGATGGCCGGCGCCCCGCGCACCCAGAGTTCCTTGATGGCGATGCCGACCGTCTCGTAATCGCGGCAGTCCACGAACTCGACCTTGTCCGGCAACTGGCTCTGGTCCAGGAGCCGGACGACGCCGTCTTTCCACTCTACTGTTGGAACCATCTCACTTCACCCACTTGACGTAGTCCACCTTGGCCTCGGCCAGGATGGGAAAGAGCCGCGGAGGGATCATGCCGGTATAGGTCACCGTAAACGAACGGGTGTCAAGGGGCTTCAGACCTTCCATGCATCCTACCTGCTGGACGTCCAGGAAGATGAAACTGAAGTCGCGGAATCGCACATTGATGCAGACCTTCTCCGCCGTCCATTCCGTGTCGCCGTTCCCCAGAAACATCGTGGCCTGATACTGCGCAATCCCGAGAAGGCTGTTGAAGTTCGGCGTCGCCTTCACGTCGCTGATCGTGATGATCGCGTCCGACGGCGGATCGATCCGGCGCCCGCGTCCGGGCGTCGGCACCTGCACGGGCGCTTGCGGAACCGGCGCGCCGGTATCCGGCTTAGCCTCCGCCGGCGGCGCCCCCCCGGGCGGAGGAATAGACGGCACGCGCATGAGCGGGGCGCTCTCGTCCACCGGCGCGCACTGGCCGCTGAGATTCCTATCGGAAAAGATCACCGTGCCGTCCGGCTGCTTGCACTTCCACGTCTCGGCATTGGCCGCCGGCGCCTCACCAAGCACGGCGGTCCATGCGAAGAGGAAGCAAACGATGAGTCCGCGTACGTGTTTGAGCAGAAGCATTACGCCGCCTTGTGCTGGCGCACGCGTCGCTTCTGGTAGCGCTCCACGGCGCGGTTGTGCTCGCCAAGGGTCGCCGAGAACTGATGGGTCCCGTCGTTCTTGGAGACGAAAAAGAGGTACTTGACCGGCGCGGGGTTCAGCGCCGCCTGGATAGATTTGACGCCCGGACTGGCAATGGGGCCGGGCGGCAGTTTCGCGATCCTGTAGGTGTTGAAGGGCGTGGGCCTGGCCAGGTCCGCGCGGGTCAGGTTGCCGTTGAAGTTGGGAATACCATAGATGACCGTGGGATCGCTCTGCAGGGGCAGGCCCTTGCGAAGCCGATTGTGGAAGACCGCCGAGATCAAGGGCCGTTCGGCATCATGGCCGGTTTCCTTCTCGATGATCGACGCCAGCGTCAGCACCTGGACTTCCGTCATCCTGAGCGCCTCAGACTGCGCGTGCATCTCCGGCGTATAGACTTGCCGCAGGTGATTCACCATGGCTTTCACAACATCCTCGGCCTTGATCCGCCGCGGGAAATAGTAGGTGTCCGGGTAGAGGTACCCTTCCAACGTTTTGGCCTCGATCCCGAGCGACTTGATGAACACGGGGTCCGTCACCAGGCGGGCCACGTCGGCTTCCTTCACGATGCCGGCTTCTCCCAGTACCCTGCCGATCTGGCGGGCGGTGAGACCTTCCTGGATCAGGACGCCGTAGTGAATGACCCGGCCGGAGACGAGCGTATTGAGCATCTCGGCCGGGCGCATAGCGGTATGCAGATCGTACTCGCCCGGTTTGATCTTCCGTTCGGCGTCCTGGAACTTCCCCAGCAGGCGGAACCAGAATGGGCTCCTGATGAGGCCCTTCTGGGCGAGCAGGTTGGCCGCTTCCTTGAACGACGCGCCCTCAGGAATCTCCACGACCCGATGGATCTCGGTCTGCTGGATCGGCAGGCCCAACGCGCGATGGCCGTAAGCCGCCACCGTGCCGACCAGCACGATCGCTCCCACGAACGCCAGGACCTGCTTCACCCGCCGGCCTTCCGTTCCACCTCGGCGACGGTCCTGGCCAACGCCGCGTCCAGGCGATCCACCTGTTTCCCGCCGGCCTGCGCCATCTCGGGACGCCCCCCTCCGGTCCCCCCGATCTCCGCCGCGAGCGGCTTGATGAGCTCTCCGGCCGGAAAGCGCGCGGAGAGATCCTTGGTGACCGCCACCAGCAGCGAGGCCTTGTCGTCCTTGACGGAGCCCAAGGCAATGACTCCGGACTTCAGCCTGTCACGGACCGTATCGGCGAGCGTCCGCAAATCGTTCATCTCCATGCCGTCCACGCGCTGGACATAGACGGAGACGCCCGCCACCGTGCGCGTCTCGCCGGCGCCCGCTCCACCCTGCCCCGTCGCCAGGCGGGACTTGAGCGTTTCGATTTCCTCGTCCTTCTCCTTGAGCGTCGTCACGAGCTTCCGGGCCTTGGCCAGCACGTCGGTCGGATTGGTTTTGAGCATGTCCGCCAGGGTGCGGAATTCGTCTTCCCGCTGCTTCAACAGCTCATATGCCCCCTCACCGGTCTGTGCCTCGATACGACGCACACCCGCGGCCACGCCGGTCTCGGCGACGAGCTTGAAGAGGCCGATCTCGCCGGTGTGGCGGCAGTGGGTGCCGCCGCACAGCTCCTTGCTGAACTGATTGATCTCGACCACGCGCACCTGATCGCCGTACTTGTCGCCGAAGAAGGCCAGCGCGCCCGCCTGGACCGCTTCGGCGACGCCCATCACCTGCGTCTGCACCGGCGCGTTGGCCCGGATGCGTTCATTGACAATGGCTTCCACTTCCTCAAGCTGGCCGGGGCGGACCGGCGTGAAATGGGCGAAGTCGAACCGGAGCCGGTTCGGCGCCACCAGGGAGCCGTACTGCTTGACGTGCGGCCCCAGGACCTCCCGAAGCACGGCGTGCAGGAGATGTGTGGCGGTATGGTTGCGCGCCGAGCCGAACCGGAGGCGCGGGTCCACGTGCGCGCGCAGCCGGTCGCCCTCGCGGATCCGCCCGCGCGTCACGACGCCCTGGTGCAGGAAGAGGTCCGGCGCCGGCTTGATCGTCTGCTTCACCTCGATGACGCCGTCCGGGCCCGTGAGCACGCCCTGATCGCCCACCTGTCCCCCGCCCTCCGCGTAGAACGGCGTGCGGTCCAGGACGATCTCGATGTCGTCTCCCTCCGCCGCTTCCGTGACGCGCGCCTCGTGCTTCACGATCGCCTGAACGAACCCGTCGGTGTCCAGCTCGGTGTAGCCCAGGAACTGCGTCGGCGCCACGATCCCGTTGATCTCGCTGTAGACCTCCTTGGTCTTGGCCGCCACGAAGCCGGCGGTCTTGCGCGCCCGCTCCCGCTGTTCTTCAAGGGCGGCCGTGAAGCCGGCCTCGTCCAGCGTGAGCCCGTGGTCTCTGGCCGAATCGGCCGCGAGATCGAGCGGAAACCCATAGGTGTCGTACAGCTTGAAGAGCGCGTCTCCCGAGATGACCGTGCGGTTCGCCTTCTTCACGTCGGCGACGATCTCATCGAGCAGACGGAGCCCCTTGTCCAGAGTGTCGAGGAACCGCTCCTCCTCGGCCCTGGTGACGTGGTCGATCGTGGTCCGGGCCCGCTCCAATTCGGGATAGGCGCCCTTCATCTCATCGATGACGGAGGTGGCCAGCCGGTAGAGGAAGGGGCCGTCGAGGCCGATCCCGAGCAGCCGCCCGTAGCGTCCCGCGCGGCGCAGAATGCGGCGCAGGACGTAGCCGCGCCCTTCGTTGGAGGGGAGGACCCCGTCCGCCACCATGAACGCGATGGCCCGCAGGTGATCCGCGATGACGCGCATCGCGCGATCGGCGTCTCCCGAAGAACCGTAGTGCTTACCCGCCGTTCCTGCAACGGCGCGGATGATCGGCTGGAAGAGATCCGAGTCGTAGTTGCTCGTCTTCCCCTGGACCACCGCCGCCAAGCGCTCCAGCCCCATGCCGGTATCGATGCTGGGCTTGGGCAGCGGATGGAGCGCGCCTTTCTCGTCCCGGTGATACTGCATGAACACCAGGTTCCAGAGCTCCATGACCCGGTCGCCCGCGCCGTTCGGCGCCGCGTCTCCCGGCACGCCGGGCCCCTGGTCGTAATGGATTTCGGAGCAGGGCCCGCAGGGCCCGGTGTCCGCCATTTGCCAGAAATTGTCCTTCTCGCCGCAGCGGATGATGCGGGCGGAGGGCACGCCGATCTTGTGCTCCCAGATCGCGTACGCTTCATCGTCGTCCTTGAACACCGTGACCCAGAACCGCTCCGGCGACAGGTGGACGACGCGCGTGAGGTACTCCCACCCGAAGCGGATCGCGTCCTCCTTGAAGTAGTCGCCGAAGGAGAAGTTGCCCAGCATCTCGAAGAAGGTGTGGTGCCGGCCGGTGTGCCCGACGTTTTCGAGGTCGTTGTGCTTCCCGCCGGCGCGGATACACTTCTGCGAGGAGACCGCCCGGCTATAGGCGCGGCGCTCGTCGCCGAGGAACACGCTCTTGAACTGGACCATGCCGGCGTTCGTGAAGAGAAGGGTGGGATCGGCCTGGGGAATCAGCGAGGAACTGGGAACGATGGCGTGGCCATGCCCCTTGAAGTAGTCCAGAAAACCCTGTCGCAGTTCGTTCGCCGTCGGCATGCGTCACCCAACCCCCAGCACCGCCTCGCTGACATCGGATGAAAACCCGCGCCCTCGGAGCAAGCCAGCCCGCCGGCGGCGCTCGCGAGCCGGGTCCGTGAATCGAGCCGGCAAAGACGCGAGGAACCGTTCCGCGACGGCCTCATCCGTCAGGCCCGCGTATGCGCCGCGCACCGCCCGCGCGACGGCATCAGCCGGAAACCCCCGTTCCTCCAGCTCGGCCGCCAGTGCCTCGCGGGCCATCAGGCGCCGCGCCAGCCGCGCCTGCGCCATGCGGAGCGCGACCGCCTCATCGTTGACGTAGCCCAACCGATGCAGCGCGCGAAGGGCGTTGCGCACCTTCGCACCGGGAAACCCCCGGAGGGCCAAGTGGCGTTCGACCTGGACCGCGCTCCGGTCCCCACGCGCCAGATACTTGACCGCTTCCGCAATGGGATCGAGCTTAGGAGACGGCCTTGCCGGTCGGCGAGCGTTTGTCATCCGGACGCTTCTCGGCGGCGAGCCTGGCCGGTCCCTCCGTCTTGGAGGCCACGCGGGTGGCTTCCCGGATCTTCGTTTCAATGTCGCGGGCCACGGCGGGATGGGCCTTCAGATACTCCCGCACCGCCTCCCGTCCCTGGCCGATCCGCTCCCCGCCGTAGGAGAACCACGCCCCGCTCTTGTCGACGATCTTCCGGTCCACGCCGATATCGATGAGCTCACCGGTCTTGGAAATGCCCTCGGCGAACATGATATCGAACTCGGCCTGCTTGAACGGCGGCGCCATTTTGTTCTTGACCACCTTCACGCGCACCCGGTTGCCGGTGACCTCTTGCGCGTCTTTGATGGATTCGATCCGCCGGATGTCGAGCCGGACCGACGCATAGAACTTGAGCGCGTTCCCGCCGGTGGTCGTTTCCGG
>CAZMPH010000061.1:0-11820 GCA_964568195.1 uncultured Nitrospirales bacterium | reverse complement strand
TCGACGAGGCGCGCCTGGCGCCGCTGTACGATCGCTTGCAGCTCCCCTACGGCCGGCTCGAGCTGATGAGCGGCATCCGCGAGCGGCGGTTCTGGGACGACGGCACGAGCCCGAGCGACGTCGCGTCAGTGGCGGGGAAAAAGGCGCTCGAACAGGCCGGGGTGTTCGGGCAGGAGATCGAATGCATCATCAACTGCTCCGTGTCCCGTGATTTTCTGGAGCCGGCGACGGCGTCCGTCGTCCATGAGCGATTGCAGATCTCGCCCCGGGCCACGATCTTCGACATCTCCAACGCCTGCCTCGGCATGCTGAACGGGATGGTGGCGCTGGGCAACATGATCGAGCTGGGACAGATCAAGCGCGGGCTCCTCGTCGCGGGCGAGAACGGAAAGCCCCTGGTCGAAACGACCATCCGGCAGCTCCTCGCCGATCCCACCATGACCCGGAAGAAATTCAAGGACGCCTTCGCGTCCCTCACGATCGGCTCCGGGGCGGCCGCGATCGTCATGACCCACGCCTCGGTCTCCAAGCACGGCCATACTCTCGCCGGCGGCGCCGTGCAGACCGACTCGGATCAGAACCACCTCTGCCGCGGCAGCGCCGACACGGGCCTGGCTGCCGGCAGCCGGCCGGAAATGTCCACGCAGTCGGAAGAGCTCCTGCACCGGGGCTGCGAGCTGGCCGGACGGACCTGGGCCGATTTCAAGAAGG
This sequence comes from uncultured Nitrospirales bacterium, assembly GCA_964568195.1. Classification (GTDB taxonomy): domain Bacteria; phylum Nitrospirota; class Nitrospiria; order Nitrospirales; family NS-4; genus SCTG01. The sequence goes on along the minus strand of CAZMPH010000061.1, from coordinate 11,109 downwards.
AACTCGGCTGGAGCGACGCCGCCGTGTCCAAGACCTTCTGCCACCAGGTCGGGGTGGCGCACCGCCGCCTGCTGTTCGAGACCCTGAAGCTGGATCCCGCGATCGACTTCCCGACCGTCGAATTTCTCGGAAACATGGGGTCGGTGTCCCTGCCCATCACGATGGCCCTCAGCATCGAAGCCGGCAACGTCCAGCGCGCCGAGAAGCTGGCCCTGCTGGGAATCGGCAGCGGCCTGAACTGCCTCATGCTGGGCGTGACCTGGTAGTGACGCGTGGACACCTTCCGGAAACTGTATCCGTTCAAATCCCATCACCTCTCCCTCGCCGGCCACAAGTACCACTATGTCGATGAGGGCCCGACGGAGTCGGTCAAAGGGCAACTGGCCGAGCCCCTCGTCATGCTCCACGGGAATCCCACGTGGTCCTTTTACTACCGCACCCTGATCGCCGAGTTCCGCAACACTCATCGCGTCATCGCTCCCGATCACATGGGCTGCGGGCTCTCCGACAAGCCCCAGGACTACCCCTATACGCTCGAACAGCACATCGCCAACCTGGAAGCCCTGCTCGATTCGCTCAAGCTGGAGCGCATGACGCTCTTCCTGCACGACTGGGGCGGACCCATCGGCATGGGCTATGCCGTGCGCCATCCTGAACGGGTCAAACGCTTCGTCGTCTTCAACACGGCGGCCTTTCCGGCCGCCCGGATTCCCTTCCGGATCAACGTCTGCAAGCTGCCGATCTTCGGCGCGCTGGCGGTCCGCGGGCTCAACGCCTTTGCCGGCCTCGCGCCCTCCATGGCCTGCGCCAAGCGCGAACGCATGACGCCGGCGGTGAAGGCCGGCTACCTCGCTCCGTACGACAGCTATGCTCACCGCATCGCCATCCTGCGCTTCGTGCAGGACATCCCGATGCAGCCGACGCATCCGACGTATCCGCTGGTGGAGAATATCGGCAGAGAGCTATCGGCCTTTCAGGATCGCTCCATGCTCATCATCTGGGGCGAGCGGGACTGGTGCTTCACCACCGGCTTTCTCACCGAATGGCAGAAGCGGTTCCCCAACGCCGAAGTCCACCGGATTCCCGAAGCCGGCCACTACGTGGTCGAGGACGCGCACGAGCAGATCATTCCGTGGGTGCGCGAGTTCTTCGCCAAGCACCCGGTGGGTCCGGGAGGGGCGTCTGCGGGGCCCCCTCCCGCGAGGATCGCATGACGGTGATTGCCTCGCACACCACCGCATCAACCGAGTCCGCCCTGCTCAACATCGCGGCCCACTTGCCCAGGACGGCCGGCAAGCGCCCCGCTCAGCCTGCGGTCATCGTTCCCAAGGACGGCGGGACGCAACTTACGTTCCGTCAACTGAACGAGGAGTGCGACCGGTACGCCTGGGGAATGAGCCGCCTCGGCATCGGACGCGGCACCCGCACGGTGCTGATGGTACGGCCGGGGCTGGAGTTCTTCAGCCTGACCTTCGCGCTCTTCAAGCTGGGCGCGGTCCCGGTCCTGATCGATCCGGGCATGGGCAGAGCGAACTTCCTCGACTGCATTGAAGAGGCGGCGCCCGAAGCCTTCATCGCGGTTCCCATCGCGCAGGCAATGCGGGTACTGCGCCCTCACGCCTTCCGAACCATCAAGACGGCGGTCACGGTCGGGCGCCGCTGGTTCTGGGGTGGGCCGACGCTCGCCCACATTCGCGAATCCATGTGGCGCGAGTTTCCTTGTGCACCTACAAGGGCGAATGACACAGCCGCGATCCTGTTCACCTCGGGCAGCACGGGCGCGCCCAAGGGAGTCGTATACGAGCACGGGATGTTCGACGCCCAGGTGCGCGCGCTGCGCGACTGCTACGGCATCAAGGAAGGCGAAGTGGATCTGCCTGCCTTCCCGCTGTTCGCTCTCTTCAGCGTGGCCATGGGCGTCACCATCGTCGTCCCCGACATGGACCCGGCCCGTCCCGCCCGGGCGGACCCGGAGAAGTTCGTCTCCGAGATCCAGGCCCACCGCGTCACGCAGTCCTTCGGCTCGCCCGCCATCTGGGACCGGGTCGGGCGGTACTGCGTGGAGCGGAATCTGACGCTGCCGTCGCTCCAGCGTGTGCTCATGGCGGGCGCGCCCGTCTCGCCCGCCATCCTGGAACGGGTTCAGCGCATCCTCCCGGACCGCGCCGACGCGCACACGCCGTACGGCGCCACGGAGGCGCTGCCGGTGTCCTCCATCACGGCGCGGGACGTCCTGAACGAAACGGCCGCGCTCACCCGAACCGGCAAGGGCACATGCGTGGGCAAGGCGTTGCCGGGCATCACCCTGCGGGTCATCCGCATCGCGGACGAAGCCATTGCGTCCTGGGACGACCGGCTGGTGCTCCCGCGCGGCGAGATCGGCGAGCTGGTCGTCAAAGGCCCCGTCGTCACGCGAGAATATTTCCAGCGCGAGCAGGCAACGGCGCTCGCCAAAATCCCGGACGGCACTTCATGGTGGCACCGCATGGGGGATGTCGGCTACCTCGACGAGCGCAACCGCCTCTGGTTCTGCGGACGCAAGGCCGACCGCGTGCAGACCGTCCAGGGTACCCTGTTCACCGTGCCCTGCGAGGCGATCTTTAACCAGCACCCCGACGTGTTCCGTTCGGCCCTCGTGGGAATCGGCTCCGCCGGCAATCAGCAGCCGGTGATCGTCATCGAGCCCCATCCAGACAAGTTTCCCGCAACCGCCGACGCAACCGCGCGGTTCACCGGCGAGCTGCTGCGGCTGGGCGCGGCCAATCCGCTGACCGCAGGAATCACGTCGGTGCTGTTCCATTGGGCGTTCCCCGTCGACGTGCGCCACAACGTGAAGATCTCGCGGGACAAGCTGGCCACCTGGGCGGCAGAGCACCTGCGATGAAGGCGCTGGTCACGGGCGGCGGAGGCTTTCTCGGCCGGCACATCGTCGCGAAGCTGCTGGCGCGGGGAGACCAGGTCAGGGTCCTGGGCCGGCGCGGCTATCCCGACCTGGAAAAGATGGGCGCGGAGGTGGTGCGCGCGGACATTCAGGATGTGGCGGCGGTCGAGCGCGCGTGCCGGGGCATGGACGCGGTCTTCCACGTTGCCGCCCGCGCGGGCTACTGGGGATCGTGGCAGACCTACTACAGGCCCAACGTCGTCGGCACGCAGAACGTCCTCAACGGATGCCGGAAGGCGGGCGGGCTGAAATTGATCTACACCAGCACGCCGAGTGTCGTGTCGGCTCCCGGAAATCTCGTGAATGCGGATGAGCGGGTTCCCTATCCCACTCGCTACGAATGTCCCTATCCTGCCACCAAGGCCCAGGCCGAGCGGCTCGTCCTCCAAGCGAACGGCACAGACGGCTTGCTGACGGCATCGCTCCGCCCGCATCTGATTTACGGGCCCGGCGATCCCCACCTGTTCCCCAGAATCATTGACCGGGCTCGGAAGGGACTTCTGGTCCAGGTGGGAGACGGCACAAACAAAGTGGACGTCACCTACGTGGAGAACGCGGCCGACGCGCATCTCCTGGCGGCGGACCGGCTCGGCGACGGCTCGCCTGTCAACGGTCAGGCGTACTTTATCTCACAGGGGGCTCCCGTCCTGCTGTGGCCCTGGATCAACGCGATCCTGGAACGGTTGGGCATTCCCGTCGTCCATCGCAAGATTTCCCGGGGAGTAGCCCGGACAGTTGGAGCGGCCATGGAAATGGCCTATACTGTGCTGCCGCTGCGGGGGGAGCCTCGGATGACCCGGTTCCTGGCCGACCAGTTGGCCACGTCGCATTACTTCGATATTGCGAAGGCGCGGACAGACCTCGGCTACGAACCGCGCATCGGCACCGAGGACGGATTGGACCGGACGATCAAAGCGCTCCAGGCCGTATGAACAACCGCCGCCGCATCGTCATCACGGGCATCGGGCTCACCTCGCCCAACGGGAACACGCTGGCCGAGTACCGGGCGAACCTCCTGAAGGGGGTCTCCGGCGTCGTCCGGTTCGAGACCCGCTACATGGGCAAGGTGCTGGCGGGCGTCTGTAACTACGATCCTCTCAAGTATCAATTGAAGAAAGAGGTCCGGCGCGGCACGCGGGCCGGGTCCATCGCGATCTATTGCTCGCAGGAGGCGATGGCCGACTCGACGCTCGACTACCCCTCCCTCGACAAGAGCCGCATCGGAGTCTATCTCGGCATCACCGAGCACGGCAACGTGGAGACCGAGAACGAGATTTACAACATCAGCCAGTTCAACTACGACACCAAGTTCTGGTCCCACCACCACAACCCCCGGACGGTCGCCAACTCCCCGGCCGGCGAGGTGACGCTGAACATGGGCATCACCGGCCCTCACTACACCATCGGCGCCGCCTGCGCCGCGGGAAACGCCGGCTTGATCCAGGGGGTCCAGATGCTGCTGCTGGACGAAGTGGACGTGGCGGTGGCGGGCGGGGTCTCGGAGAGCATCCACACGTTCGGCATCTTCGCCAGCTTCGCCAGCCAGGGCGCGCTGGCAAGCCATGCTGACCCGGCCAAGGCGTCCCGCCCCTTCGACCGCGACCGGAACGGGATCGTGTGCTCGGAAGGCGGGTGCGTCTTCCTCCTGGAGCGCCTGGACCACGCCGAGGCCCGTGGCGCCCACGTCTACGGCGAGATCGTTGGCTACCACATGAACTCCGACGCGTCGGACTTCGTCCTGCCCAACGCCCAGCGGCACATCGAGTGCATGCAGGCGGCGCTCAAACGCGCCGGGATCGGCCCGCAGGACATCGACATCGTCAGCACTCACGCCACGGCGACCCCCCTCGGAGACATCCAGGAGTGCCAGGCGCTACGCACTGTCTTCGCCGGCTGCCCCAAGACGCATTTCAACAACACCAAGAGCTTCATCGGACACTCCATGGGCGCCGCCGGAGCCCTCGAACTGGCCGGCAATCTGCCCTCGTTCGACGACGGCATCGTCCACCCGACCATCAACGTGGACCACCTGGACCCCCTGTGCGAAGTCCCCAATTTAGTGCTGAATTCCCCCCAAAAACTGCCCCGTGTGGACTATATCCTGAACAATTCCTCGGGCATGCTGGGAATTAACTCGGTAGTGGTTGTAAAACGGATATAAATCGTGTATTTTCTGAGGCCGATTGTGCCCAGCCGGACCTCGGGGAAGCCTCGACATGACGAACGATCAGATCAAGCAAGCGATCATCCAGATCATCAGCGTGATCGCGCCTGACGAAGACCTGAGCCATCTCAAAAGCGACGTGGCGCTCCGGGAGCAGCTCGAGCTCGACTCCATGGACTTTCTCGATATCGTGATGGAGCTGCGCAAGCGCTACAAGGTCGAAGTCCCGGAAGCCGACTACGGGCAATTGGCCAGCCTGGACAGTTGTGTGGCCTACCTCACACCCAAGCTCAAAGACAAATAACCGCGTTTCTCCCGGACCGCCCAGATCGGGGCCTTTGACAGGTCCCCCGCTAGACTGATACCGTTTCCCCCGTCCCGGCATAGGATTTCTCCATGTCTTCCACCCACTATGACGCCCTCATCATCGGCGCCGGCATGTCGGGCCTGGCGGCGGCCATCCGCCTGGCCTATTTCGACAAAAAGGTGTGCGTGCTGGAGCGGCACTACGCGGCCGGCGGGCTCAATTCCTACTACGCGCTGGGCGGCCATCAGTTCGACGTCGGCCTCCACGCCATGACCAATTACGTGCCGCCGGGCACGCACGGCGCGCCCCTCACCAAGATTTACCGGCAATTGCGGCTCAAGCCGGAGGACTTCGGGCTGGTTCCTCAATACCGCTCCGAGGTGCGGTTTCCAGGCATTACGCTCCGCTTCAACAACGGCTTCGAGTTCTTCGTGCAGGAGGTCATCGAGAAGTTCCCCGCCCAGAAGGACAACTTCCTCCGATTGGTGCAGCACATCCGGGACTATGACGAACTGGACCTCGACGCCAAGCCCCTGTCGGGGCGGCAGGTCGTCTCGCGTTTTCTCACCGATCCCTTGCTGACCGACATGCTCTTTTGCCCGCTGATGATCTACGGCAACGCGGACGAGCACGACATGGAGTTCGGCCAGTTCGTGGTGATGTTCAAGAGCATCTTCTGCGAAGGCCTAGCCCGGCCCCGGGAGGGCGTCCGGCGCATCATCACGGCCCTGCGCCGGAAGGTGCGGGCGGTCGGAGGCACTGTCCGGATGAAGTGCGGGGTACGGTCGCTGCGCGTCGAGGGCGGGCGGGTCCAGTTCGTGGAACTCGACAGCGGCGAGACGCTCACAGCCGACGCCATCCTCTCCTCCGCCGGCTACGTCGAGACGATGCGCCTGTGCAGCGATTGCGCTCCGGAGCAGTTTTCCAACCTGGCCGGACGGATGTCGTTTATCGAGATCATCCACGTGCTCGACAAGCCGATGAAGGCACTCGGCCACGACACGACGATCATCTTCTACAACACAGGCAAGGAGTTTCACTACGAGGTGCCCGCCGATTTGGTCGATCCCCGGAGCGGCGTCATCTGCTGCCCCGACAACTTTCGTTACGACAAGCCTCTTGCAAAAAGCATGATTCGCTTGACCTGTCTGGCCAACTTCGACCGCTGGGCATCCCTGGACGAACCGGCCTATCAGCAGGCCAAAGGGGATTGGCTTCCGCGAATCCACCAAGAAGTGCTAAAATTCGTCCCCGACTTCCGGGACCATATCGTGTTCACGGACTTTTTCACCCCCCGGACCATCAAGCACTGGACGGGCCACGTGAACGGGGCGGTCTACGGAGCGCCGGGAAAGCTCAAGACGGGACGGACACACCTGGAGAACCTGTTCATCTGCGGCAACGACCAGGGCTTCCTCGGGATCGTGGGGGCGATGTTAAGCGGCATTTCAATGGCCAACCTGCACGTGCTGAAGAAGGCGTAATGGCGCAAGACTGGCTGAAAGGCGTCAAGCCCGACTACGACGCCATCATCATCGGCTCGGGCCTGGCCGGGTTGACGGCCGCCAACCGCCTGGCGACCTGCGGCTATTCGGTGCTCCTCCTGGAGCATCACTACAACTTCGGCGGCATGGCGACGTGGTTCAAGCGGAAGGGCGGGCACATCTTCGACATCTCGCTCCACGGCTTCCCCATCGGCATGATCAAGACCTGCCGCAAGTACTGGTCGGCGGACATCGCGGAGTCCATCGTCCAGCTCAAGGGCATCCGGTTCGACAACCCCCAGTTCTCCTTCACCACGACCTTCGAGAAGACCGACTTCACCGACAAGCTGGTCAACCACTTCAAGATCCCGGCCGAGACCGTCGAGGCGTTTTTCAAGTTCGCCCGCGGCATGAATTTCTACGACGACCAGAAGACGACCACCCGCGAGCTCTTCGAGCGGTACTTCCCCGGCCGCCCCGACGTGTGGCGCCTACTGATGGAACCCATCGCCTACGCCAACGGCTCCACGCTGGATGACCCCGCCATCACGTTCGGCATCGTCTTCTCCAACTTCATGAGCAAGGGCGTCTACACCTTCCAGGGCGGCACGGACAAGCTCATCATGAAGATGAAAGCGACGCTCAAGGCCAACAAGGTGGATTTGCGCCATCACACCCTGGTAGAGAAGGTCCTGCTTGAGAGGGGCCGCGTGGCCGGCATGATCTGCAACGGCCGGACGATCCGCGCCAAATCCGTGCTGTCAAACGCCAACCTCAAGTCCACCATCCATAAGCTGGTCGGCGACGAGCACTTCCGCCAGGATTTCCTCCGCGAGGCCGCCGCCGTCCGCCTCAACAGCAGCAGCTGCCAGGTGTACATGGGCATTCGCAAGGGCGAATCCATCCCCTACATCGGGGATCTGTTCTTCACCTCGACCCATCCGGAATTCGATACGGAGGCCCTCAATTCCATGAACGTCACGAGCCGGACCTATTCCTTTTATTACCCGGACACGCGGCCCGGATCGGACCGCTACTCGATCGTCTGCTCGACCAACGCCAACTACGAGGATTGGATCACGCTGTCGGAAGAGGACTACCGGCGGGAGAAGGAGCAGCTCATCAAGGGCGTGGTGGACACGCTGGAGAAGTACCTGCCGGGCGTCAGCGCCAAGATCGACCATCTGGAAGCGTCCACCCCCCGGACGTTCGAATACTACACCCGGCACATGGCGGGCGCGTCGTTCGGCACCAAGTTCGAGGGACTGAAGATCAGCCAGAACCTTTCGAAAGAGATCGGCGGGCTCTTTCACGCCGGCTCCGTCGGCATCATCATGTCCGGCTGGCTGGGCGCCATCAATTACGGCGTCATCATGGCCAACGAGGTGGACAAGTACCTCAGGCAGGACGTATCGGCTCCCGCCCACGTCCAGGAAGAGACGACCCCCGCCATGAGCGCCTCCGAGTAGCATCGTGTTTGATTTTCGCGACCAGACCGTCGTCGTCACCGGAGGCACCCGCGGCATCGGCCGGGCCATCTCCCGGCATTTCCTCGAGGCGGGCGCGACGGTCGTGGCCACTTATTCAGCCAACGACGCCGCGTCGGAAGCGTTCAAGACGTCCCTGGGGCCAGCCGCCGCCAAGGCGCTGCACCTTCGCAAGTTCGACGTCGCCGATTATGCGCAGGTCGAGGCCTTCTACAAGGATCTCGACGCGGAGCACAAGAACTTCTCCGTCCTCGTCAACAATTCCGGCATCCGCAAGGACGCCGTCCTGGCGATGATGAAGCCGGAAGACTGGCAGAAGGTCCTGGACGTCAACCTGACCGGCGCCTTCAACATGTCCAAGCTGGCCGTGCACCGGTTCATGCAGAACCGCTACGGCCGCATCATTACGATCACGTCGCCGGCCGGCCGCTTCGGGTTCGAGGGGCAGGCGAACTACGCCGCCTCCAAGGCCGGGCAGATCGCGATGACCCGCTCCCTGTCGAAGGAAGTGGCCTCGCGCGGCATCACCGCGAACTGCGTGTCGCCGGGCTTCATCGACACGGAGTTCGTCGCGGACCTGCCGGAGAAGCTCCGCAAGGACTACCTGGCGTCGATCCCGCTCAAGCGCTTCGGGACGCCCGACGACGTCGCCTACTGCGTGCTCTTCCTGGCCTCCCGCGAAGCCGGCTATATCACCGGATCGGTCCTGTCCGTGGACGGAGGCCTGTAAGATGACGACCCGGACGGACGAGGTGCTGGCGCTGATCCCCCACCGCCCGCCCTTTCTCTTTCTCGACGAGGTCCTCGAGCGGGACGACCGCCGCATCAAGGCCGTCAAGACTCTGCATCCGGATGAGCCCTATCTGGCAGGGCACTACCCGGGCCGGCCCATCATGCCGGGCGTCCTGATCTGCGAGTGCGTGTTTCAGGCGGGCGCCGCGCTGTTGTTCGGCCGCGGCAAGCTCGACCCGAAGAAAGTGCCGGTGCTCAGCAAGATCCAGAACGCCCGCTTCCGGCGGCCCGTCTTTCCCGGCGCCAAGCTGGTGATCGAGGTGGAGATCGTAGAAGAGATCATGGGCGCGTTGATCATGAAAGGCTCGGTCAGCGTGAACGGCCAGAACGTGCTGCGCACGGAATTCGTCGTCGGCATGGCGGACGTCGGCGACGGGTCGAATATGAGGAACCCGGCGTGAGCTTTCTCGGCTTCGAAGGCAAGACGATCGTCGTCTTCGGCGTGGCGAACAAGAAGAGCGTCGCGTACCACGTCGGCCAGGTGCTCGAATCGGAGGGCGCGACGGTCGTCTACGTCGTGCGGTCGAAGGAGCGCAAGGACAGCGTCTCGAAGCTCCTGCCGAAAGCGGAGATTCACGTCTGCGACGTCGGACGCGAAGAGGAGATCCTCGCCGTGGCCCGCGACATCGGCAAGGCCCACCCGGCGATCCACGGGCTCGTCCACTCCATCGCCTTTCTGGATTACGAAGGCGGCATCAAGCCCTTCCACGAGACGACCCGGAAGTCTTTCCTTCAATCCATCGACGTTTCCTGCTATTCCCTGATCGCCGTCGCGAACGCCTTCAAGAAAAACCTCGCGACCGATGCTTCAGTTGTCGCGGTCTCCATCTCGACCACGAAGATGGCGGCCGAGAACTACGGCATCATGGGTCCGGTGAAGGCCGCGCTGGACTCCACCATCTGCTTTCTGGCCAAATCCTTCAGCGCGTTTTCCACCGTCCGCTTCAACTCGGTCAACCCCGGTCTGCTCAAGACCTCGGCCTCGGCCGGCATTCCCGGCTACGCAGACTATTATTTGTACGCGGAGCGGCTGACGCTGCGGAAGAAGGGGGTGACGACGCAGGAAGTCGCCAATGCGGCGGCGTTTCTCCTGAGCGAGCGCTCGTCCGGCATCAACGCCCAGGGCATCGTCCTCGACGCCGGCATGTCCGTCAACTACTTCGACAAGGACATCATGCGTCGGGCGCTCAGGCCCGATTAATCCCAGGGCGGATCCTGTTACGACCCACCTCCACTGCGGCTTCTTGTGAAGTTCCTCACGATTTCCGCGGCCGCATCCCGCCCACCCAAGCCAAAGGCAATCGCCAGGCCCAGTCCGATCGTACCCATGATGATTTGAACCGACGAGGCAACAATGGCGGTGTCGAGACCGACCTGTTCGAGCGCCATGATTGACGCAAACACCATCACCACCAACCGCGCTATCTTGGACAGGGCCACGCCCCCCTGGATCTCGTTGGCCGTGGCGGCATTCTGCACGACCTCACTCAAAAAGTGGCCGACGAGCAGCCCTCCGGCCAACACGAGCACCGCGCCGATAATCTTGGGGATGAACAATACAAATCGCTCCAGAAGCTGGGAAACCACGGTCAGTTGTACCGCATTCGCTGCAGCAACCAAGAACACCAGGATCAGCAGCCAGTAGACCAAAAACCCTACGATATAAGCGGGTGAGCGACCAAAGCCCAAATGGGACAGAAGCTCATTCAACTTGATTCGCTCCGTGTACTCATCAACATGGGCGAACTTGAAAAATTTCACGACACTGGCTCTCGCGCCTCGCGCCACCACCATGCCGATCAACAGCAGAAGCAACGCCGCCAGCACACCCGGGAGCTTGTTCACGATCGCAGCCCAGAGCTGTTGCAACGAACCTAGGATCAAGGTCAACCATTCTTGAAACATTGTGCACCTCCTGGAAAGATGGTTTTCTC
>CAZMPH010000060.1:6079-11986 GCA_964568195.1 uncultured Nitrospirales bacterium | reverse complement strand
GATTGCCTCAATGTCGGCTGCGTGCCGTCGAAGGGCGTGATTCGGGCCGCACGCGCGTGGGCGGACGTGCGCCATGCGGACGAATTCGGCGTGCACATCCCGCCCGGGGTGAAGTATGACTTTGGCGCGGCCATGGGTCGGATGCGAAAACTCCGGGCGCGCATCAGCCACACGGACTCGGTCCATCGGTACAAGAGTCTGGGCGTGGACGTTTTCATCGGAAACTCCCGGTTTTCCGGACCGGATACGGTGGTGGTCGAGGGGCCGGCCGGTAACCGAACTGTGCGGTTCGCGAAAGCGGCGATCTGTACCGGCGCCCGGGCCTCCGCTCCGCCTACTCCCGGGTTACAGGAGGCCGGCTACCTCACGAACGAAACGATCTTTACGCTGACCGAGTTGCCGCCGCGCCTGGCGGTCATCGGGGCTGGACCGATCGGATGCGAACTGGCGCAATCGTTTGCCCGTTTCGGCAGCCAGGTGTACCTCATCGAGGCGATGCACGGCATCATGCCGAACGAAGACCGGGACGCGGCTGGAATCGTCCACGAGTCCATGCTCCGCGACGGCATCAAGCTGCTCTGCTGCGGCAAGGACTTGAAGGTCAATAGAACGGACGGCGGCAAGCGGTTGACGGTCGATTCGCACGGCCAACAGTACGACATCACGGTCGATGAAATCCTGGTCGGCGTTGGCCGCACGCCGAACGTGGACGGGCTCGGATTGGAAGCCGTCGGGGTCGAATACGACAAGACCGGCGTGAACGTGAACGACCGGTTACAGACGACCAACCCGCGTATCTACGCGGCCGGCGACATCTGCTCGCGGTACAAGTTTACGCACGCCGCCGATGCGATGGCGCAGATTCTCATTCAGAACGCGCTGTTCCCGCATCCGTTTGGACTGGCCTATGCCAGCATGGATTCGCTGATCATGCCGTGGTGCACGTTCACGGAGCCGGAGATCGCGCATGTGGGCATGTACGAGGCCGACGCCAAGGCCAAGGGCATCGAGACGGACACCTTCACGTTCAAGCTCGACGAGGTGGACCGCGCCATCCTGGACGGCGAGGACGAGGGCTTCGCCCGCGTACACGTCAAGAAGGGCACCGATCAGATCCTCGGCGCGACCATCGTGGCCGCGCACGCCGGCGACATGATCAGCGAGTTCTCGGTGCTGATGAAAGCGGGCCTTGGCTTGAAGACCATCACCGGCACGATTCACCCCTACCCGACGCAGGCAGAGGTTGTGAAGAAGGTCGCCAACGCCTGGCGCAAGACCACGTTCACCCCTCGCGCGAAAAACATCCTCAAGAAGTGGTTCGCCTGGACGAGGTAGGGCGTGCCTGGTTGCGTGTCCTGGTACGCGGTGTTACCTTTACGGGCCGATTGGCAGACTCCGCGCCCGTGGAGGGTCATGAGCGAACCGCAGCAACTGGCTGAAGACGCCGGTCCGGAAGAGCGCCGGCTGCTCGAACGGCTCCGCAGCGGCGATGAAGCCGCCTTCGCCTCGCTGGTCGATCGCCATCACCACTCGCTTCTCCGGCTGGCTCTGGCTCACGTGTCCGATCATTCCGTTGCTGAAGAGGTGGTCCAGGAGACTTGGATCGGGGTCATGGAGGGACTGGACCGGTTCGAGGGACGCTCCTCGCTGAAGACGTGGCTCTTCCGTATCCTGACCAACAAGGCCAAGACACGGGGCGTCCGCGAGAGCCGGCACGTCTCCTTTTCTCCGCTCGACGGCGCGGATGATGGGTCAGATGAACCGGCCGTGGATCCCTCACGGTTCAGAACCACGGGCCACTGGGCCGGCTACTGGACGTCCTATCCACAGCCCTGGGACGAGAACACACCGGAGAAGCTCGCCCTGTCCAGGGAGGGCGGCGTGTTTCTGGAAAAGGCGATCGAGGCGCTCCCTCCGAATCTGCGGCAGGTACTCGTGCTTCGGGACGTGGAGGGGCTGGACTCGAAGGAGGTCTGCGCAATGCTTGCCGTCAGCGAGGCCAATCAGCGCGTGCTGCTCCACCGGGCCCGGTCGCGAGTCAGGCGTGCGCTCGAAAAATATGTTGAAGGAGGCCTCAAACCGGCATGACCCGCGAGGCAATAAAGATTTTCGTCCTTGATTATCTGGCCGGCCGGATGACCTGTGTCGAGTTCGTCGAGTTGGTCACCGACTACCTGGAAGGCTCCATGACCTTCTGGGGGCGGGTCCGGTTCCACCTCCATCTGGGCTTGTGCTTTGGGTGTCGCGTGCATCTTAAGCAAGTGAGACAGACGATTCAGACCCTGGGCCGGTTGCCGGAGGCGCCAGTTCCCCCGGCTGTTCGCGAGGAGCTGCTCCGCCGCTTCCGGCACGTGAAAGACAAATCCTCGTGAAGAGCGCAGACATGGTGGTTTTTGCAGGGGCGCTGGGTGTTGTCCTGGCCTTGCCGTGGGTCATTCATGCGCAATCCGGATCGGTCCTCGAAGTGGGCAAGTTCTCCGTGGCCTCCGAAGGGGACGCTCTGCCGGATGGATGGAAGCCGCTCACCTTCAAGAAGATCGAGAAGCACACGACGTACAAGGTGGTCAAGGACGGAGACGCTGTCGTTGTGAAGGCGGTCAGCGAAGCGTCGGCCTCGGGCCTGACGCGCGAGATCAAGATCAACCTGAAGGACTACCCGATCGTGCAGTGGCGGTGGAAGGTCGCCAACATCCTCAAGAACGGGGACGTGTTGAAGAAGGAGGGTGATGACTATCCGGCCCGGCTCTACATCACGTTCGAGTATGACGCGAGCAAAGTCAGTTTTTTCAAGAAGGCGCAATACGAAGCGGTCCGCTTGCTCTACGGGCAGTACCCTCCGCTCGATGCGATCAATTACATCTGGGAGAGCAAGGCGCCCAAGGGCACGGTGGTGCCTAATCCCTATACGGACCAGGCCAAGATGATCGTCGTGGAGAGTGGGACGGACCGCCTGAATCAATGGGTGAGCGAAGAGCGTAACGTCTACGAGGACTACAAGAAGGCCTTCGGCGAGGAGCCGTCGATGATCTCCGGCGTTGCCATCATGACCGATACCGATAACACCGGCGAATCCGCCACCGCGTTCTACGGCGATATCGTCTTCAGGAAGCCGGCGCCGTAGAGGCGGACCGCGCGCACAACGGCCATGCCGAGCATCTCACGTCGAGGGTTTCTGATCGGGTCGCTGGCGGCTCTGGCAGCCGGGGCATTACCCAATAATCGCGCGGAGGCTGGCCTGGTGGATCGCCTCCTGGCCCGGTCCGGGCGGGAAACGACCCCGATCACCCCGAATGACGAGTTCTACGTCACTTCGATCGGGCCGCCTCCTGATGTCCGGCTTGACCGCTGGTCGTTGCGAATCGCCGGCCTGGTACGGACTCCCTTGACGTTGACCTACGACGACCTGTTGAAACGTCGCCAGACCTCGTTGATCTCTACACTGGAGTGCATAGGCAACGACATCGGAGGGCCATCCATCGGGACCGCGCGGTGGGAAGGGGTCCGGCTCAATATCTTGCTGGATGAAGCCGGCGTCAAATTGGGAGCGATGGATCTGGTGATGCGCGGCCAGGACGACTATTCCGACAGCGTCCTCGTCGCGCGCGCGATGCGGGACGAGGTCCTGCTGGCCACGAAGATGAACGGCGTGCCCCTCCCGCCCGAGCACGGATTTCCGGCGCGCGTGATCGTCCCCGGCATCTACGGCATGAAGAACGTGAAGTGGCTTGGCGAGCTGGAGCTGGTGGCCGGCGATTATCAAGGCTACTGGCAACAGCAGGGCTGGTCTGACGACGCGGTCATACCGGTACGGTCGCGCATCGACCGCCCGGGCCGCTTCGACATTCTCAAGCCGGGCATCCATACGGTGAAGGGGATTGCCTTCGGAGGACTGCACGGAATCGCCAAAGTGGAAGTCAGCGCGGACGGTGGAGCGTCGTGGCGCGCGGCGGCGCTGGAGCCGCCGCTCTCGCCCTACGCCTGGGTGCTCTGGACCTATCGGTGGGAGGTTCGCACGGAGGGCGACTATGCCCTCATGGTGAGAGCCACGGATACCCGCGGAGTGGTCCAGGATCCGGAGCCGCGGGTTTCATTCCCGGACGGCGACAGCGGGTTGCATCGCGTGCCGGTCACCGTGAAAGACGTATAACACGCTTCTGGATAGTCCGAAAGGAGAATTCAATGGTGCACGCAATCCGTAAAGGCGCTGTCGTCGTGCTCGTCGTCGCCATCGGTTTTGCGGCGCCGCCGGCTTTCAGCGGGGCGATGGACGGAAAGGCGACGGGAATGTTGACCGGCGCGGGGGGCCATCATGCGGCCGGCAAGGTCGTCATCTCGAAAGGCAGAGGCGGAAATCCCGCCTTGTTCCTGCTTGACGCGAAGATCGATCGAGTTCCCGACGGCAGAGTGCATCTGGCCAAGGGCGGGGATTATACGAAAGGGGTCGAGCTGGGGAAGTTGACGGAGTTCTCCGGAGCGCTTGAGTTCCCGATCCCCGCCGGCGTCAATGCCCAGGACTATGACAGCGTGGTAATCTGGTGTCATAAGTTCCACGTGAAGATCGGCGAGGCCTTTTTCCAGAAGGGCGCGAAGTGAAGTCAAATCCCAAACGCACCACCGTGTTGTTCGGGATCCTGGTGGCGGTGGCGGCCGTCGCGGTCTTCAGGCCGTCGGCTCAAGGCCGTGTCGGCATTCCCGCCCCCGAGATCGCCAATCCGGTCTGGCTCAACTCCGAGCCCAAGCACATGGCCGATCTGCGAGGCAAGGTCGTGCTCGTCGAGTTCTGGACGGTCGGCTGTTATAACTGCCGTAACGTCGAACCCTACGTGAAGGCGTGGCACAAGCAATACGCGGGCCAAGGCCTTGTCGTCATCGGCGTGCATTCGCCGGAGTTCGAGAACGTCAAGAAACACATTCGCGACAACAGCATTCAGTATGCGGTCCCTATCGACAATGATTTTACGACCTGGAACCTATACGGCAACCGCTACTGGCCGGCGTTCTACCTGATCGACAAGCGGGGCGTCATCCGCTATACGCGATTCGGCGAGGGTGGCTATGAGCAGACCGAAAAACAGATTGAAACCCTTCTGGCAGAGCGCTAGGACGTGTCTTGCGGGCGCTTGCTCTGATAGCGTTGATCCTCTTGGCCGGCTGCTCGACGGTGCCGCGGACGTTCAGCCCCGCGCAGCCCCTCGCGCCCAAGGATTTTTCCCACGCGGCCTTCGACGAGGTGCTCCGCGCGCATGTGGTGGTAAACTATCCAGCCATTGCGGCCGATCCACGGTTTCCGGTCTACCTTCGCACATTGGACCGGGTTGACCCCTACACCTTGCTCGCGCGCCAGGAGCGCCTTGCGTTCTGGATCAACGCCTACAACGCGTTCGCCGCCAAGGGTATCCTGGACGGATATTCCCCGCTCACGAAGTTCGGCCAGTACCGGTACTTCATCGCGAAGGAGCATCGCGTCGGCGGCTCCACGATCAATCTCTACGACCTGGAACGCAAGCTCCTGATCCCGGACTTCCGCGAGCCGCGCATCCATTTCGCGATCGTCTGCGCCTCGAAGTCCTGCCCCAAGCTCCAGTCCTGGGCCTATGCGGCGGACAAGCTGGACGAGCAACTGGACCGCAGCGCGCGGGAGTACATCAACGATCCCACCCGCAATCGCTTCGACCGCGAGCGCAAGGTCGTCTATCTCTCCATGATCTTCAAGTGGTTCGAGGACGACTTTACGGCTCACTCGGGGTCGCTCCTCGGTTACGTGAAGCGATACGTAGCCGATCCGCAACTGGCGCGCGAGCTGGAGAGCGCGCCGTACCGGGTCGAGTTCCTGGAGTACGACTGGAACCTGAACGGGATTCCCTATGCTGGTCCGTCCTGACGAGCGGGTCTCGCTGGCCCGGCTCC
>CAZMPH010000060.1:5752-6069 GCA_964568195.1 uncultured Nitrospirales bacterium | reverse complement strand
GCACGGCGAGCGCCTAGCGCACGATTGCGCCCGGGCGCAAGCCTCGCTAGCGCCTGACGCCGGCGCGCGGCGTTTTTTGGCGGGGCAATCCCGGCAGGAGGCGCTCCATGCGGCCGTGTTTCATGGCGCCGTCCTGTGGCTGGCGCCGCGCCATCTGGGAGCCTGTCCCGTCCTTCCTCCCCTGAAACGCTATCGCGCGCTCATCGAGGAGGCGATCAGGGAGCGCCGGTTTGCCGAGACGCTTCTGGCCGAGCAGATCATTCTGGAAGGGCTGGGCGAGGCGATCCTCAAGCGGCTTGAAGCCGGGCTCGTCAAGC
>CAZMPH010000060.1:2098-5742 GCA_964568195.1 uncultured Nitrospirales bacterium | reverse complement strand
GGCCGTCTGCGCCGCACCCTCCTGCATCAGGAAGAGGCGCATCACGCCTTCGGCCGGCGCGCGTTGGAGCGGGCCATCGAGGCGGGTCAGGCTTCCCCCGAGGCGCTGAGGGAGCGCGCGCAGGAGTATCTGGCCGTGGCCGACGAGATGGTCATGGCGCTGGGAGATCTCTTCGCGTCCATCGACGAAGATGCAGCCGCGTACATAAAGGATGCCAGGAGTTCATTGTCGTCCTGGCTTATCCAATGATCTCCGTCATCATCCCGGCCCTTAACGAAGAAAAAGCCCTGCCGGAGACTCTCTGCCAACTGCTCAGGCAGCGCGGGGCCTACGAAGTGATCGTCGTGGACGGCGGCAGTGGCGACCGGACGTGCGAGATCGTACACGAGGTCACGTGTAGGGACCGACGCGTCCGCTTGCTGACTGCGCCCAAGGGCCGCGCTTCCCAGATGAATGCCGGAGCGAAGGAGGCAAAAGGGGAGTGGCTGTTGTTCCTGCACGCCGATACCCGCCTGCCCGAAGGCGCTCTCGCGCGGCTCAACGCGATGGAGCCGGACCCGGCGATCCAGGCCGGAGGCTTTCTGCATCAGTTTTCGGGCGGCGACTGGCGCTTGCGACTGGTGTCCGTTCTTGATAACTTCCGGTGCCGGCGCACGAGGATCATTTACGGAGACCAGGCGATGTTCGTGCGGAGGGAATTGTTCGACCGGATGGGCGGTTTTCCCAATCAGCCGATCCTGGAAGACGTGGCCTTCTGCGAGAAGCTGGTCCAGGTCACGGCCCCGGTCCTGCTCGCGCCGCCGGTCCTCACCGACTCGCGGAAGTTCGTCAAGATGGGGGTCTGGCGCAGCCTGGCTCGCGTCCTGCTCATCATTCTCTGCGTCGAACTCCGCCTGCCGGTCCTCCCGCACACCTTCTTTCAGGACATCCGCTGAATAGCCCCATCCGCGCCAAAATTGCTCTGCCCTGCCCTGGTGTGTTATTTTGGAGGCACCTGGGGGGGTTGAAACATGGCGGAGGAAGAAAAAGGCTTTATTATTCGGGATCGTCGGGGAGCCGGAGCCGAGCCGGAAGAAAAGACGGCGCCCGCGCAGTCGCCGCCCCCGCAAGCCGAGCCTGCCAAGGGGCAACCCGCCCCGCCTGTTAATTTCCTGTCCTTCATCTATTCAATGGCAACTTCGGCTCTGATGTACCTTGGAGAGCCCATCGGCCAGGGCACGGGCGAGCAGGGCCCCAATCTCGTGCACGCGCAGGAAATCATCGACATCCTGACGATGCTGGAGGCCAAGACCAAAGGCAATCTTACGGGAGAAGAAGAGACCCTGCTGGAAGAGATGCTGTACACCCTCCGCATCAAGTTCGTCGAGAAGGCCAAAGCTCCGAAAGCCTAGCGCGATGGCAACCAGGCGCCTCTTGATCCTTTCGGCGGTCGTTCTGGCCATCATGGCCACGGCCGCGGGTGCCGATCCGGCCCTGCAGTTTCGGAAATATGAAAGTCGTCATTTCACGGTGCGGTTTGAAGGGCGGGAAGATCCGGCCCTCGTGTGGGCGCTCCTTGAGCGGTTGGAATCCGCCTATCGCGCTGTCGGACGGCGGCTTGGGGCGTTTCCCGGAAGCAGGGTGCCGGTCATGCTTTACACGGACGGGGAATTTCCGGCGCAGGCGTCCGTCCCGCACTGGGCCCAGGGGCTGTTCGACGGGCAGATCAGGCTGGCGGTCTCATGGGCGGCGTTGCACAAAGAGAGTCTGGACAAAACCCTCCGTCACGAGTACACACATGCGCTCATCCACGCCCGAACGCGCGGCAACGTCCCGACCTGGCTCAGCGAGGGGCTCGCCGTTGTGAACGAAGGCCGCGGCGCGGACCATGAGCGGCACCTTGCGCGGGCGGCCGACCGGCTGATTCCCCTCAACGAGCTTCACGGGTCTTTCCTGAAACTTCAGCCTGCGCAGATACAGTTGGCCTACGCGGAAAGCGAGGCGGCTGTGAGCTATCTGCTGGCCCGCCACGGCGAGGCGGCGGTCCGCACGCTGTTGATGCGGTTAGGTGAGGCCAAGGACTTCGCGACGGCGATCCAGGACGTGACGGGAGGAACCTACGCCGAGTTCCAGTCCGCATGGATGCGCAGTCTCATTGATTCCCGCAAGACCGACGGTTAAGATGTCCGCCGTGAATAAAAATCGCGTGCCCACAGCGCCTCCGAAGGCGGACACCGACCGTCCTGTTTCGCATTTCCGCCCTGTCCTGATCGTGCTCGCCTTCCTGGTCCCGATGGTCTTCCTGACCCTTCACTACTACGACCAGACCCAGCCCACGCCGTTCGTCCCCAGCAACATCCTGGTCCTGGCGCTCCTGAACGTGGACGTCATTCTCATCGTGGTTCTGATCCTGCTGCTGTCCCGCAACCTGGTCAAGGCCTACTTCGAACAGCGCCAGCGGGTATTGGGATCGGGCTTCCGGTTCAAGCTGATCGCCGCCTTCGTCCTGTTCACGTTGATTCCCTCCCTGCTGATGGCGAGCTTGGCCAGCAAGCTGCTGTCCGAAAGCATAGACAACTGGTTCGGGCAGGAAGTGGAGCACGCGCTGAAGGATTCGCAGGACGTGGCGCAAGCGCATCGCCGGGGCCACGAGGTGGTGGCGCTCAATTCAGCACGCGCGATCAGCCGCGAGATCTACGCCGATGAATTGCTGGCGCCGGCGCACAAGGAGACGCTGGCGGTGGCCATGCAGCGCAAGCGCGTGGAGTACGGCGTCGGCGGCGTGGAGGTCTATTCGCCGACGAAGCAGGTCCTGACCCGGTCGGTGGATCCCAAGATTCCGCTCGCCGTGCTGGACGATCCCCAGAACCGGCTGGTGGAGAACGCCCTGGCCGGCGGCGAGGTCAAGTCCTTCCAGTCCATCCCCACCGGCGACCTGATCCGGGCCGCGGTGACCATCCCCTCGGCGTCGAACCCGGCTCAGGTGGCCGGCGTCGTCGTGGTGGACACATACCTGCCGGAAGCGCTGGTGGCGAAAATGGACGGAGTCACCCAGTCCTACAAAAACTTCAAGGAGGCCATGACCTACAAAGACCCCATCAAGGCGCAATATATTGCGCTGGTGATGGGAATCGCGCTGGTAATCATCATGTCCGGCACGTGGTTCGGCTTTCAGATCGCCAAGGGGATCACCGTGCCGATCCAGCGGCTGGCGGAAGGCACCAAGGCCGTGGCCGCGGGCGATCTTAATTTCAGAATCACCGTCAAGGCGAACGACGAGATCGGCGTCCTGGTGGACTCCTTCAACCGCATGACCCGGGACCTTCAGGCCAGCAAGGTGCAGCTGGAGCGGGCCAACAAGTCTCTGCAGGGATCCAACATCGAACTGGATCGCCGGCGCGCGTACACGGAAACGGTCCTGGACAACGTCGGCAGCGGCGTGGTCTCGGTGGACGCCGTCGGACGCATCACGACCTTTAACCGCGCGGCCGAGCGCATTCTGGGTCTCAAGGGGGAAAAGATGCGCGGCGTGCTCCTGAACGACGTCTTCAAGCCGTTGGGGCTGGTGATGTTCACGGACCTCGTCGAGCGGATCCGCGCGGGGGAGCGGGAGTCGCTGGCTTGGGAGGGGCAGGCGGAGGTGGGCGGGGGCGTGCTGGTGCTGG
>CAZMPH010000060.1:0-2088 GCA_964568195.1 uncultured Nitrospirales bacterium | reverse complement strand
AACGGGTCGCGGCTGCGGGGCGACAAGGGGGAGAGCCTGGGCGCCGTGGTGGTCTTCGAGGACCTGTCGGCCCTCATCAAGGCGCAGAAGGCCGCCGCCTGGCAGGAGGTGGCGCAGCGCATCGCGCACGAGATCAAGAACCCGCTCACGCCGATCCAGCTCTCCGCCGAGCGCCTGCGGAAGAAGTTCTTCGAAGGGGCGCCGGACTTCAAAGACATCGTCGACCAGGCCACCGGGACGATCGTCAAGGAAGTGAGCGGCCTCAAGCGGATGGTGGACGAGTTCTCGAAATTTGCGCGGATGCCGGTGCCGGTCATGGAGCGCCAGTCGCTCCACGACGCGCTCAACGACGTGATCATGCTGTACAAGGGGGCGCACCGCGACGTCGAGTTCGTGACCGACCTTGACGAGCACCTGCCTTGGATCATGATGGATCGAGAGCAGATGAAGCGCGTGTTCGTCAACCTGTTCGACAATGCCGTCCAGGCGATGAACGGCAAGGGCTGGCTGTGGGTGACCACCCGCCACGAGGCGCGGGGGGGCAGGATCGTGATCGAGGTGGCCGACGAGGGCACCGGGATTCAGCCGGGGGATCAGGAGAATCTGTTCCTGCCCTATTTCTCCAAGACGAAAGCCGGCACCGGCCTTGGGCTGGCCATCGTGCACCGCATCATTTCCGACCATAACGGCAGGATCCGCGCGGCCAACAACGCCCCGAAGGGGGCGATCTTCACGATCGAGCTGCCGGCTTGATCGTCGCTCCGACCGCCATGGCCAACCACATTTTGATCGTGGACGACGAGCCGGCGATTCTCGACACGCTCTCCGGCATTCTGCAGGACGAGGGCTACGAAGTCTCGCCGGCCAAGGACGGCCAGGAAGCCCTCAAGCTGGTAAGGGCGGAGCCCGCGCCCGATCTCGTGCTCCTCGACATCTGGATGCCCGATCTCGACGGCATCGAGACGCTCCGCCGCATGATGGAGATGCGCCCGCGTCCCCTGGTCGTGATGATGTCCGGCCACGGCTCCATCGAATCGGCGGTCAAGGCCATCAAGCTCGGCGCCTACGACTACATCGAGAAGCCGCTCTCCCTCGACAAGGTCACGCTCCTGGTCCGCCACGCCCTGCACGAGCACAAGCTGGAGCAGGAGAACCGGTCGCTCAAGGAGCAGGCCGCCCGGCGCGTCAAGATGGTGGGCGACGGCTCGGTGATGAACGAGCTGCGGCATCAGATCTCAATGGCGGGGCCGGCCAACAGCCGTGTGCTGATCTCCGGCGAGAACGGGACGGGCAAGGAACTGGTAGCCCGCTCGATTCACCTGCAGAGCCCGCGCGCCGAGCGGCCTTTCATCGAGGTCAATTGCGCGGCCATCCCCGAAACGCTGATCGAGAGCGAACTGTTCGGGCACGAGAAGGGTTCCTTTACCGGGGCGTCGGCGACGCGGCGGGGCCAGTTCGAGCTGGCGGACGGGGGGACGCTCTTTCTCGACGAGGTCGGGGACATGAGTCTCGCCACGCAGGCCAAGGTGCTCCGGGTCCTGCAGGAGCAGCGGTTTCAGCGGGTCGGCGGGACCAAGCCGATCAAGGTGGACGTCCGGGTGCTGGCGGCCTCCAACAAGAATCTGATGGAGGAGATCCGCAAGGGCGCGTTCCGCGAAGACCTCTATTTCCGGCTGGCGGTCCTGCAGATCGACGCGCCGCCGCTGCGCGAGCGGCGGGAGGACATTCCCGCGCTGGTGGAGCATTTCATGCAGATCAACATGGAGGAGCAGGGCTTGCGCCCGCGCACGTTCACGCCGGAGGCGCTGGACGCCCTCGCGCGGCACGACTGGCCGGGGAACGTGCGGGAGCTGCGCAACCTGGTGGAGCGGGTGGTGATCATGGCCCGCGGCGCCGAGATCCAGGCAGGGGACGTGGTGCCGCTCGTGCGCCAGTCCGGCGAGATCCATCCGCCGCAGGTGCCGTCCGCGTTCGACTACGGGTCGCTGCGCGACGCGCGCGCGGCGTTCGAGCGGGAGTACATCGGGCGCAAGCTGCGCGAGCACGGGTGGAACGTCTCGAAGACCGCCGACGACCTCAAAGTCGAGC
>CAZMPH010000059.1:0-12109 GCA_964568195.1 uncultured Nitrospirales bacterium | reverse complement strand
AGAGCTGAATCTTCAGATCGAACGAATGGAAGCTTGAGCGGAACAGGACGGCGATCTCCTGTAGCGGCACGCCTTCCTCACGCAATTCCAGGATGCGTTGCGCCACGAACCGGGACTGGGTGTTCTCGTCCCCGGCCTTGACCAGCACCGGCTGGGGACCTTCGCTCTTCCGGGTGAACAGCGTCTTGGAATACTTCTCCGCGGCGAGATTGATGACCTCGTTGGCCAGCGTGAGGATCGGCTGCGTGCTCCGGTAGTTCTCCTCCAGCTTGAAGACCCGCGCGCCGGGAAAGAGCGTGGGGAAGTCCATGATGTTGCGGAACGTCGCGCCGCGGAAGGCATAGATGGATTGGCTGTCGTCCCCGACGACCATCACGTTGTCGTGGGTGGCGGCGATCTTGCGAACGATGTCGGCCTGGAGGCGGTTCGTGTCCTGGTACTCATCCACCAGCACGTAGCGGTAGGTCTCGGAGACGCGCCGGCGCACGCCATCGTCCTGGTCCAAGAGCTCGCGCAGCCGGACGAGGAGATCGTCGTAGTCCACCAGCAAGCGGCTCCGCTTGTAGCTCTCGAACGCGCGGCAGAGCTTCTGGAGATCCTCGATCTCGTCCGTGAACTGCGGAAACTCGCCCAGCACCACGTCTTCCACCGGCAGCAGCTTGTTCACCGCCTTGCTGAAGATCTCGTTGATGGTGTTCTTGCGGGGAAAGCGCTTGGCCTTGTCGTTCAGCCCGTGCTGGGTCCGCAGCAGATTGATGACGTCCTCGGAATCGCTCCGGTCCAGGATCGTGAAGCTGGGCTCCAGCCCGATCGCCCTGCCGTACCGGCGGAGCAGCATGTTGGCGACCGAGTGGAAGGTGCCGCCCGTCACCCGATCGGTACGCAATCCGATCAGCGCGCCGACCCGTCGGAGCATCTCCTCGGCGGCCTTGCGCGTGAAGGTCAACAACAAGATTGACTCCGGGGGGATGCCGGACTCGATGAGCCGCGCGACGCGATACACCAGCGTCCGCGTCTTGCCGCTGCCGGCGCCGGCGATCACGAGGATCGGCCCGTCGACCGCCTGCACCGCAGCAAGCTGCCCGACGTTCAGCTCGTCTTCGTAATTGAGCGAAAACTTCGGCTCGGCGGGACCGTCCGGACCGGACTTGAGGATATACGGCTTCATGCGGCGTCATTATAACACCGAAACCTCCGGCTTCGACTGATGGTCTCTCTTCATGTATTCACCGCATGCAGATTCCACTATTTCCAGGATTTCCGCCGGGACGCACAGGGGTTAGATATCTATGAAAGGCAAGCAACGCTAAGTTATGGATGCGGCCCGCTGGATCCCGGAGGTTTGAGACGAGCACTAAAAAACCCGCATGGTTATTGCTTTTCGCCACTATTTTAAGGTAAAGTGCCATCTGTCACTTTCAGTACAGGAGGCTTGTTGAACGACCCCATACCGCTTCCCCAGAGTCCGGCCCACCTCCCCCCCTCGCTCGGCCGGCTCTGGGAACTGGCGCACAATCTCTGGTGGAGCTGGAACCCGGAGGCCCGCGCCCTCTTTGAGGCCCTCGACCGCACGCTCTGGAAGCTGACCTCGCATAATCCGGTCAAGCTGCTCCGCGACCTGAGCCCTGAGCGCATGCAGTCGGTTGCAGCCGACCCGTCCTTTCTGCGCCGCTACGAGGCCGTGCTCATGGCCTTCGACGCCTACATGAACGCCTCCGATACCTGGTTTGCGCGCCAACATCCGGAGATGGGAGACGCCCTGATCGCCTATTTCTCCGCCGAGTTCGGCCTGCACCAATCGATCCCCATTTACAGCGGGGGCCTCGGCGTGCTGGCCGGCGACCACTGCAAGGAGGCCAGCGACCTCGGCGTCCCGCTGGTCGGCATCGGCTTCCTGTACCCGCAGGGTTATTTTCACCAGCGGATCTCCGCCGACGGCTGGCAGCAAGCCTGGTATGCGCCGTTCGCCGGCGCCGACGTCCCGATCCGTCCCGCCCTGCTGCCGAACGGGGAGCGGCTCCTCATTCAGGTGCAACTGGACGGACGCACGATCCAGGTCGCGGTCTGGCAGGTGCGCGTCGGGCGCGTGTCGCTGTTTTTGATGGACACCGACGTGGAGGCCAACGCCCCCTGGGACCGGGAGCTGTCGGCCAGGCTGTACGGCGGCGACCAGGAGATGCGCATCCTGCAGGAGATCATCCTGGGCATCGGCGGCGTGCGCGTGCTGCGCGCGCTGGGCCTTCAGCCGACCATCTGGCACGCCAACGAAGGGCATGCAACCTTCCTCACCCTGGAACGGCTGCGCGAGCACCGGCTGGCGGGATTGTCGTTCCAGGACGCGCTGGAGGCGGTCCGGTCCACCACCGTCTTCACCACCCACACGCCGGTCCCGGCCGGCCACGACGTCTTCCCCTTCCACCTGATGGAGAAATACTTCACGCCCTTCTGCGACCTGCTCGGCGTCACCCGCGAGGAATTCCTCCGCCTGGGCTGCGCGCCGGGCACCGCCGACACGGCCTTCAACATGACCGTGCTGGGACTCCAGCTGAGCGACCACCGGAACGGCGTGAGCCGCCTCCACGGGGAGATCGCCCGCCGCATGTGGTCGTACGTCTGGCCTGAAGTGCCGGCGGAGAAAGTCCCGATCACGTCCATCACAAACGGCATCCACGTCCCGACCTGGATCGCCCCTGAGATGCGGCAGCTCTACGCCAAGCACCTCGGCCCCGACTGGGTCGCGCGCCACGACGATCCCGCCCTGTGGGAGCGCATCGCGGACATCCCGGACCTGGAACTGTGGAATACCCGCGCGGCGCTCAAACGCAAGCTGCTCGGGTTTATGAACGAGCGGGCGCGCCTGCAGTGGATCCACGGACAGATCGAGCCCTCGCAGGTCCTGGCGTCCGGAACGCTGCTGGATCCTGACGCGCTGACGATCGGGTTCGCCCGGCGCTTCGCCACTTACAAGCGGGCCACGCTGCTGTTCAGGGATCTCGACCGGCTCAAGCGGCTGCTCCAGGACCGCTGGCGGCCCGTGCAGATCATCTTCGCCGGCAAGGCCCATCCCGCCGACGAGCCGGGCAAGTATTTCATCCACCAGGTGTACGCGCTCGCCAAGGACCACGGCCTCGGCGGACACATCGCGTTCGTGGAAGAGTACGACATGCACACCGCAAAGTTCCTCATCCCCGGCGTGGACGTGTGGCTGAACACGCCCCGTCCCCCGCAGGAAGCCTGCGGGACCAGCGGGCAAAAGGCGGCGCTGAACGGCGTCCCGCACCTGAGCATCCTCGACGGCTGGTGGGCGGAGGGCTACAACGGGGCCAACGGGTGGGCGATCGGCGGGCAGGAATTCAATCCGGACCCGGTGGTGCAGGACTCCGCCGACGCGGAGTCCCTGTTCAGAACGCTGGAGCAGGAAGTCGTGCCGCTGTACTACAACCGGGACGGCGACGGCGTGCCGCGCGGGTGGCTGTCGGTCGTGCGGGAGAGCATCCGCAGCATCGTGCCCCGCTTCTGCACCCGCCGGATGGTGCGCGACTACACGGAACAGCTCTACGCGCCCGCCATGCAGCAGAGCCTTCGGTCCACCCGACGCTAGGTTTCTTTCTTCTCCCTGTCGGGCGATTTCGGTTTCACAACGACCTTGGACTGGACTTCCTTCTCGCCGTTGCGGACGACGATGGTCGTCTCACCGACCCCCACGGCGGTCACCACGCCGTTGGCATCGACTTGGACAACCTCCTCGTTCCGGCTCTGATAGGTCGTTCCGAACACCGACCGTGAGATAAACCGCACGGTGCCGTCCGGAAACTCCCCGATCACCTGCAGATCCTGTTTCTCCCCGATGCCGTCCAGCACCATCCGGCGCTGCTCGGCATGGATGCGCAACGAGACCAGCGGCAGCACGGGCGGCAGGTTGACGTTGACCGTGACCCGGGCGGTGCTCACGATGCCCTTGCTGTTCTTGCTCCAGACCTCGATCGCGATCGGCCCCAGCGAATCGCCCTGGAGTTTGATCTTCTGCTCGAAAAAGCCCGTCTGGCTGTTGTGCTTCATGTGCTCGTCGGACTGGGCCAGGTACGCCCGATCGATGTCGTCGCCCGGGCTCGGCTGAACCTGGATCACGATTTCCGAGCCGATAGGGACGACGGCGCCGTCTTTGGGGAAAACGATCTCGACGGCGCCGGCGGGCGCAGGCAGGAACGACCAGGCGATCGAAACTGAGAGGGCGAGAACACCGCTGCCGCGCAGGAGAGCCATTCCATTCAAAATAACCGAGAACGGAACGGCCGGTCAAGCCGGACCGACATCGCGTTCAATCGAACACCACGGTCTTCCTGCCGTACACGAGCACGCGGCGCTCGACATGCTTGCGGACCGCGCGGGCCAGCACGATCTCCTCGAGATCGCGCCCCTTTCGGATCAGATCCTCCTCCGTATCGCGGTGTCCTATACGGATCACGTCCTGCTCGATGATGGGGCCTTCATCAATATCCTCTGTCGCATAGTGCGCGGTCGCGCCGATGATCTTGACCCCCCGCTCGTACGCCTGGCGGTAGGGATGCGCGCCGATGAAGGCCGGCAGGAACGAGTGGTGGATGTTGATGACGGGGCAGCCGACCTCCGCCAGAAACTCGGCGCTCAGGATCTGCATGTAGCGCGCCATCACGACAAGTTCCACGCGATGCTGCTTGAGGACGCCGAAGACCTGCCGCTCCTGCTCGCGCTTCGTGTCTTTGGTGACGGGAAGCACATGGAACGGGATCTTGAACAGGTCCGCCCACATGGCGCAGGCATCGTGATTGGAGACGATCACCGGAATCTCGATCTTCATCTCGCCCCGGCGTTGCCGCTGGAGCAGATCCGCCAGGCAATGGTCCTGCTTGGAGACCAGCATGCCGACGCGCGGGCGATCGTCCGAGAAGTGGACCTCGTACCACATTTCGAACATCTTCGCCACCGGCGCGAAGGCGGACGCGGTATCCTTGCGCGGAACCCCGAACCCGTCCAGCGCGAACTCGATCCGCATGAGGAAGGTACCCGACAGGCGGTCGGTGTGATGGTCCGAATCCAGAATGTTGCCGCCCAAGTCGTGGATGAAGCCGGCGACGCGGGCCACGATGCCCTTGCGATCGGCGCACCGGATCAGAAAAATCGCTGAAGGTCCTTCGTCCGCCATCGGGCTATCGCTCCCCGTCCAGACCTCGCCGCGCAGACTGCACTTCGTCGCCGTTGAGGATTTAGACGAAACCCTAACACGCCGACTTTGCAGCGTCAATCGGCCGGAACCGCGTGTCAACGATCAGGCAAATCGTGTATGATACGGAGGCATTTGCCGCACACTTTCACAAGGAGTCAGGACATGGCCGAACGATCGCCCGAACAGTCGCCGGGACCGGGAGCGCACGGAGCGGCCCCGAGCAGCATCCAGTTGATCAACGTGCTGGTCGCCCGTGAAGGCGAAACGGTCAGTTCGAAGTGGGGCATCCATCCCCAATTGAAGCAGGAACTGGATCCCGCGGAATGGCAGGAGCTCAGCGAGCACATGAACCGGGTCACCGCCATCGTGGGCGCCAAGTTCGCCCAACAGCTGTCGCAGGACGAGGGGAACGCTCCAGGGCACGGGACGGCGTAGGCGTAATGGAGACGGCCGACTCCTCGGAGATCGTCACCTGCCTGAACGCCAAGTGCGGGCAGCAGCTCCGCATTCCCGCCGGCGAGATGCTCCAGGTTACCTGCCCGACGTGCGGGACCAGCTTCACGTACCGGCCGCCCCGCACCGCCGTGCCAGGGAAAGGCCTGTCTCCCGAATATCAGCGCAAGGCGTGGATCATGGGCGAGCTGATGCTGGTGATCGCCAAGGAATCCATGACGCTGATCAAGCGGAACGATCCCGCGATCGCGACCAAAGCGTCCCGCAAACAGGAATGGGAAGCATTCATCGAGTTTTTGAAAGTCCTGTTCAATCTGGCCGACCGGGTGGGCGCCTTCTACATCCCGGTCAGCGAGTATCATCAGTTCCTGGACGCCGTGGAAGACGCGGTCATCGACCAGATGAACAACGCCTTCCGCCAGCAAGCGGGGCCCGGCTACGACGAGACGCCGGTCAAGGTTTCCATCTCGGCCGCCCTCGATCTCGGCCAGAAACTCTATCAGCCGTATCAGTTCATGGTCCTGGAAGAAGGCAAGGAGCGGGACCGCTTCTTCCAGAAATTCGGCGAAGCCGTGGCCACGGCGCTGGGCGTCAGAGGCAACAACACGATCGCGACCACCGCCACCATGTGCGCGAGTTCGAGCATCGCCGCGATGAAATCACTGATGGAATCCGCGGACGGCAACGCGCCCGCGGCCGTCGGTCACGCTTAGATCAATTCCCCCCGCTAGCGCCTCTTCTCCGAAAGGATACCGCATTAAAGGCGTCCTCTCATCTCTTGGCCTGTCGAGTTGTACAGACCTTTCAAGACGGCTTCAGCACTGACATCGTTCCAAGCCGTTGTTTCTCAAAGCGCTTCCCGTTCATTCCCGGCATCGCAGTTTCGCGTGGTACTTATCTTGCTCATAACAAGCAGGGCGTGAGGAGAAGGGTCATAGCGACCAAGGGAGCACGGGGTCAACGCGCGCATTGATTCCGCGGGCTGTGATGCGGTGAGCCGAACCAACAAGGAGGCAGCGATGAACAGTCGAATGTGGACCATGAGCGGGGCCGCTATTCTGGGGGTGGCCTTGCTGGGCAACAGCGGTGTCAGTCAGGCACAAGGTACGTTCAATCAAGCGACTCCTCCGGCCGCGACCCAGGCGCCGGCGCAGGAGCGGGGCGACATCAAGAGTGATCGCAAGGAACTCAGGGACGACCGGCGAGAGACGCGCGATGATCGGCGCGAGCTGCGGGACGACCGCCGGGAAGTGCGTGAAGACGTGAAGTCGGGCGCGAGCAAGGATGAGATCCGGAAAGATGTCAGAGAGACGCGGGAAGATCGGAAGGACCTGCGTGAAGACCGCCGCGATCGCCGGGACGACCGGCGCGACCTGCGGCAGGATCTCAAGGATCAGCCGACTCCCGGACCAGGACCCGGCGGAGAGCTGCGGCGCGATGCGCGCGAGCTGAAGGATGACCGACGGGAGATCCGTGAAGACCGCAAGGAACTCATGGAGGACCGCCGCAAGCTGGAAGCCGATACGAAGGAACTGCAAAAGGACCGCAAGGAACTGCGTGATGACATCAAGTCAGGCGCGAGCAGGGAAGAGATCGCCAAGGATCGCCAGGAGATCCGGCAGGACGAGCGGAAAGTCCGTGCCGACCGGCAGGAAGTGCGCGGCGACCGCCAGGAGTTGCAGAAGGACCGGCAGGAGTTGCGCCACGATCGGAAGGAACAGAAGCAGGATCGCCGAGCGACGCACGGCAAATAAAACCGTCATGGGCGGGGCAGCGCTAGGCTGCTCCGCCTGGTTCCACTCACCTACTTGTTGCGCTGGTAGAACATTTCGAGCGCATCCCGATAGCCCGCCACCCGCCCCTCTTCATAGGCGTTTTCCAGCCGTTGCTTGAGGCGATCCACGTCCCGCTCCCGCTTGCGGTCCACGGCGCCCTGATTGAGCAGGTTGAAGAGCGCCACGTGCACGATCTTGCTCCGGCGGATCTCCATCTCTTCGCTGATCCATCCGCGAAACGCCTCCGGCGCGCGCTCTTCCACGATTTTCAGCTTGAAGGCGTCGTAGCCGAGCTTCTCCTTCGTGATCCTGCGGATGATCTCGATTTCTTCCCTGATCTTGGTGATGTTCTTGAGCAAATATCCTTGAATGTCGTCGTGGCCGGCGTCGTAGAGCTTCTCCAAATACTGGCTGACGTAGATCTCCGGGTTGACCGGTTTTTCCTTGATCCCATAGAGCGGGTGGCTCGCGAAACGGATCCGGTCGTAGTCCTCCTTCGCGGCCGCATCCCCGACGACGCCGTAGGCCTCGCTGGCTTCCTTGAAGCGGGCTTCCGCCGCTTTGTTGCCAGGATGGTGGTCGGGATGGTTCTCTTTGGCCAGCCGCCGGAAGGCGGCCTTGATCTCGGCCGCCGTCGCGTCCTTCTCGACGCCGAGTACTGCGTAATAATCTTTCATGGGAAGAGGACTATAACATTTTTGCGGGTCCTGTCGCCGAGCGGTGCTGGCTGCGGGCCGGAATGAGCCTCCTGCTCCGCGTTCCCGCGCCGAAACGTCGCTCGAACCAGCGGCGCATTAGAGGCTCACACCCGTCCCTTGCCTAGAAGCGGGTGGCGCCGCATGGGACCCTGGCGGAGCGCCGCGACTGTCCCGCGCTTCGCTGGAGCGAGCACGTCAGGGTAATGCGGCGACAGGACCCGCGTTCACATTGCGAAATCAGCGGCCAAGCATGTACGATGACATCATGAGCGAACATACGAACCGTCTCATCCACGAGACAAGCCCCTATCTCAGACAGCACGCCCACAATCCGGTGGACTGGCACCCCTGGGGCGAGGAAGCCCTGGCGAAGGCCAAAACCGAGAACAAGCCGATCCTGCTCTCGATCGGCTACTCCGCCTGTCACTGGTGCCACGTGATGGAGCGGGAGTCGTTCGAGAACCCCGACATCGCAAAATTAATGAACGAGCACTTCGTCAACATCAAGGTGGACCGCGAGGAGCGCCCCGATCTCGACGACATCTACCAGAAGTCCGCGCAGGCATTCATGCGCCGCGGCGGAGGCTGGCCGCTGACGGTCTTCCTGACGCCGGACCAG
This sequence comes from uncultured Nitrospirales bacterium, assembly GCA_964568195.1. GTDB lineage: Bacteria > Nitrospirota > Nitrospiria > Nitrospirales > NS-4 > SCTG01. The sequence goes on along the minus strand of CAZMPH010000059.1, from coordinate 3,361 downwards.
GAACCGTTCTGGGGCGGCACCTATTTCCCGCCGACGCCGCGCTACGGCATGCCGGGCTTCCCCGAAGTGCTCCTGGGCGTCGCCGAGGCCTATCGAAAAGAGCCCGATCAGGTCAAACAGAACACGCAGAAAGTCAAAGCCGGGCTGCGGCAGATCAGCTCCCCAACGCCATCCGCCGATCCACTCGATGAAGCGCTTCTTGACGGCGCGGTGAAGGACCTCGGCGCGTTCTACGAGCCCGTCAACGGAGGATTCGGCGACGCGCCGAAGTTCCCCACGCCCCCGCCCCTGCACGTGCTGCTGCGCCAGTTCGCCCGCACGAAGGATCAAAAAGCGCTCGACATGGCGCTGCACTCGCTCTGGAAGATGGCGGCCGGCGGGATCTACGACCACCTGGGCGGCGGCTTCCATCGCTACTCGACGGACGGCCAATGGCTGGTGCCGCATTTCGAGAAGATGCTCTACGACAATGCGCAGCTCGTCCGGCTGTACCTGGACGGCTGGCGGCTCAGCCGCGAGCCCCGCTTCACGCAGGTGGTTGAAGAGACGCTGGAGTACCTCCGCCGCGAAATGATCCACCCGGATGGCGGGTTCTACACGGCGCAGGACGCCGACAGCGAAGGACACGAGGGGAAGTATTTCGTCTGGGAGCCGTCCGAGATCAAGGATATCCTGGGCCTGGACTTGGGTGAAACCTTCTGCCGGCTCTACGACATCACGGACCACGGCAATTTCGAGGGCAAGAACATCCCCAATCTGATCCGCGCCAATGGCCGGATTGACATCAAGGACCTGCCGGACGCGGACAAGGTCATGGCCGACGCCCGCCGCAGGCTCCTGGACGTCCGCGAGCGGCGCGTGAAGCCGCTTCGCGACGACAAGATCCTCACCGGCTGGAACGGCCTCATGCTCTCAGGCGTGCTCGATGCGTACCAGACGCTGGGCAACCCGGCCTATCTGGCCATGGCCGAGAAGGCCCTGGCCTTCCTGCTGGCGCACGCATACAAGAACGGCCGGCTCTTCCGGACGGTGACTGGAGGCATCGGCAAACTCAATGGCTACCTGGACGACTACGCCTTCCTGTCGGCGGCCCTCATCGACGCGTTCGAGGCCACCGCCAGGCCCGCCTATCTCGACAAGGCGCGCGAGCTGACCGCCGTAATGCTGGAGCAGTCCTGGGATTCCCAGGCGGGCGGCTGCTTCTTCACGGGGAAGGACCACGAGTCCCTGCTCCAGCGGATGAAAACCGGCGAGGACTCAGCCATCCCGTCCGGCAACGCCGTGGCGGCGATGAACTTCCTGCGCTTGTTCTCGTACACCGGCGAGCAGACTTACTTGGACAGAGCCGAGCGGACGTTCCGTTTGTTCCGGACGCACATGGACCAAAACCCCTTCGGCATGGCCTCCATGCTGTGCGCATTAGACTTTTACCTGTCCAAGCCCAAGGAGATCGTGCTGGTGGGCAAACCAGGCACGGCGGAGATGAAAGATTTGTTGTCGAAGATTTACGGGCGGTACGTGCCGAACAAGACGCTGGTACTCGTGGATGGGGCGGGCTCAGGCTACGTACCGGCCGCGGCCAAGGGCAAGCGCGCGCGCGACGGCAAGCCCACGGCCTACGTCTGCCACGACTTCACCTGCTCCCAGCCCGTCACCGACTGGGCCGCGCTGGAGAAGCTGCTCTAGTTGTTGTGATTGTCCACGTTAGGGAGCAAAATGGGACAGGCTGATTTTTTCAAGGAGGGCGTCATGAACCACGAGCAATTCAAACAGAGTTGGGGTCAACTCGAAGGACATCTTAAGAAGCACTGGGGAAAACTCACCGATGATGATCTCCTGCATATTGATGGCAATTTGGACAAGTTCAATGGCGCAATTGAAAAGCGTTATGGCGAGATGAAGGACGAGGTCAGCAAGTGGGCGGATCTGTGGTATGCAAGGTGGACCGGGTCGTATGGAGCGTATTACGCACAATGGAAGCCAGCGGTTGGTTCTAGATTCTAAAATAGTTCTTTGGGGACTTATGATGCCGACCTGTTGCAGATGCTGTCTCTACAACTGTCGGATGCCAAATAATTTGTGAAAAACTGCCAGATGAAATGAGAAATCGTCTTGTCGGCTTTTCAATTCTGAAAACCCATAAAAAGCGATTATTAAAGGCTTCTAAGATTTCAGGTTATCAGGGCTCCCGCAAAAGCGCTTCAGTTGGATGCGGAAAAGGTGACTGACCCGGTGGACCCGATCGGCCTCTGCCACGCCTGCCGCCATGCCACCGCCATCACCACCGCATCCGGCAGCACCTTCTATCGGTGCGGCCTGTCCGAAACCGACCACCGATTCCGCAAGTATCCTCCGCTCCCGGTGATCCAGTGCACCGGGTATCAGCCCAAGACCCCTTAAACAAGCCTTCAAATGTAGTTCAAATCAAAGCCAGGAGTGGAATCGGGACATTGTGTCCCCGTTCGAGGTGTCCGTCAAACCCGGGCTAGCTCATAGAGGGTCTAGTTCGAGTCCTGCATGGGTCCCCGATCTGTACCCTTTGCGAACCCTGCGATTCGAGTTCCCGAGAACCAAAACAGCCTAGTCAGAATCAACAGTTCTTGCCTTCCCCTTCCTCCTGACTAATGAGCCTGTCCAAATCTTAAGTGGGGCACAACACGCCAACCCCCGGTACTCATCCAAGTCAACCTGGGAACAGTTGCAACGGGCCTTGCGTCTCACTTCTGTGGCGTGAGGCCCTTGTTGCTTTCAGACTCTCAGCTTACTCTTCCCTTCCGCTGATCACCACGCACTCGTTCAACCGCCTGGATACACTCTGCCAAACACACCACCGCATCGCCATCCGTCCGCGACCAGATCACCAACGAAGCGAGAACCTTCCCCCCAGGCTTATCGTACAACTTATGCCCCCGCAGCACCGTGCCAGAAGGAGCCAACCACGGACGGCCCACCTTTCTTAGAATCCGCACGACACATCACCCCCTTTCAACATCGTTCCCACACAAATTTCCTACCCGCAATCGACAAATAGGATCCCAACAGCTGAACCCCCGCCCTCTCAAGCAACGACTCCCATAATCCAATCAGATCACGAAAGCCCAACGGCCGGCGACCTGAACACCACAGCCTAAAATTATGTTCATCGACAGCCAGGCGCAACTGACCTGCCCTCGATTGTTGTACCACTTTGTATGTGAGTCATAGCGCTTGGACCGGTTTAAGAGGGCAGGTCAAATCATCGCGAATAGACAACGGTTTGAAAGGCCAGTTCGGTTTTACGGCAGGATGACGGCCTCTTCGGAATAACCGAGTTTGCGCAGGGTCTCTTCCAGGGCCTCAACCATGGGAGGGGGCCCGCAGA
>CAZMPH010000058.1:0-12265 GCA_964568195.1 uncultured Nitrospirales bacterium | reverse complement strand
CCAAGAAGCGGCTCATCGCCTCCGCCATCGGTCTGGCCGTGTTCATCGCCGCGATGGCGCTTCACGGCTCCGGCCTCCTCACCATCGCGGAGTTGAAGTCCCTGGACTTCCGCTTCAAACAGTACGCCGATCCAGCAAAGGCCGACAAGGGCCTCGTGCTGGTCACCGTCGACGAGGAAAGTCTCGCCGCCTACGGTCGCTGGCCCTGGTCGCGCGACCGCTTCGGCTACGTCGTGCGCTACCTTCATGCAGCGGGGGCCAAGGCGATCGTCTTCGATATTTTATTCTTGGAGCCCGACGCCAACGATGAAGAATTCGATGCGGTCTTCGCCGAGGCGGCGCGCGCTGCGGGAAACGTCTTCTTGCCGTTCCTGCTCCAGCACGATCCATCACCCGCGCTCTCCGCTCCGCTTCTGGCCAAGGCGACGATTCCGGTGGACTCGCAGCCGGAGCGGATAGCCAACACCGCGAATCCGTACCAGGGGATGAAGCTGCCCATCCCGCCGCTGGCAGAAGCCGCCCGCGGACTGGGGCACATCACCCTGACGCCCGATCCGGACGGGACGATGCGCCGTTTGCCGCCGTTGGTCCTGACTGCGCAGGGCACTGTTTCCCAATTGGCCACGGCGGTGGCCCGGTACATCCTGGGCGCCGAGCGCGCCGTGCAGGACGGCCGCACGCTCCGGCTGGGCCCGACGACGGTGCCCATAACACGGGATGGCGACATCGTGCTCGACTGGCATGGAGCGCTGGAGCAGAAGACCTACCCGGCCTACTCCATCGGCGCGGTCCTACGCTCCTACACCGAAATGCAGAAGGGTGAACGCCCCCTGCTCGACCCTGCCCTCTTTAAGGACAAGATCGTGTTCGTGGCCACGACCGCCGCCGGCACCTATGACCTCCGGGTGACGCCGCTCTCCCCGTTCACGCCCGGCGTCGTGATCCAAATGACCGCGCTGGACAACCTCCTCCGCGGCCAAGCCATGGAATCGGCCCCCCACTGGGCCTTTGTCCTGACCACGCTGCTGCTCTGTGTCGGCACCGCCTGGGCCTTCGCGCTGGTCCAACGCCAAGCACTCAAATTCCTGCTCATCGCCGGGCTGGCCATCGCCTATTACGGGCTCGTCGTCCACGCCTTCAGAAGCCACGGTGTCTGGATGGAACTGGTCTTTCCCGAAGGGGCCCTGGCCTTGACCTACGCCGTCTCCGCCACCGTAGAGTATCTCACCGAGGGCCGGCAGCGGCGGGTCCTGCGGGCCGTCTTCGACAAATACATGGCCGCCGAAGTCGTGGACGAGATCATGCGCAACCCGGCAGGCATCAAACTGGGCGGCGAAAAAAAGGAGCTGACCATCTTCTTTTCGGACGTGGCCGGATTCACGACCATCTCGGAGAAGCTGGACCCGGAGGACCTCGTTATCCTGCTCAATCACTATCTGACCGCCATGACGGACATCATTCTCCGACACAGAGGCAACGTGAACAAGTACCTGGGGGACGGCATCATGGCGCTCTTCGGCGCGCCGCGCGGCGAGCCGAACCATGCGTCCCTGGCCTGCTACGCCGCGTTGGAGAATCAATCCGCCCTCGCCCGCCTGCGCGAGGAATGGAAGGCCCAGGGCCACCCGGAAGTCATCGCGCGGATCGGCATCAATTCCGGCCCGCTGGTCGTGGGCAACGTCGGGTCGCAGGTGCGGATGGAGTATACTGTCATGGGAGACAGCGTCAACCTGGCGTCCCGCCTCGAAGGCGCCAACAAGTTCTACGACACGCTGATCCTCCTGGGACCGCGGACGTACGAGCTGGCGAAGCCCGATATCGAGGCCCGTGAAGTGGACATGCTCAGGGTGAAGGGCAAACTGATGCCGGTGGTCGTGTACGAGCTCCTGGCCCGCAAGGGCGAGCTGTCGGCCGAGAAACAACGCGTCGTGGACCTGTACCTGGAGGGACTGGCCGCGTATAAGAGACGGAACTTCGCCGCCGCGAAAGAACGCTTTGCATCCGCGCTGGCGCTGGACCCCTCGGATGGACCGTCCAGGGTCTATCTCCAGCGGGCGCAGGACTATCTTGAGGCTCCGCCCCCGCCCGACTGGGACGGGGTCTATGTCCTGAAATCCAAATAGCCAAGGAGAAGAACGTGAAGCGACCGTCGTTGTTCATCGTGCTCCTGATCGGCCTGTCCCTGTCCGCCGGCGTCGCGCTGGCGGAGACCGTGTACGTCCAGGCCAAGACCGTGAAGCTGCGCGCCGGCAAGACGTCACTGGACAGCGTGGTGGCCAATCTCAAATTCGGCGAGCCTTTGGAGGTGCTCCGGAAGGACGGCACCTGGCTGGAGGTGCAAACCGGCACGGGGGCGAAGGGGTGGATCTTCGCCGGCAAGACGACGTCCACCAAACCCACCAGCAGCGAGGATGATGCCTTGACCAAGCTCGGCAAGAGCTTTCGCCGGACCGAGGCCGGCGACGTAACGGCCGCGGCCGGCGCCCGCGGTCTGGACAAGGCCTCGGAAGGATACGCCAATCGGACCGGCATCACCCAACGCGACCGCGATGCGGTGGACCGCATGGCAGCGTATCGCATACCCGACCAAGAGGTCGAAGATTTCCTGAAGAGCGGGGGGCTCGGCGAGTATGCAAAGTAAAACCACACAGACAATCGCTGCCGCGTGCGTCGCGCTTGCAATGGCCGGAGGATGGGGCGGATGCGCTGAGATTCAGCTCTCTACCGGGAACGAGCGGCTGGACAAGATGATTCACGGCGGAACAACCCTGGTCAGGGGGCTCCTGCCGATCGGGTATGAGGAAGAGCAGTCCATCGGTGCGGCGATCGCCCTCCAGGTCATCGCCCGTTACGGGGGCGTGTACGACCAGCCGGACCTCACCCACTACGTCAACCTGGTTGGCCGGGCCGTCGCCTTGACCTGCGACCGGCCGGACATCCCCTATCACTTCGCCGTGCTCAACTCCGACTCGATCAACGCCTTCGCCGCGCCGGCGGGATACGTCTTCATCACGCGGGGGCTCCTCAAACAGATCCATAACGAGGCCGAGCTGGCCGCCGTGCTCGGCCACGAGATCGCCCACGTCAGCCAGAAGCACATCCTCGACGTGATCCAGCGCAGCAAGCGTCTGGCCGGCGTCAGCGAAGCCGGGCTCGCCTATGCCAACCAGAACCCCGACGTGTTCAAGAACCTGATCGATGCGGCCGTCAAGAAACTCCTGGACGAGGGACTGGACCAGGAAAAAGAAATCGAAGCGGACGGCCTCGGCGACGTGTTCGCCGCCCGCGTGGGCTACGATCCGACCGCGTACGTGGGGCTCTTAAACCGCCTGCGCGCGCTGAAAGGCGACGATAAGGCCTTCTTCAAGACCCACCCCAACTTCTCTTCCCGTCTCAACGCCGTCCAGGAGGTCATCCACACACATGGGTGGAAACCGAACGGCGTGCTTCTGGAGGATCGCTTCACCCGCCTGCGGGGGAAGCTCTAAAAATCCCGGCAGTCGGCGCAGCGGGTGGGCTCCTTCTTCTCGTCCACTTCCTGTTGCGTCAGGGCGAACGCCGCCCGGCAGAGTTCGCAGATGCGCGTCTCGAACACCGGCTTGCCGTCCTCATAACGGGTCGGCAGCAGCAGGTCCGTCGGATCGTACCCCAAGAGCACGTTATCCGAAAACTTGATGACCGCCAGGCGGACGTTGAACTTCTCCCAGGTGCCCACCTGTCCCTTGCGCGACAGGATCTGATCCGAGGACACGTAGACCGGCTGCCCGAAGCGCCGATGCCGGAGATCGCGGAGGTTCCGCGCCTCCGGCGTGGCGACCGCGAAGCTGGTCGCCTGTGCGAACGGCCCTTCTTCCGCGCCTGGCATGGCGCTATCTATACCACCCGCTTCCGAAAGCGGTCAAGCCGTCCAGCTCACCGGGACCGGACGCCCTTCACGAGCCGCCCGGTAGCAAGCTTCCGCCATCGCGACCGCGCGCAATCCGTCTTCCCCGGAAACGGGTACCGGGGCTCCCGTCAAAAGACTCCGGGCGAACGCCTCCAGAACCGAGATGACGGTGGGTTTGTCCGGAACAGACTCGGCTTCCACGATTGTCCGTCCCTCGATCCGCGTCAGCAGGCTCCGATCGACGTCCGCAAGCAGTTGGCCTGTGCGCCCGACCGCCTCCGCGCGGCAGGTGCGGCCGCCGGACACTCTCGAGACCTCCACATAACAGGGAAGCCCTGAGGCCAGGCGGAACCGCACCTGGGCAAGATCTTCAACCCGGGTGGTGTGCCGCCGGATCATCTCCCCCCCGGCTTCCACCGCTTCTTCCCCCGTCAGATAGCGAATGAGGTCCAACAGATGGATGCCGATCTCCAGCAGGACACCCCCGCCCGCCTGCGCCGGATCGTCCAACCAGCGGTGCGGGGGCCGGTCGGCCCGTATCAGCGGGAGAGACGCCCGGAGCCGCTCCAAGACCGGCGTGAAGCGCAGCGTTTGGGCCGTCATCAACGGCACCCCGGCGGTACGGGCCGCGCCGACCATCTCGCGCCCCTCGGCCACCGTCAACGCCAGCGGTTTTTCGATCAACAGCGGCTTGCCTGCTCGGGCGGCCGCCAGGCAGACGTCCCGGTTCAGGCCCGGCGGCGTCACGACCACGACCGCCTCGACCTCAGGCCGCGTCACGAGGTCCCGCCAGTCCGCACAGAACAGCACCCCATGCTGCTCGGCGAAGGCGTGTCCCGCGGCCGCATCCTTCCGCGACACGGCGGCGAGGTGACAGCCCGGAACGCCTTCCAGGAGGTGCTTCACATACCGACTGCCATGGCGGCCCATGCCGACCACGCCCAGCCCGACGCTACCGGGAATCCTGCTCACGCGCGTCTCACCGCCTCATTTCCGGCCGCCCCTCATCGTTTCCGCCTGCGCTTGACAACCCGTCTCATCCATTGCTACACCTACCCCACGCGGGGGCCGATATTTATGGAGAAGCTGACAGTCTATCAAAAACCGACCTGTTCGACGTGCCGCCAGACCTTGGCGCTCCTCCGTGAAGCCAAAGCGAAATTCGTCACCATCGACTATTTCGCGACTCCGTTGTCCACGGCGACGCTCCGCCGGCTGATCCAGAAGCTGGGCATCACCCCCCGTCAACTGCTCCGCACCAACGAGGAAGCGTACAAGAAGCTGCAATTGGACGAGCAAGAGCCGAGCGACGAGGAATTGATCAGGCTCATGGTGCTCTACCCCGATCTGATTCAGCGCCCGATCATCGAGAAAGACGACAAGGCCGTCCTGGGACGCCCTCCGGAAAACGTCAAGGCCCTGCTCTAACCGCTGCTCCCTGAAAACGAAGGAGGGCCGCCCGGCAATCCCGGACGGCCCTCCACACGCATCACTTCGGAAGTAATGGGGCTACTTCTTCCCCAGCACCGAGTCCTTGCAGGCTTTCGCCACCCGGAACTTCACCACCCGCTTCGCCGGGATCTTGAGCGCCTCGCCGGTCTGCGGATTGCGGCCCATGCGGGCCTTCCGGTTCACCAGCACGAGCTTGCCGATGCCCGGCAACGTGAAGGTGTTCTTGGCCTCCTTGTGGGCAAGCGCGGCGAGATGATCAAGAAATTCACCCGCCGCTTTCTTTGTGACCCCCGCCTTGCCGGCCAAGTGATCTGCAGTTTGAGACTTCGTCATCGCTTTCGCCATACACGACTCCTTTCACCCTGTTGAACCGCCGCGCGGTTCGTTCATCCGTTAAACTTCGCCCCGACCCCAACGGGATCTTCCTGGGTTAATCACGTGATACGCTTATTTCATGCAGTCACGACTACGCCTGATACCGGACCCGCTCAGGCTGAATCCGGCAGAGATTCGACGCCATACCTGTCACGGACAGACAGAAGATGAACCACTTGGAGGGATCGAAATTGTACCAGCGCGGCCCGTTCCGGTAATCCCGTTGATGCGCGTGGTGGTAATTGTGGTAGCCCTCGCCGAAAGTCAGCAGAGAGACAAACCAATTGTCCCGGCTCGAATCGGCCACCGTATGCGGCTGATCGCCCCAGAGGTGACAGACCGAATTGATGCAGAAGGTCGAGTTGAGAACCAGGAAGGTCCGGCCCACGCCGGCCAGCAGAAAGCATCCAAGGCCGCTCAGCCAGCCGCCGTAAAGATATCCCACCAGAAACGGGAACGCCAGGCCGGACAGGACGATGGGCGCATAGTAGCGATGCTGCCACATGACGATGGGATCCTTGCGGAGCAGGCCCTCGTATTTTTCATTCAGACGCGGATCGCTCTTATAGAAGACCCACAGCAGGTGGCTGTGCCAGAAGCCGCGCATGGCGTTATAGGGGTCTTCCTCCTCATCGCACCGCGCATGGTGCCGGATATGGTCCGCGCACCACTTGAGGGCCGAATTTTCCAGGGCCCAGCCTCCCGCAATCAGCAGGGCGACTTTGACCCACGGCCGGCATTCGAAGCTCCGATGGGAGAGCAGCCGGTGATAGCCAACGGTAATGCCCATGCCTGTCGCATAGTAGAGAATGACCAGCAACACCCAGTCCAGCCAGGTATACCCGACGAAGTACCCGAACGCGGGCACGGCGACCAGCGCGACGACCATGACCAGGGAGAATAAGGACAGTGACAGGTAATCAAGCGACAGGGGCCGCGGCTTGACGTCAACAATATGCTCCACTCTTAATCCCTCACGCTCTGGAATGAAATGTCGTATGTCCGAGGCTGTTTGATTGTTGCTGGAGACTTGTAGGGCCCATCAGCCAACTAGGGGTACCTTCTTCAGAGGCCCTCTGGAAGCGGCCAAACGCCGCAGACTCTACAGAAGGACGGAGAAGAATGCAAGAAGAAAGATTGACAAAATATGGCCGGACAAGGCCCCTGCAAGCCGCGTGCTATAATTGCGACCCATGCCTCGCCTCGCGGTTCTGCCGCTCGTCGCGCTGACGATTCTCCAGACTCCGGCCCTCGCCGCCGAACCTGGCGACTTCACAAGGCTGATCGCGCAGATCGCCCAGGATCAGCTCATGAAGACGGTCCAGGACCTGGCCCGCTTCGAGGGCCGGCAATCCGGGACGCCCAGTGGTGACGCCGCCGCCGCGTACGTCAAAAGCCGGTTATCCGACGCGAGGTTGCAGTCGTTCCCTTTGAGAACAGTACAAATTGATACACCGGCCCATGCTGAGATCCAGCTTGCCGAGCGATCCCTGCCGCTTCACCTGGGCCGGGATTTTCTTCCGATCGTCAGCGCCGCACCCGTCGAAAAAATTTCAGCCCCGATCGTTTTCGTCGGGTACGGGATCAGTGCGCCGAGCCAGGGGCTGGACGAGTATGCCGAACTGTCGGTGTCCGGAAAGATCGTGCTGTTTCTGCGGGGCCAGCCCAAGGGCTTCGCCGGACGCCTCACCCACGGGGATAAGGTCAAAACCGCCCGCGCCAAGGGGGCCGTGGCCTATTTGACCGTGACGGGCCCTCTCCTCAGCCCCTACGAACAGCGCCGCGGAATGAACACGAAGCCGGTGTTGCTCTATGAAGGCATGCACGCGGAGGCCCTGCCGGGGTTGTGGCTCGACCCGTCAACGGCTGAAGACATCCTGAAGCCGGCCGGCCGCAGCCTGCGAGCATTTCAGGAGGACATGGACCGGGCCCTCACCGCCCGATCGTCAGAAACCGGGACCAGCATCACCATAGAAATGCGGCCTCGCCTCTCCAACGCGACCGCCTCCAACGTCCTCGCCTTATGGCCCGGCTCGGACCCCGAACTCGGCAAGGAAACCATCGTCCTGGGAGCGCATCATGACCACTTCGGCAGGCAGGGAGGGCTGATGTTTCCCGGCGCGGACGATAACGCGTCGGGCACGGCCATCCTGCTTGAGATCGCCCGCGCCCTCTCCACGACCGGGATCAGGCCCAAGCGCAGCATCTTGCTTCTCTCCTTTGCGGGCGAAGAGCAAGGGTTGCTGGGATCCCGCTTCTACGTTTCGAATCCGGCCTTCCCCCTGAAGAGCGCCAAGGCCATGGTGAACGTCGATCACGCGGGGGTGGGAAACGGCAAGATCACGGTGGGCCTCTCAAAGATCGAGAAGGCCGTCGCGCAGGCGGCTGGGGAAAAGGTCGCCATGAGCGAGAAGCTGGAACTGTTCGGACTGTTCCCGGGCGGCGATCATGTCCCGTTCGCCGAGGCCGGCGTCCCTACAGCGACGGTCGTCACCTCAGGACCGCATCCGGACTTCCATCAGCCGACCGACACCCCCGACAAGATCAACCCCGAACTCCTCGCCGCCGTCACGCGCTACACGCTGGCCCTCGTCTGGACCCTCGCCAACGAACCCTAACGCTCCCGCGCGGTTTCCTGCACGGATTTCAACAAGGGGCTCAGGAAGAACTCGATCAGCCGGCGCGTGCCGGTCTTGATCGCGGCCGCCCCCGCATACCCGAAAGAAAGTAGCCTGTCCCCTTTTTTTCTTTCCTTGACTTAATTAATAAAGCTCTGTACTTATCCTCCTACTCGAGGGAGCAATCATGAAAGCTGCGCCAGAGCAGGACTCAGTCTTCAAGAAATTTGCCTGGCACGAGATCGGCTTGATCGTCATCCTGGGGGTGTACTGTGCCGTCCTAGTCGTTGGGCCACTCATATTCCTTCTGCAAAACTTCGACGGCTTGCTGGATGCAAAGGAAACAGACGAGGTCCGACTGCTTGAACTCGTCGTTGCGATAGGTGTAATGGGCAGTGCTCTCCGTGGGATGGCCGGACTTTTGGCTGATGTAGGAAATCGAAAATTCGATCCGTCCTGGAGCTTATCCTATTTTGTACGTCCGCTGGAAGGGGCGGGGATCGCCGTGGTTGTCTATTTGGCGAGTCGGGCTGGGGTGGACTTTTTGAATCTAGGGGAGTCAATGCCCAACCAGCTTGGCTATCTATTCATCGCGGCATGCGCAGGCATGTTCTCCCACAAAGCTGTCGATGCCTTACGGAACCGGTTTGTTGGACCGAACACGAGGACAGGCTCCGGCAGAAGGGAGCCAGTCCCCTCCGCCCCAAGACGAATGAAATAAAGATATAAACTTTTACTTCATTTACATGTAGATAAGATGTATTTATTAATGTCAAACTTTGCTAAATATTCACAATACAAGGAGGCAATCGGCGTGCCGGGCGCTCTGGCTGATGGAAGGAGGAGAGACGAGAAGGGACGCTTGGGGCTTTGATCAGGCGACGGTGAGGTCGCGGGACGTGCCGGGGAATCCGGCCAGTATGTCATCGGCTTGTCTCAGGCGAAGGCTGGTCAGGCGAGCCATGGCCCTGAGTATCTTGTGCCCGATCTTCGGCTGGCTTTCGAGCAGCCGATGCAAGGCGCCTTGATTAATGGTCAACACCTGAAAGGGCAAACCCGCCTTGACTGTCGCAGAGGCGGGTCCGCCATCCAGAAACGACATCTCCCCGAAGATGAAGCCCTTGCCGAGCGACGCGATCAAGGCCTTCTTCCCTTCCTTGTCTTTCTTGTAGACTCCCACCTTGCCGGAAAGCAGACAGAAGATGTGCTCGACCGGGGCGCCTTCGATAATGAGATGGTCTCCCGCGCTCCCCTCCCGGATGCCGCACAGCGGGCCCAGCAGCTCCCGCTCATGGTCGGTCAAGTCCGAGAAAAACGGGACCGTGGTGAGCGTTTCGTTGACCGTCATGATGACCTCTCATGGAGCCGGCGAGTGGGATCGAACCACCGACCTGCTGATTACGAATCAGCTGCTCTACCACTGAGCTACGCCGGCTTGGGGCCCAACTCTAACAGGGGCCGCCCGGCGATTTCAACCCCGCCGCTTGGCTTTGCTGACCGGGTACGTGCCGATCGGGCCGTTCGGCTCAACGTCGGGGCTGACCACCGGGACCTGTTCCTTTTTGAGCTCCGCGGCGCCCTTGGGCACCTGCTCCCGGAGATAGGCAACGATCTCTCCCAGGTCCACCCAGCCGTTGTCGTCGGCATCGGCTTGCCCGCGGACGGCCTTGAGGAAATGATACGTGAACAGCCCGTGCTGTCCCGCATCAAACGAAAAACTGGGCCCGTTCGCTGAGGACGATCCGACGAGAACGGTGCGGGTTTTTCCGCTAGGTCTGCCGGCGCTCCATGGAATGGACCGCGGGCCGGTCCCCGCCCTGTCGGACGGGAACGAGAGGTCGGCAAAGACCAGGTTCAAGCGGGAAGGCAAGCGCGCCAGCACCTCCTGCAGCCGCTTCAGGGAATAGCCTCGACGGGCCAGGTCCTGGCGGCCCTCATAGGGCATCAGGACGATCTCGCCGCTTTCCGGATTGAAGACGGCGTTGCCGACCAGATAGACAAACACGGCGCCCGACGACGCGGCCACTCGGGGAAGCCAGTCTTCAAAGGCCTCCTGGAGATCCACCAGCAGCGCCCGCTCGTCCGTCAAGACCCGCACGTTCTCGGGGACATACCCCGCCAGCGCCGTCAGGTGTTTGGCGACCACCTCGGCGTCGCGCTTGGCATACTTCAGCTTGGGGACGCCTTCTTCCCGGTATCCCCCGATCCCCACTACGACGGCGTAGGAGGTGCGACGATCGAACCCCTGGACCCGCGACGGAATCTGGTCCACGTCGATGGACAGGACTTCGACCGTCTCGACCGACCCTCCCTTCGGTTTTACCGACGCGACGAACCGTTTCTGGGTCGGCGGCCCGAATCCGCCGGCCTCGGTCACCTGCACCTGTAGCTCCGCTTGCTGCTCAGACAGGGACACCGGCAGAAGCGACGTGATAACCGCCTGTTTCTTCTCGCCCGGCTGGAGATCCCCAAGCAGCGTGGGGTTGGTGAATTCCTTCACCAGGGCCGGCGTGCCGGACAGGACGACCGCCACGCCTCGCGCCACGCCCGGCCCGCTGTTGGCCACTTCCACCCGGACGACGACTTTCTCCCCGGCATCCAGTACCTGATTGCGGTTTTCATCTTCGAGCGACGCACGGAAGCTCAGCGTGGGCGGATCGCCGGTCCCGGCCGGCGGCGCCTGGACGCCGCCGCCCTGCTTGCCGCCGGCCGTCATTTCCTTGCGAGTCTGCAGCCGGATGGCCCAGTCGCGGATCTTGACCGATTGGGTCAGCTCCTCGACGGTCCGATCCGAAAGCTTTTCCATCGCCTCCGTCACCGGCAGCATCAGCCCCCTCACCGTGCATTCGGTCCCGTCGGTGGTCACGTTCCATTTCCCTTCGCCCTTGATCGCTTGGTTGAACAGCGACTTGCCCTCGGAATCGGTCATCGTGATCCGCAATCGCACCAGGGCCGTCATCTTATACTCGCCGATCTCCCGGCGCGGGATGTACAAATTGATCTCGCTGGTCTCGATCGCGGCGCTCAGGACGGCGTCGGCGGGATCTTTCGGGCCGCCCACAAAGGTCTTTTCAAAGACGCTGGCCGCATCGGCCTTCACCTGCTCGGTGAGACGCTCGCCCAACGGAATGCCCTGGGGCGCGCCGCACGAATCCTTGTAGAAGAGCTGGGCCTGCTTGAGCGCGTCGGGAATGTCGAGGCGGACCGCCAGCGGAATGCTGGGCGTTTTGGACTCGTCGGATTTGAATTCCAGCCGGGGAAAGACGAGCTTCTGCCCACAGCCAAGACCCGCCAGCGCCGCCAGCAGGACCGCGAGGCCTATCAGAGGCCGAAGGGCCGGAAAACGAAAAGGCATGAACGCTGGTCTCCTGAGCTCGATGGTGGGCGCCCGCTGAGTGGGTCCGTCATTGCTTTATACAAGAAACGGGGGGCAATCGCAATGGCAGAGGCCGTCCGGGCGTGCCCTTGACACCTCTGACCCGATTCGGTACCGTCGCGCATGGCCGTTTCCGGAGGTCCGTCGCTCTCCTGGTCCACCCTGGCCGACCTCATCCGACTCCGCAATCAAACAGGATCGTTCCTGCTGCTGTTTCCGACTTTGTGGGCGCTGGCGCTCGCCGGCGACGGGCATCCGCCGCTCCCGCTCGTGGCCATCTTCATCACGGGCGTCTTCGTCATGCGGAGCGCGGGCGTCACCATCAACGACTGGTGGGACCGCGACCTGGACCGCCGAGTCCAGCGGACCCGCGAGCGCCCGCTCGCCTCGGGGCGCCTGCAACCCCACACCGCGTTGGGAGTCTTCGTGGTGTTGATTGCCGCCGCGGCCGGCTTGGTCTCCCTGCTCAACCCGCTCACGATCGCGCTGGCGCCCGTCGCCCTGCTCCTGGCCGTCCTGTACCCACTGGCGAAGCGGGTCATGCCGCTCCCGCAGGCT
>CAZMPH010000057.1:0-13077 GCA_964568195.1 uncultured Nitrospirales bacterium | reverse complement strand
GATGATCGGGCCGTCCGACGCCTGCGTGTCGAACTGGAACATGTGCGGGTGCAGGTTCGTCTTGCTCGAGAAGCCCTGACGCACGTCGTCCTTCAGCTCGCTCGAGTAGATCACGTCAATGCAATCCTGCACGTTGCCGCGGATGACCAACGGGAACTGCTTGGCCCGGTTCTTACGGACCTCGTTCTCCTCTTCATGCAGAACGTACAACAATCCACCCGGGTCCACGATCGCCGGCGTCTTGGCCGTCGCCGACTTCAACGTGATCGGCAACGTGATCGCGTGGATGTTGAAGAACTTCTGCGGCGACCCCTCCGGACACAGGCTCCATGGCCCCTGCTCGCCCGGCTTCGGAGGCTCGGTGGAGTTGCTGCCGTCGTCGCGGCGATGGATCGGCTCCAGCCACGGCGCGCCGCTGTGGCTCGGCGAGAACGGCACGCGCCGCCCCAGGTGCGGCCGCAGCCACGGCCAGGCGACCTTGCCGGATCGCGGATCGAAGAGAATCTCCTGCCGCTTGCCCGGAGTGGCCGACTTGTAGTTGACCCACTCATACGTCGTCTCGGGCTCGCTCATGGCCTTTGAACCGCCCCACGCCCAGTCGTTGACGGTCGAGTCGTAGGCCAGGGTCTGCTCTTTCTCGGTGTTCTTCTTGCCCGGCTTGCCTTGAGGCGGGAGCATCATCTCCACCCAATCCTTGAGGGAGACCTTCGCCGGGTTGGCTTTCCAATCGGTCTTGTCCTTCGTGATCTCGTACTTCTTGCCGCCGTACCAGTCCACCGTCGTGCCGACGAGCTTGTCCGACGGGGTGCCCGTCTTGATCTTGCCGACACGGTCCGGCAGCTCAACCAGCGGCTTCATCACGTCGGTCTGAGAGCCCGGCTGCTGCAACGTGTTGTACACGCGCCAGAAGCCCCACATGCCCGTCACGTAATGCTGCGGGATGTGGCAATGAAAGACGAACTCGCCGGCCAGGGCCTGCAGGCCGCCCGAGCCGCCCTCGATCACCTGATCGTAGATCTCCGTCGGCCCGATGGACTGCACGTCCAAACGGTCCGAGGTGTCGGCGATGAGCGGGAACTTCACCGGCCCGTTGCTGGAAGCCGCAAAGTCCAGGCGGCTGATGCCGGGCTGGCGCGCCCAGCGGATGGACCCGCCGTGCAGGTGGTGGGAATGCACGATCTCCGAGCCACCCGCCATGCGGAACTTCGCCGGATCGCCGAGGTAGGACCGCGGAATCGTCGTGGCGGGATCGCCGAACGTGTAGGACCCGTAGGCCATGGACTCATCTGCGTAGAACCCCATGTGTGCCTGCAGTTCCAGACGCGTGCCGTGCGGCTCGCTCCGGTAGTTCAGGAGCCGCGCGCCCGGCCGGTAGGAATCGGTATGTGGATCGCGCTGGGGCAGCATCTCACCCTTCTTGTTCAGAAGGCGGAAGGTCTCGTCCCCCGCCTCATGATAGAAGATGGAAAACTCGCGGAAGTCCGCCCCGTTCGGGTCCTCGATCATGGCTTCCCAACCGCTCGCCATGGGCTTGCCGTCGAAGGGGCTCAGGTAGCGCGAGCCCTTGGGCTCCACCACCAGCATGCCGATCAGGCCCAGACTGAACTGATCGCGCGAGGCATGAGACCGGAGAAACCGGGCCCCTTCCTGGGTATCCGGCTTGATGTACCATTCGAACGTCTGGCTGGCGCCCGGCTTCACGTTCGCGTCCGTGTTGGACGGCGTGGCCGGCTTGCCGGTGGCCTTCACGACCATGGACGAGCCGTTGATGATCAGGTTGGTGGGTTCATCCTTGATGCCGTTGCGGAGCGTAAGCTGAAGGCAATCGCCCTGGTTGGCGCGGATGACGAGAGGTTGAATGATGTCCCCCTGCAATCCGTTGGAAACCGCGCCCGGATCGTTCTCCTTCTCGCGCGCCGCCTTGTTCGTGGCTTCCTCGGCGCGGGCCTTCTCGACGTTCTCGCTCAGCACGTACATGTAGCCGGGATAGAAATCCAGGAACCGGCTGAGCGTGATCTCGATGCTGATGGCCGTAACATCCAGCGTCTTGACCGGAGCATTGGCCGGGCATCGCGATCCCGCCGTCACCGACACCTTGGCCGGGTCGTCGGCCACCAGCAGGACGCCCTGCTGCATCATGTGGCTGTCGGCGCCCGACGCGTAGCCACCCTTTTTGTTGACGAACTCCTGCTGCCGTTTGACCTCCTCCATCATGCGCTCCCACAACACCGACCCTCCCGGCTGATGGATGACCTTCTCAGCCTGAGGCTGGCCTGCACTGCCGTGATTCGCATGCTCGTCCGCGGCAAACGCCGCCGACGAGAAGATCAGACTGCCCGCAATCGGCACCGCTTGAAGAGCCATGCCCAGCCGGCCCGCCATGGAACTTCCTGAGAGTCGCTGTCTCATATGGATACCTCCTTGTATAAAGAACAAACCGCTTATGCGCTTTTCCCGCTCTCGCGCGGCACGTTGTTGTCCAAGAGTTTGCGTACGGCCTTCTTCAATTCCCCCATCCGCACCGGCTTGTTGAAGTACGCCGACGCCCCCCACTTGTAGGCCAGGGACTCGGTCGCCTTGTCGCCGAACGCCGTCATCAGGATGACGGGCGTCTGCGGAGCTGTTGCCTTGAGCCTAGCGATATACGACATGCCGCCTTCCGGCATCCGAAGGTCGGTGATGATCAGATCGGGACGAAACTGGGTGAGACACTCCAGCACCTCGAGGCCGTCGGATACTTGGATGACGCGGTACCCTTCTTCCTTGAGCTCATCGCTCATCAGGCTCCGCATCCCTGGATCGTCGTCAGCAACCAGGATGCTCACCGCTTTCTTCCCCGACTTGTGGCCGTCACCATCCCTCGTCACACCCCATCTCCCGCGCAACAGCCTGGATTGACTTCACTTACGCTTCAGCAAAAGCGGGACCAGACGCTACGGCCTTGTCGACTCACCAAAAAGTTTACTGAATCAATCAGTTATGAAACTGGGAAGACAGGAAGGCTGGTGCAACTGACGAAATACTCTACAGGCCGGGATCTCTGCTGGGGAAAAATGCGACAGCGCCGAAGCTAAGGATGCGGGGATGTAACCGGCAGCAGAATGCGGAAGGTGGTCCCTTTCCCGACTTCGCTCTCCACCGTAATGCGGCCGCCGTGCTCCTGCACGATGCCATGGACCACGGTCAAGCCGAGACCGGTTCCCTTGCCGACTTCCTTGGTCGTGAAAAACGGATTGAAGATCTTGTCGAGGTCTTCCGGCGGGATGCCATGCCCGCTGTCGGTCACAGAGAGCTCGACCATGTCCATCGGATCACCGGCAGACGAGCCGCCGGGGATGACGGCGGTCCGAACGCGTATGGTCCCCTCATCTCCGATGGCATGGAGCGCATTGATCACCAGGTTGAGCAGAACCTGCCCGATCTGATCGAGATCTACATTCGCCCGCGGAAGCGAAGGCGAGAGATCGGTGATGACCTCGATGGAATGCCGTCTGAACCGCTCCCGCATCATATCGAGCGTTTCCTTCACGACCTTATTGAGGTTCATCGGATGCCGTTCGATGGGGCGACGCCGCGCGAAGGTCAGCAACTGGTTCATGATCCGCGTGATGCGTTCGACCTGCTCGACAATGGTCTGGAGACCCTTGGCGGTGTCCGGGTCCTTCGTCTTCCGCTGGAGGAACTCGGCCCGGCCCAGAATCACGTTCATCGGGGTCCCGATCTCGTGCGCCATCCCGGACGCCAGCGTGCCCAATTCGGCCAGCCGCTCGGTCTGACGAAGCTGTTCCTCCAGTTTCTTGCGCTCACTGATGTCTCGAAGGATGACGGTGTAGAGCTTCTGCCCCCCCGCTTCGATCTGCGAGATCGAGGCCTCGGCCGGAAATTCCTCACCGTCGGCGCGGAGCCCGTTGACGGCCCCCAACGCTCCCATTCGGCGGTTGGTCACTTTCACTTCACCGAATTTATGGATATGTTCGCGGTGCGCGCCGCGGAACCGCGCCGGGATGAACCGGTCGATCGGCTGCCCGATCGCGTCCCCGGCCGTACAGCGGAACATCTGCTCGGCCGCGGGATTGAACAGGACAACGCGCTGGTCAGCGTCAACCGTGATGATGGCGTCCATCGCCGACTGCAGGATGCCCGCGAGCTGTTCTCGACTGGTCTTGGGATCCACGTCAGGGTCGGGTCCGCTGCTTCTCGATCTCGTCCAGTTTCCGGTACAGCGTCTTGCGGTCGATCCCGAGCACCTGCGCCGCCTGGTACTTGTTGCCGGCGGTCTTCTCCATGACTCTTAAGATGTAGGCGCGCTCGACCTCGGCGAGCGTGCGGGTCTTCTCGGCGGCTTCCTCGATCATGTGCCGGTCGCCCGAATCCCCGCGCACCGCCTGCGGGAGGTCTTCCGAGCCGATCTTCTCCGCGCGCGTCAGCGTCACGCCCCGCTCGATCACGTTTTCCAGCTCCCGCACGTTGCCGGGCCAGTTATAGTCCATGAGCAACGCCAGGGCCCCCTCGGTCAACCCTGCCACGGACTTCTTCATCGGCTCGGCGTACTTCTTGACGAAGTGCAGCACCAGGAGCGGGATGTCCTCCGTCCGTTCCCGTAGCGCCGGCATGTGGACTTCGATGACGTTCATCCGGTAGTAGAGGTCCTCGCGGAACCGCTTGGCCTTGACTTCGCCGGCCAGGTCGAGATTCGTGGCCGCGATCACCCGGGCGTCCACCGGAATGGAGCGCGTCCCGCCGACCCGGCGGATCTCCCTCTCCTGAAGGACCCGGAGCAGCTTGGCCTGCAGGCTCAATGGCAGCTCGCTGATCTCATCGAGAAACAGGGTCCCGCCCTGCGCCTCCTCGAACAGGCCCTTACGATCAGACTTGGCGTCGGTAAAGGAACCCTTCATGTGGCCGAACATCTCGGACTCCAGCAGGTTCTCCGGGATCGCGGCACAATTGACGGGGATGAAGGGTCCCTGTGCGCGCGGGCTGTTGTAATGAACGGCCCTAGCCACGAGCTCTTTGCCGGTGCCGCTCTCGCCGGTGATCAGCACGCTGCTGGGGCTGGGCGTGATGCGGCGAATCAGTTCGAAGACTGCCTGCATGGGCTTGCTCTTGCCCAGAATCTGATTGAAGCTGAATTCCTTCTCGACGGCCCGCCGCAGGCTGACGACCTCGCGTCGAAGTTGCACTTCACGAACAGCCTTCTCCGTGATCAAGACGATCTCATCCGATTTCACCGGCTTCATCACGTAATCGTAGGCGCCCTGTTTCATCGCCTTGATGGCGGTTTCGACAGAGCCGAAGGCCGTCATGATGATGACGTTGATGTCAGGGTGAAGACGCCTGATCTCCTTCAGAAGGGTCATCCCCGGCATCCCCTTCATATTGAGATCGGTGATGACGACCACGAACGCATTCTCTCCCATTTTGCCCAGAGCCTTCTCGCCCGACGCGGCAGTCGCCACCTCATACCCTTCCTCCTTCAGGATATCGGAGAGGAGCGAACACATCTCGGGCTCATCGTCGACGATCAGAATCTGTCTGGCCGAAGCATCCATGTGTACCTCGTGCGATTGTAGCGAAAATCGGCGGAAACGTGAAGCCTCTCAGCGAACGACCATAATCGAGCAGGGGCAGTGCCGCACCAGCTTGGTCGAAACGCTCCCCAGAAGGAAGCGTCCCACCGCGCTCAGGCCCTTGGCCCCGGCTACGACCAGGTCCGCCCGCCGGCTCCTGGCGGCCGCGATGATCTCGCCCGCCGGATCGCCCGGCCGGTACGCCTCTTTCACCCCATAACCGGCGGCGGCCAGCCTGTCCGCATAGCGATGGGCCAGTTTGATTCCCGCGACCGCGACTTCCGAATAGGCGAACGACGGCAGGACATACAGGACGGTCACCTCGATCCCGCGCTTCTTCGCCGGCCGCCATTGCCGCAACAGGAACTGCATGGCTCGGTCGGAAGCCCGCGAGCCGTCCATCGCAAGCAGGATGCGGCGGACCGGACGCGGCGGCTGCTTGACCACCAGGACGGAGCACGGCGCGTGCAACATCACCTGCGCGGAGACGCTCCCGAGAAAGAACCGATCGAAATTGCCCAGCCCCCGGTTGCCGAGGACCACGAGGCTCTCACGCCCGCCGGCGTGTTTGAGTATCATCGGTGACACCTGCCCCTTTTCCATAGCCACCTTCGCAGGAAGCTTAAAGGACGCGAACAGCGCCGCAGTTTCCGCCTTTACTCGTTTCGCGCGGGCTTCGAGGCGCCTGGCCTCGGCCTGAAAGAACGGTTCGTACCCGATCATCGTCGGCTGCACCACGAACGGGGCCTGCAGCGCGGCCAAGTCCACGACGTGCACGGCCCGTACGTCCGGTCTCTTCACGAAGGGGATCCGCCCGACCCATTGCGCCGCCCACCGCCCGTATTTCGATCCATCCACCGCCACCACGACTTTCATCGGCTTGCTCCTTTCACAGCATGGACTTTGATGCGCGGCACGAGCCGCAGCGTGTCTTTGAGACTGCACAATTGATTGCCGGGCGCCAACGTGGCCGCAGTCCCCGCCGCCGCCGCGAAGCGCGCGCACTCTTCCAGCGACTTCCCGCCCGCGTGGCCGAAGACGAAGCCTGCGGCTGCGGAATCGCCGGCCCCGACGGTGCTCCGGACTTTCACGGGCGGGGGCACGACGCTGATGCACCCATCGTCGTGCACGAGAAGGAGCCCGCGCCGCCCGCGCGAGACGATCACAACGGTCACACCCGTGCGATTCAACGCCGCGGCGGCTCCCATGATCTCCGCCTCAGTCCGGAGCGGCTTCCTGAGGGCGCGGCGCAGCTCGTTGAGGTTCGGCTTGATCGCAAAGGGCTTCGCTTTCAGGCCCTCGCGCAGGCACGGGCCGTCGGCATCCAGGACGGCCCTCGCGCCATGCTCCTGAACCAGCGTGATGATCTGATAGTAGGCGCCGGCGGGAACGCCCCGCGGCAGGCTGCCGGACACCACGACGTAGGCTTCACGCAGATCCAGCAGCCGCAGATGCGTCAGAAACGCGCGCCACTCCACGGGCGTGACCGTGGGTCCCGGCGCATTCAGCATCGTCTGGGTCCGGCTCCGTTCTGTTCCTGAGCAGATGATGATGTTGCGCCTGGTCTCCTGGCTGATTGGCGTGAAGTAACAGTTCACGCCTTCTGCTTTCAGCAAATCCACCATAATGTTGCCGTTGTGCCCACCGATAAACCCCAGGGCCATGCTGTCGCTCCCGAGGTGACGCAGGGCGCGCGAGACATCAATGCCCTTCCCGCCGGCGTACAGGCATTCGGCCTTGACGCGGTTGGCGTCATCAACGGAAAGGTCGTCCACGTCAATAAAGTGGTCCAGCGCCGGATTCAACGTGATGGTGTAGATCATCGCTTCAGCTTCTCCAGGCGCACGGTGGACACTTTGTATTCGGGGCACTTCGAGGCTTCGTCGGCGCTCGACGACAGGAGCGTGTTGAGGTTGGTCTCCGGGAAGTGGAAGTCGGCGAACAACTGGCCGGGGGCCACCCGCTCGCTGACCTTCGCCGGTAGCACGATCTCGCTCCGGCCGCTGATCACCTTGACCTGCTGCCCGCTGTGGACAGCGAGCCTGCGGGCGTCGTCTGGATGGATCTCCAACGTGCCGTGATCCACCAGCTCCATGAGTCGCGTCCGGCGGGTCTGCGCGCCCGAGCAATAGTGCTCCAGGATCCGGCCGGTCACGAGCACGAACGGATAGGCCGTGCTCGGCTCTTCCCCCGGCGGCAGGTAGTCCACCCCGACGAACCGGGCCTTGCCTTGCGGAAATGCTTTCTCGTGCATAACGGAGGTGCCGGGATGGGTCGCGTCCGGAACCGGCCATTGCAGGCCGGGCCCGCGATCCAGGCGCTCGTAGGAGATTCCGCGCATCGCCGGCGTCAGCCGGGCGATCTCGTCCATGATCTGCGAGGGGTGGTCGTAGCGCATGGGATAGCCCATCCGTGTCGCGACCTCGCAGACCACCTGCCAGTCCGGCAGGATGCCGGCCGGCGGGTCCATCACCTTGCGTACCCGCTGCACGCGCCGTTCCAGATTCGTGTAGGTCCCGTCCTTCTCGACGAACGCCGCGCCGGGCAGGACGAGGGTCGCGTACCTGGCCGTCTCGCTCATGAAAAGGTCCTGGACGACCAGGAACTGCAGCTTCTCGAGCGCGGCCCTGACTTTTTTGAGATTGGGGTCGGTCTGGGCCACGTCGTAGCCGATTACCCAGAGGCCTTTGAGCGTCCCTTCCAGCGCAGCGTCCCACATGTCGGGGATCTTGAGGCCGCGCTTCTGCGGAAGCGGCTTGCCGGTGACTTCCTTGTGCAGGGCCTGCAGATCCGGATCGTCGAAGGGCTGGTAGCCGGAGAACGCGGTGGGCAGTGACCCGACGTCGCAGGCGCCCTGGACGTTGTTCTGCCCCCGGAGTGGGTTGATCCCGGTCCCGATTCGCCCGACGTTGCCCGTTGCCAACGCCAGGTTGCAGAGGGCGATCACGCCGTGGCTGCCGAACTTGTGCTCCGTCACGCCCAAGCCGTGAATGCACATGGACCCGCCGCTCTGCGCGTACAGGCGGGCGGCCTTCCGGATGTCGCCCGCAGGGACGCCGGTGATCTGTTCCGTCTTCTCCGGCGTGCAGGGCAGGACGGTCCCGACCCAGTCGTCGTACTGCTCGGTGCGCGCCTCGATGAACGTCCGGTCCATCAGCCCTTCGGTGACGATCACGTGGCCCATGCCGTTCAGGAGCGCCACGTTGGTGCCCGGACGGAGCCGCAGGTGGAGCGTCGCGTACTCTGCCAGTTCGATCCGGCGCGGGTCGATCACGATCAGCGGCGTGCCCCGCCGGACCACCCGCTTGATCCGCGCCCCCGCAACCGGGTGGGCCTCGGTCGGGTTGGCGCCGACGACCATGATCAGCTTCGCCTGCTCGATCGAGTCCAGGGAATTGGTGGCCGCGGACGCGCCGACGGTCTCCATCATGCCGGTCACGGTGGCGCTGTGGCAGACCCGCGCGCAGTTGTCGATATTGTTCGTGCCGAACACGCAGCGCACGAACTTGGAGATGAGGTAATTTTCTTCATTCGTCCCCCGGCTGGACGAGATGGCCGCCAACGCCTCCGGTCCGTGCGCGTCCCGGATCCGGCCGAAGTGATCGGCCATCATATCGAGGGCCTCGTCCCAGGAGATGGCGACCCATTCAGACCCGCGCCGCACGAGCGGAGCGGTCAGGCGGTCCAGCGCGTCGAGATACTCGAAGGCGAACCGGCCTTTCAGGCAGGCGTGGCCTTGATTGACGGGGCTCGCGTCCACCGGCAGCATCCGCACGATCCGGCCGGCGCGGACGCCGACATCGAACTGGCACCCCACGCCGCAATAGGTGCACGTGGTGCGCGTCGTCGTGTCGGGACGGCCGAACTGCGCCACCGCCTTCTCGAGGAGCGCCTCGGTCGGGCATTCTTTCACGCAGGCCCCGCACGTGACGCAGTTGGAGGCAGCGAAACCCACGTCGTTGCCGGCGATCACGCGCGTGGAGAACCCCCGGCCGGCCAGCGAGAGCGCGATGGTGCCCTGCACCTCGTCGCAGACCCGCACGCACCGCGCGCAGACGATGCACTTGGCCGGATCGAAGTTGAAATACGGATTCGACGCGTCCACCGCGCCCCCGCGTTTCTCCGGCTCCCGGTAGCGGACTTCGCGCAGGCCGAACCGTTGCGCAAGGCGCAGCAGCGGCTCGGAGGCGGCAAGCCCATTATCCGGCTGCGCCGAGAGGTACAGCTCGATGAGATTCCGTCGGTGGCGGTTTAAGTCCTCGGAGTCGGTCCGAACCACCATTCCGTTTCGGACCGGCGTCGTACACGAAGCCGCAAGCATGCCCTGCCCTTCGATATGGCACAGGCACAGGCGGCACCCCCCGTACGGCTTGAGATGGGGCGACGCGCAGAGAGTCGGGATTGCGATGCCGGCCTTCTGCGCCGCGGCCAGAACCGTGTCGCCGGCCTCGGCCTGCACGGATCGCCCATTGATCGTCAGCGACGCCATCACCGGAACTCCTTGCGGAAGTGTTCGATTGCGGTCAGGACCGGATAGGGCGCCCGCTGGCCCAGCGCGCAGAGGCTCGTCTGTTTCATCGTCTCGCCCAGATCGGCCAGCAGTTCCAGATCACCGGGGCGCCCGCGCCCCTGCATGATCCCCTCCAGAATCTCGCGCGCCCGCACCGATCCGATGCGGCATGGCGTGCACACGCCGCACGATTCGTCGGCGGTGAACGCCATGAAGTGGCGCGCCAGTTCGACCATATCGGTCTCCTGATCGAAGACGACGATGCCCCCGTGCCCCAGGATCGCGCCGGCCCGCGCGAACTCGTCGTAGCAGATCTTCGTCTTGAGGCCTGATCTAGTGAACAGGCTTCCCAACGGGCCGCCCACCTGGACCGCCTTGAATCGCGCACCCGTCGCCATGCCGCCGCCGAACTCCTCGATCGCGTCTTCAAGGGTCAGCCCGAAGGGAACCTCCGCCAGCCCGGGCTGCTTGACCCGCCCGCCGATCTGCAGCGCGATGGTGCCCTTGGAATGGTCCGTGCCCAGGGCGGCATGCCAGGCTCCTCCGCGGGCCAGGATCGCCGGGACGGTGGCGAACGTGAGGACGTTGCTGATCAGGGTCGGTTTCCCATAGAGGCCGCTGACGGCGGGATACGGCGGCTTCGGCTGCACGACGCCGCGTTTCCCTTCCAGGGATTGCAGCAGCGCCGTCTCTTCGCCGCAGACATAGGAGCCGGCGCCGACGAACACCTCCAGCGTGAACCGGCCGCCCGCCCTGGCGTTGCCGCCTAACGCGCCTTCGCCCAGATACCCGGCCTCGGTCAGAACCTTGATGGCCTCCCGCAAGGTGCGCGCCGCCGCCGGGTATTCATAGCGGCAATAGACGTACCCCTTGGTCGCTCCAACGGCGTACGCGGCGATCAGCATGCCTTCGATCAGGCGAAAAGGCTCGCCCTCCATGACCATGCGGTCGCAGTAGGTGCCGGCATCGCCCTCGTCCGCGTTGGCCACCACGTACTTCCGGTCGGCGTGGGTCTCGTGCGCGACCTGCCACTTGCGTCCGACAGGGAAGGCCGCGCCTCCCCGCCCCCGCAGTTTCGAGATCATAATTTCCTCGATGACTTTCTCCGGGGCCAGCCGCAGCGCGGCGTCGAGCCCTGCAAAGCCGCCGTGGCTCCGATAGTCCTCGAGCGAGAGGGGCCGTGTCACCCCGGCATTGGCAAAGGTCACGCGCGTTTGCTTGGCGAGGAAGGGGATTTGCTCTATGGGCGTTCCGCCCTCGCCGCGCAGGATCCGCGGGAGGTCACGCTCGACGGCATTGGGCCATCCGATCCGGCCGTGCGGTCCGTCCGTTTCGATCAGCGGCTCCAGATAGAACGCTCCGCGGCTGGAGGTCCGGACGATCTCGACCTCGCGTTCCTTCTCCCAGGCCTTGACCAGTCGGTCGGCGCCGACGGCCCGCGCCGTGGTGTCTTGCGGAATGTACAGGAGGCGCGTCATCGGTAGTCCTTCAACAGCGCCTCCGCCGTCGCCGGCGATACACGTCCGTGCACGTCTTCGCCGATCGTGACGGTGGGCGACGCGGCGCAGTTGCCCACGCAGTACACTTTCTCCAGCGTGAACCGGCCGTCTCTTGTCGTCTCGCCGAAACCGACGCCGAGTTTCTGTTCGAGTTCTTTCAGCACCCGTCCGCAATGGTTCGCCACGCAGGATTCTCCCTGGCAGACTCTGACCACATGCCGGCCGGCCGGCCGGGTCCGAAGATCGGGATACGCGGACAGGACTCCCGCCACCTGCGCATCGGTCACGCCCAACGCCACGGCGATTTCAGGAACGGATGCGGGAGGGATGTGGCCCAGCTCGGCCTGAATCGCGAGCAGGGTCTTCAGGATGTTGGGCGCAGAGCTTTCCGCACGTTCTTGAACGTCCGACCGGCTCAGGATGTCGACGACACGGCTCACGGCGTCATATCCCCAGTCGAGATGTCCACGCCGGCGCCGAAATCGTAGACGAGGCTCCCGCCGAAATAGCTCGCGGCCGCGAGGATCACAATGCCGACGAATCCCATGGCCAGGTACAGCGCGGGGACCTCCTTGATCAATTTCCATTGCATGAGCAGACGAAGCGCCAGGAGGCCGATGAAGAAAAGGAGCGTGGCGTAGCCGAGCGCCTCATGGATCTCCAGGATCGATTCGGGAATGCCCTTGTCCTCCACCACCTCTTCGGCCAAAGCCCCCGTCAGCACAGCGGCGGCCGCTCCAAGGAGTCCCGCGAGCAACGTGTAAAAACCGGCGTCGCGGAAACTCTCCCGCCGCCAGCGCGTGGCCAGAAGATCGAAGACCACGCTTGTGATCAGCAGCGCGATCGGGAAGTGGACGACCATGGGATGGATGGGGTGCATAGGCTGACGCTCCTTTATGTAGTAGAGTCAGCAACGACGGTGCCATGGGATCGCGAGCGGTACAGTCTCAAAATCAGCCTTGAATTAAAGAGCTTAGAACGCTCAGCGAACCATAGTAGGCGTAAAGATATCAATTAACTGTAGAGAAAAGCTACAGCGGATCAGAAGCAGGATGATGCGGAATAGGACTCCGCCTCGCATTGCTACCTTCTCGTCAGCCCGTTATAATGGCCGCCGGTGAGCGACCCGAACCCCGATAGAGACGCAGTCGGTGATGCCATCCTCCGATCTCCTTCTTACCGTCGGGCGGATCAGGATCTCGCATTCCTGGGACGCGACGAACTCCGTTCCGTCCGCCTGCAACTCGAACTGCTCAAGCCCGAGCTGATCCAGAACGAAGAAGGCATCCGCTCGACCATCGTGGTCTTCGGCAGTGCGCGGCTGGTTGAACCGGCTGAGGCCAGGAAACGCCTGGAGGAAGCCGAAGCCGCACTCGCAATGAAACCCGGCGACCAGGACAGGCGACGCGCGGTCGCGGTCGCCCGCCACCAGCTCGCCCTCTCGCCCATGTACGACCAGGCGCGTGAGTTCGGTCGCCTGGTCTCCTCGACCTGCCAG
>CAZMPH010000056.1:210-13100 GCA_964568195.1 uncultured Nitrospirales bacterium | reverse complement strand
TCGGATCCCGCCGCCCCTGGGACTCGGAGGCCTTGGCCACCTCATCGTAACTGATGAACTTGGCCATCCCTTTTTCCGACGCCACCTTCGTCAACGCCGACGTCAGGGTCGTCTTGCCGTGATCCACGTGCCCGATCGTCCCCACGTTCACATGCGGCTTGCGCCGCTCGTACTTCGCCTTCGCCATACTCCCCCCATACTCGCCGTCCACACATAATGTGACGGCGCTCGACGATCCTGCTGGCACTCCCGGTCACCAGCACATCGACCTATGTGCAAGGATCTCTAAACCGAGTCGTCTGTCTGACAGGCTTGTCGACTAGAACGTCACCCGCACTAGCTTACTGGCAGACCGCGTCAGTTCCTTTCTCACCACCGATAATGGGCGAAGGCCCTGTTGGCTTCGGCCATCCGGTGCACATCCTCACGTTTTTTCACTGAAGCCCCGGTATTGGCGGCAGCATCCGCCAGTTCCCGCGCCAGCTTATCTTCCATGCTCTTGCCCGCCCGGGCGTGAGCCGATTCCTGTATCCAGCGGAACGCCAAGGCAACGCGACGCACGGGACGGATTTCCACCGGCACCTGATAAGATGCGCCCCCGACTCGCCGTGATTTGACCTCGACAACCGGCTTGACGTTCTCAATGGCCGTCTTGAAAATCTTCAGCGGATCTTCATTGGATCGCTCTTGAATCAGGTCAAAAGCCCCATAACAGACCCGCTCAGCCGTACTTTTTTTCCCTTTTCTCATCAGAGCGTTGATAAATTTCCCGATCAATTTGTCGCGAAAGCGCGGATCAGGCGCCCCTTCCCGCGGAGTTGTGCTGTGCCGCCGCGGCATCTTATTCCCTCCCACGCATCTTAGGCAGCTCCCGCCTTCTGGCGCTTAGCGCCGTATTTGGAGCGGCTCTGCCGCCGATTCTGCACACCGACCGCATCGAGCGCGCCGCGGACCAAGTGATAGCGAACTCCCGGGAGATCCTTCACACGACCGCCTCTGACCAGCACGATCGAATGCTCCTGGAGGTTATGGCCGACGCCCGGAATATAGGACGTAACCTCCATCCCGTTTGTCAGCCTAACCCGCGCAACTTTCCGTAGGGCAGAATTTGGCTTCTTAGGGGTAGTTGTGTATACCCTGATACAGACCCCGCGCCGTTGCGGTGATCTCATCAAGGCCGGGCTTTTGGTCTTTCCGCTGGTGAGTTTCCGTCCATGCCTCACCAACTGGTTTATTGTCGGCATTCTCTCCCCTTTTTCTACGCCCTACCCTCAAGGAAGCAAAGCCTGTGGATTCTAGAGGTTTCACTCCTCCGTGTCAAGCCTAAAACCGCCTATTTAGCGATAGTTATACATATGTTAGCTCTACTCGATTACTCGGAATCCGTCACGAGTGCCGTCGTGGCGGCTTCAGGTTTGGAAAGCGCGGGGGTCTCTTCCATTTCATCCACAACGAATGTGTCACGATAATCGGCAAGTCCGGTTCCGGCAGGAATCAACCTGCCCACGATGACGTTTTCCTTGAGGCCCAACAGGTGATCAACTTTGCCGTTTATGGAGGCTTCGGTGAGAACCCGCGTGGTCTCCTGGAAAGACGCCGCCGAAATGAAGCTTTCGGTGGTCAACGCTGCCCGCGTGATCCCCAGCAGCAGTGGCTTGGCCACGGCCGGTTTTCCGCCTTTCTCGGTGACTTTTTCATTTTCCTCGGCAAAGACGAACTTGTCCACTTGGCTTCCTGCGAGAAAATCCGTATCGCCGGGCTCTTCCACTCGAACCTTTCGAAGCATCTGGCGGACGATGATCTCGATATGCTTGTCGTTGATCGTCACGCCCTGGAGACGATAAACCTCTTGAACCTCATTGACCAGATACGTCTGCAGTTCCTTGGGCCCCTTGATGTCAAGGATGTCATGCGGGTTCGCCGATCCGTCCATGAGGGGTTCACCGGCCTTGACCCAATCGCCCTCTTGGACATTGATGTGCTTGCCTTTGGGGATCAGATACTCTTTGACGTCGCCCATGTCGTTGCGGACGATGATCTTCCGCATCCCCTTGACATACCCACCAAATTCTACGTTCCCATCGATTTCATTAATGATGGCATGTCCCTTAGGCTTCCTGGCTTCGAACAGTTCAGCCACACGCGGCAGCCCCCCCGTGATATCTTTGGTTTTGGTCGTCTCACGCGGGATCTTGGCCAACACGTCGCCCGGGTGCATGGTCTGTCCCTTTTCAACAAAAATGTGGGCCCCGACCGGCAGCAAATAGCGGGCAACCGCGTTGGTGCTCGGAATCTTGGCCGTCTTGCCCGCCTCATCCTTGATTGAAATACGGGGCCGATAAGTTGCCCCGGGATGGTCGATGATGACTTTTCGCGACAAGCCGGTCACCTCATCGAGCTCTTCCTTCATGGTCACGCCTTCGGCGATGTCACCGAAAGCAACCCGGCCGCCGACCTCCGTCAAGATAGAGAGCGAGTAAGGATCCCACTCGACCAGCCGTTGACCGACAGTGACGGTCCCCCCATTTTTGACTTTAATTTTAGCTCCATAAACAACCGGATATTTCTCGCGCTCACGTTTTGACTCGTCATGCACCGCAATCTTGGCGGTCCGACTCATGACGACCCAATCTCCGTCTTTATTTTTCACTGCAATGGACGGATTCGGCAGATCGGCGTTTTTCTTGGAGTCATAGTTCAAATAGAGCACCGTCCCCGCGTGCTTGGACTCCAAGGTCGTCTGCTCAACAACTTTGCTGGCAGTTCCCCCGATATGGAACGTGCGCATCGTCAGCTGGGTCCCCGGCTCACCGATCGATTGCGCGGCAATGACACCGACCGGCTCGCCGCGCTCAACCAGCTTGCCCCGTGCGAGGTCGCGCCCGTAACACCTGACACACACCCCGCGCCGGGATTCACAGGTCAGTACCGATCGGATTTTGACCCGATCCAATCCTGCCTCGACGATCGTCACGGCCTTGTCTTCAGTGATCTCCTCGTTGGCCCCAACGATGAGTTCACCAGTGACCGGATCACGGACATCTTCGGCCGCTATGCGGCCGAGGATACGATCGCCAAGCTGCTGGATCACTTCACCGCCTTCCACCAGTGCCGTAACGAAAATGCCCTCGTTGGTTCCGCAATCTTGCTCGCTGACGATGACATCCTGTGCGATGTCGACCAGGCGGCGGGTCAAATAGCCGGAGTTGGCGGTTTTCAACGCCGTATCGGCCAATCCTTTCCGAGCACCGTGCGTCGAGATGAAGTATTGGAGCACGGTCAGTCCTTCCCGGAAATTGGCAGTGATCGGGGTTTCGATGATGACGCCTGAGGGCTTCGCCATCAGCCCGCGCATGCCTCCGAGTTGGCGGATCTGCTGAGTACTGCCCCTCGCGCCCGAATCCGCCATCATAAAGATAGGATTGAAGCTGCGCCGTTCGCCGGCACCGCTTTCCGCTCCAAGCTCTTTCATCATCTCATTGGCGACTTGCTCACCCACATGCGCCCAGATATCGATCACCTTGTTATAACGCTCGCCATTGGTGATCAACCCGTCAGCATACTGTCGCTCGATCTCCGCGACCTCGTCCTGGGCCTTCCGGATGAGATCTCCTTTTTTGGCCGGAATGAGCATATCGTCGATGCTGATGGAAATTCCCGCACGCGTCGCGTAGGTGAACCCCAAGTCTTTGATGCGGTCCAGCATCACGACCGTATCCCGTGGTCCGGCCTGGCGATAGCACGTATCGATCAGCTTCGTCAGTTCCTTCTTGGTCATCAGCCTGTTGACCTCATCGAAGGGCATGCTGGCAGGCAAGATTTCCCCAAAAATCACACGGCCGACCGTTGTATAGTGTTTCCATCGCTTCGGATTATGAATGGTCTCCTCCGTCATCCCTGCTTCTCTGATAGGCGTGAGCCCGCGGACCTTGATCCGGGCGTGCTCAGAGATCTCTCCCGCGTCATAGGCCATACGGACTTCTTCGGAGGAACTGAATATCTTGCCTTCGCCCTTGACGCCCAACTGCTCGCGCGTCAGCCAATAACAGCCCAGTACCATATCCTGCGAAGGAACCGTGATCGGCTTGCCGTTTGCAGGAGACAGGATGTTGTTGATGGACATCATCAGTACCCGCGCCTCGATTTGAGACTCGACCGACAGCGGCACGTGAACGGCCATCTGATCGCCGTCAAAATCAGCATTGAAGGCCGCGCAGACCAGTGGATGCAGGCGAATCGCTTTTCCTTCAACCAGGACCGGATCGAACGCCTGAATGCCGAGACGATGCAGCGTGGGTGCGCGATTGAGCAGGATGGGATGCTCTTTGATCACCTCATCCAGGACGTCCCAAACCTCTGGTTTCTCGTTCTCTACCAACCGCTTTGCGCTTTTAATCGTCGTTGCCGCACCACGCTCTTCGAGTTTGTGAAAAATGAACGGTTTGAAGAGTTCCAAGGCCATCTTCTTGGGCAGTCCGCATTGGTGCAACCGCAACTCGGGACCGACGACGATGACAGTCCGCCCCGAATAGTCGACGCGCTTCCCCAAAAGATTCTGCCGGAACCGCCCCTGTTTTCCTTTCAGCATGTCGCTCAGGGATTTTAAGGGCCGCTTGTTCGGACCCCGGATCGCGCGACCGCGTCGACCGTTATCGAACAGCGCATCCACCGCCTCCTGGAGCATCCGCATCTCGTTGCGGATGATCACTCCTGGAGCCTTCAACTCCATCAAGCGTTTCAGCCGGTTGTTCCGGTTGATCACGCGGCGATAGAGATCGTTCAGATCGGACGTGGCAAACCTGCCCCCGTCCAAGGGAACCAACGGGCGTAATTCCGGGGGAAGTACCGGAATGACATCCATGATCATCCATTCCGGCTTGTTTCCCGACTTCCGAAACGCTTCCAGAACCCGCATTTGCTTGATGTACTTCTTCTTTTGCGCCAGGGAGTTTGTTTCCTTAACCTTTTTTTGGAGCAGGGCCCAACGGGCATCGATATCGATTTTCCGCAGGAGCTCCCTGATGGATTCTGCGCCGATCCCGGCCTTAAAGCCGGACGGCGGGTCTTGCATGAGCGTCCGGTATCGTTCCTCCGAAAGGATTTCCTGCTCTTTCAAGTCCGTCGTGCCTGGCTCGATGACGACATAGCTCTCGAAATACAAGATGCGCTCCAACTGCTTCAAGCCCATGTCCAGCAAGGTGCCGATTCTGCTCGGCAGGCCTTTGAGAAACCAGATGTGCGCGACCGGAGCGGCCAGTTCGATATGACCCATGCGTTCGCGACGGACTTTCGATTGGATGACCTCCACCCCGCATTTGTCGCAGACGATGCCGCGGTGCTTCATCCGTTTGTACTTGCCGCAGTTGCACTCCCAGTCCTTGGTCGGACCGAAAATCTTGGCGCAGAACAGCCCGTCTTTCTCAGGTTTAAACGACCGATAGTTGATGGTCTCCGGCTTTTTGACCTCGCCGTAGGACCACGAGCGGATCTTCTCCGGAGATGCCAACCGGATGCGAATCGCATCGAACGACACGCCATCGCGCGGCTTTTCGAAAACTGTGGAGATCCCTTCCAAGTTTCTACCCCCGTTAAGCCTTTGCCTTGATCAATTCCACATCCAACCCCAGGCTCTGGAGTTCCTTGACCAGTACATTGAATGATTCCGGCAAGCCGGGCTCCAGGAATGGTTCGCCCTTGACGATCGCCTCATACATCCGCGAGCGGCCAGGGACATCGTCAGACTTGACCGTCAGAAACTCCTGCAGAGTCGAAGCCGCCCCATAGGCTTGGAGCGCCCACACTTCCATCTCGCCCAGCCGTTGCCCGCCAAATTGGGCTTTACCGCTGAGCGGCTGCTGCGTCACCAGCGAGTAGGGCCCGATCGAGCGCGCATGGATTTTGTCGTCGACCAGGTGGTGAAGCTTCAACATGTACATATACCCGACCGTGACAGGGCTCTGAAACAGCTCTCCCGTGCGACCGTCGTGCAGCGTACTCTGCCCCGACTCAGGCAGTTTCGCCTTTTTGAGCAAGGCTTTTATTTCCGCTT
Source organism: uncultured Nitrospirales bacterium (assembly GCA_964568195.1). Taxonomy (GTDB): domain Bacteria; phylum Nitrospirota; class Nitrospiria; order Nitrospirales; family NS-4; genus SCTG01. The sequence goes on along the minus strand of CAZMPH010000056.1, from coordinate 7,051 downwards.
CTGACGCGCCCTCAAATACGGGACTCGACACCCAGAGGCCTAGCGCTTTGGCTGCCCAGCCCAAATGCGTCTCGAGGATCTGCCCGACATTCATACGGGACGGAACCCCTAATGGATTGAGCACGATCTCCACCGGCGTGCCGTCAGGCAAATACGGCATGTCTTCCTCCGGCAGAATGCGGGAGACCACGCCTTTATTGCCGTGCCGACCGGCCATTTTATCGCCGACCGAGATCTTCCGCTTCATCGCGATGTAGACCTTGACGAGTTTGATCACTCCTGGGGGCAGTTCGTCGCCTCTCCTGAGGCGTCCCACCTTATCGTCGTACAGTGTCTGAAGGATCTCGATCTGCTCTTTGGCCAAACGCTCGGTCTCGTCGACCTCCTTCTGGTCCTCCAGATCGCTCAAGACGATCCGACGTACTTCATCGTCGCTGAGTTTTTTTAGAATTTCGGGGGTGATCTTGCCCTTCCGCTTCAAGATGATCTCGCCGGTTTCCCCGTCCATGAGATCGCGGGCGACGACCTTGCCGAGCAGCAGCTTGCGGATCTTCTTGTTCTTTTCTTCCTCCACAATGCGAAGGCTATCCTGGTGCTCGCGCTGGATTCTGAGCACGTCGTCGCTCTCGATACTTTTGGAGCGTTCGTCCTTATCAAGGCCCTTTCGTGAAAAGATCTTGACGTCCACGACAATCCCTTCTACGCCGGGCGGCACGGTGAGCGAGGTATCCTTTACATCGCCCGCCTTCTCTCCGAAGATAGCGCGCAGCAACTTTTCTTCCGGGGTGAGCTGGGTCTCCCCTTTCGGCGTGACCTTCCCGACCAGAATATCCCCTTGCCGGACCTCGGCTCCGATACGGATGATGCCGCTCTCGTCGAGGTCGCGCAGGGCATCTTCTCCAACGTTGGGAATGTCCCGCGTGATCTCCTCCTTGCCCAGCTTGGTTTCACGAGCTTCGACTTCGAACTCCTCGATATGGATGGAGGTGAAGGCGTCATAGCGGACCAGGCGCTCGCTGAGGAGGATGGCATCTTCAAAGTTGTAGCCACCCCAGGGCATAAAGGCCACCAGGATATTTCGGCCCAGCGCCAGATCCCCACGATCGATGGCAGGGCCATCGGCCAGGACTTGCCCTCGTTTAACCGTCTGCCCCACAGCAATGACGGGCTTCTGGTTAATGCAGGTGTTCTGGTTGGAGCGCTTGAACTTGATCAGGTCGTAGGTGTCCAGACAGACCTCGTGTTTCTTGCTCCCTGCTTCTCGCTTTCGCAATTCGGTCTTTACAACAATCCGGGTGGCGTCCACGCTCTCCACCACACCGGATCGCTGAGCCAAGACGACATAACCCGAATCGCGCGCCACGATCGCCTCCATGCCAGTCCCGACCAAAGGGGCTTCGGTCTGGACCAGCGGGACTGCCTGCCGCTGCATGTTGGACCCCATCAACGCGCGGTTGGCATCGTCGTGCTCCAAAAAGGGGACAAGCGCAGTCGCCACGCTGACCGTTTGCTTGGGAGAGACATCCATGTACTCTACCTTGTCGGAAGGGACGACCATAAAATCCCCCCCATAGCGCGCGGAGACATTTTCGGCGGTCAGTTTCTGATCGGCGTCCACATCGGAATTAGCCTGGGCGATGTGGTACCGGTCGCCGTCAATGGCCGAGAGAAACTCGATCTCGTCAGTCACCCGTCCCTTCCGGACCTTTCGGTACGGAGCCTCAATAAACCCGAACTCATTGACACGTGCATATGTGGCGAGCGACGTGATCAACCCGATATTGGGGCCTTCGGGAGTCTCAATCGGACAGATCCGGCTGTAATGGGACGGATGGACATCACGGACCTCGAACCCCGCGCGTTCGCGCGTCAGGCCTCCAGGGCCCAAGGCCGACAGGCGGCGCTTGTGGGTGATCTCGGCGAGAGGATTCGTTTGATCCATGAACTGCGAGAGCTGGCTGCTGGCGAAGAATTCCTTGATGGCGGCGATCACCGGCTTGGCGTTGATCAGGTCGTGCGGAAGCACGGCCTCCATGTCCAGGAGATTCATCCGTTCCCGGATGCTCCGCTCCATGCGGACCAACCCCAGACGAAACTGATTCTCCAGGAGCTCGCCCACCGACCTGACGCGGCGATTGCCAAGATGGTCAATATCGTCGACGTCTCCCTTGCCGGCCTTCAGATTCACCAGATAGCGGACCACTTCGACAATGTCCTCGGCCGTCAGCGTCCGTTTCTCAAGCGGAAGATCGAGCCCCAGCTTTTTGTTGAGCTTCAAGCGGCCCACGGGCGACAGGTCGTACCGCTTGGAGTTGAAGAAGAGATTCTCGAACAGGACGCGCGCCGTCTCGATGGAAGGCGTCTCGCCCGGACGCAAGCGTTTGTAAATCTCGACCATGGCCTCTTCCTTTGAGGCCGTCTTCTCAGTCTCAAGTGTGTCCTCGATCACCGAAGGCGTCGTGGGGCTGTCCAAATAGATGACTTTGAACGATTCGATCTTGCTCGTGAGGACTTTTTTCAGGACATCACCCGTCAGCTTGTGGTTCTTTTCCAGAATCTTCTCTTTCGACGGCCCTTCGACCAGATCGACCAGAATGGTGCGCCCAACGAGGTCATCGGGCCTGACCTCAATCTCTTTAATCCCTGCCGCCTTCAGGCGGCTGATGGTGGCTTTCGTAAGCTTAGAGCCTTCGCGAGCGATGGGCTCCTTGCCGCCCTTCTCACTCATATCGTGCGGAACACGCAACCCGTGATGAATCTCAGGGTCAAGCTTCCGCCACAGTTTTCCTTTCTGAACGTGGATCTCCTCAACTGGGTAGTACATTCGCAAAAGGTCGTCGCTGGTATACCCGAAGGCCTTCAACAGAATAGTCGACGGCATCTTCCGGCGCCGGTCGATCCGGACATAGAGAATATCCCGGGTATCGAACTCGAAATCCAACCAGGAGCCGCGATACGGGATAATCCGAGCAGAAAAGAGAATTTTCCCGCTGGCGTGCGTGCGTCCTTTATCGTGGGTGAAGAACGCCCCCGGCGACCGATGCAACTGGCTCACCACCACCCGCTCCGTCCCATTGATGATAAACGTGCCGCGGTCCGTCATCAGCGGCAGTTCGCCGATGTAGACCTCTTGCTCGCGCACATCCAGGACCCGCTTGGTGGGCGACTTGTCTTCCTTGTCAAGAACGACGAGACGGACCCTGATTTTGAGCGGGGTCGCATAGCTCATGCCCTGCTCCATGCACTCCCGCACGTCGTATTTGGGCGTCCCCAAGCTGTAATTGACAAACTCCAGCACCGCCGTGCTGTTATAGTCCGCAATGGGAAACACGCTGATCAGGGCCGCTTGGAGGCCCCTGTCCTCGCGTCGGTCTGGCTCGGCTTCCATCTGCAAAAAGCAGTCGTAGGACCGCTTTTGGATTTCAATAAGGTCCGGGATTTCGAGGTGGCGCGGGATCTTGGCAAAGTCTTTGCGCTCGATCAAACTGCTGCCCGTCATGTCCGACATGGACTGCCCCCAATTCGGATAGTGGCCGATTCCCCTTGCCGCGGCAAGGAACGGCTGGTGAACTCAGGGATGCCCGAACGCCCGCTACTTGATCTCGATCTTGGCGCCCTGCTCTTCCAGCTTCTTTTTGACCGTCTCGGCCTCTTCCTTGGACACTCCAGTCTTGACCGGCTTGGGCGCGCCTTCCACCAGGTCTTTCGCTTCCTTGAGACCCAAATTGGTCAGCTCACGCACGACTTTAATGACCTGAATTTTCTTGTCGCCAGCACTGGCCAATATGACGTCGAACACCGTCTTCTCCTCTGCCGGCGCCGCGGCCGCGGCGCCGCCGCCTCCCGCTCCAGCCGCAACAGGCGCGGCAGCAGTGACGCCGAACCTTTCCTGTAAGGCCTTCACGAAGTCGTCCAACTCCAGGACGGTCATTCCTTCGACCATCTTAATGAAATCTTCTTTCGATAGCTTCGTCGCCGTTGCACTAGACATGGAATCCTCCTTCGGTTTCTCTTTAATGGCTATCAACGTTCCAATAAATTTGACTACGATTCCGCTCATCGTCCCCGCTAGCCCGGCCAGCGGTCCCTGCAATCCCGCCAGCAGCAGAGAGAGAAGAGCGTTTCTCGGCGGCAAGTCCGCGACGGCCTTCACCCGTGCCGCATCAAGCAGGTTTCCTTCGACCACCCCGACAGTGATCCGCATTTTCTTATCGCGCTTTTCCTTAGCGATGAAATCACGCAACACCTTGGCGGGCAAGGCGGGGTCGTCATAGCCGATCGCCACAGACAGCGGGCCGCGGAAGTGATCCTTGGCCACACTCAACGGGGTTCCTTCAGACGCCAGGATCGCGAGCGTGTTCTTCACGACCTTGAGTTCGGCACCGACGCCGCGAAGCTGCCGACGCAGTTCGGTGGCTTCGTTGCCTTCCAATCCCGTACACTCGGTCAGGAGGGCCACCCGCGCCCGGCTGAACTTCTCGCGCAACTCAGCAATCGCCTCTGTTTTCTCTTCCTTGCGCATGTGCTAATGTCTCCCCACCTCCACGCCGTTTACACCGACACCTTGCTGAGCGTGGCCGTATCCAACGGAATGCCCGGACCCATCGTCGACGAGAGGGTCACCGATTTGAGATACCGCCCCTTGCTCGATGCGGGCTTGGCCTTGATCACCGAATCGACGATGGCCATGGCGTTTTCGCACAACTTGCCCGCCTCGAACGACACCTTGCCGACCCTGACATGGAGAACGCCGGCCTTCTCGACTTTGTATTCGACTCGGCCCTTTCGAATGTCGCTGATTGCCCTGGCGACTTCGAAGGTGACCGTCCCGGTCTTCGGATTGGGCATGAGCCCGCGGGGCCCCAGAAGTTTCCCGAGTTTACCAACGGCCCCCATCAGATCAGGCGTGGCGATGGCCCGATCAAACTCCAACCACCCGCCCTTCACCTTTTCCACCAATTCTTCGCCGCCTATGACATCAGCACCGGCTTCCCGTGCCTCTATCTCCTTCTCGCCCTTGGCAAAGACAAGGATGCGAACCTTGACGCCGGTTCCATGCGGCAGAACAGCCGATCCCCTGACCATCTGGTCCGAGCGCTTCGGATCGACGCCGAGGCGCAATGCCATCTCAACGGTTTCGTCGAACTTCGCGTACGACGCCCGCTTCAACACGTCTACCGCTTCCTGAAGCCCATACGCCTTCGGCTCAACCAGCGCAGCGGCTGTCTTCCATTTCTTTCCCATCGTTCGCTCCCGTCCCTAATCTTTGGCTACTGTAATACCCATACTGCGCGCCGTCCCCTCGATAATCAGGGCCGCCGCCGCTAAATCGGCAGCATTGAGATCGGGCATTTTGACCCGCGCGATCTCATTCACCTGCGCCGGCGTCACTTTCCCGACCTTATCCTTGTTAGGCACCCCGGACCCCTTGATGATTCCGGCCGCCTTCTTCAAAAGATCCGACGCAGGAGGAGTCTTCATAATGAAGGTGAAGCTCCGGTCGGTGTACACCGTGATGATCACCGGAACGATGGATCCCTCTTGAGTTTTGGTCTTGTCGTTGAACTGCTTGCAGAATTCCATGATGTTCACGCCGTGCTGCCCCAGAGCGGGTCCGACGGGCGGCGCGGGATTCGCTTTCCCGGCCGGGATCTGCAATTTGACCAAGCTTTTGACTTCTTTCGCCATAACGCGCTCCTTACAACCGCTCGACCTGCAGAAACCCCAACTCGACCGGAGTCCCGCGACCGAAAATGCTCACCAAGACTTTCAGACGACCGCGTTCCTGGTTGACATCATCCACCATCCCATTGAACCCGAGAAACGGCCCGTCGATGATACGGATATTGTCGCCTTTGTGAAACTCATCCTTCTGACGTGGCACGGCCGTGCCGGTGTCGATCTGCTTGAGCAGCGTGTCGACTTCTTCAGTCGTCAAGGGAATGGGCTGTGCGCCACCGCCCACAAACCCCGTCACCTTCGGGGTTTCCTTGATCATCTGCCAGGACTCATTCGACATGTCCATTTCAACCAGGACATAGCCGGGGAAAAACTTGCGCGTCGAGGTCCGTTTCTTCCCCTCCTTGATTTCGATCACATCCTCCGTGGGAACCAGCACTTGACCGATCCTGTCCTGAAGCCCCATCTGACTGGCACGTTCGCGGATACTGGCCTTCACCCGTCCCTCATAACCCGCATAGGTATGGACCACGTACCAGTTCTTGCCCGCCGTCTCACTCGCGCTCAAATGATCTTCCCCATCAGGCGTACAAGCAGAAGGTCGGTCAGGGCCAAAAAGACGGAGACGATGACCACTAGGACAATGACCACTGTCGTTGATCCGACCGTCTCACTACGGGTCGGGTACGAGATTTTTTTCAACTCCGACCTGACATCGGTGAGAAATTCGGTGATGTCGGCCCATAACTGTTTGAACATTGTCGTTACCTTACGTAACCCTTAACTCAAGATTGCTGGAGGCATTGCATATCCCGTCCCGTTTGATCAAAGAGCCGGGTTCAGCTAGCGCGGAGTGGCAGGGGCACTAGGAATTGAACCCAGACCTTCGGTTTTGGAGACCGACGTGCTAACCGTTGAACACCATGCCCCTAACTTTAGGTCGCCTGTCCCGCAACGCTATTTTGTTTCCTTATGAGGTGTGTGCTTGCGGCAAAAGCGGCAATACTTGCGACGCTCCAGCCGATCCGGATCATTCTTCTTGTTCTTCATTGTGGAATAGTTGCGCCGCTTACAGTCGGTGCACGCCAACGAAATGATCTCTCGCATGAATGCCGCTCCCTCTTCCCGTTACGCCAGGATTTCGGTGACGATGCCGGAGCCG
>CAZMPH010000056.1:0-200 GCA_964568195.1 uncultured Nitrospirales bacterium | reverse complement strand
CCCCCCCTCGCGCACGGCGAACCGCAGCCCCTTCTCCATCGCAATCGGCGAGATCAGCTCCGCCGAGATCGCCACATTGTCCCCCGGCATCACCATCTCCACCCCCGGATTCAGCGTCACCACCCCCGTCACGTCCGTCGTCCGAAAGTAGAACTGCGGCCGGTACCCGTTGAAGAACGGCGTGTGCCGCCCCCCCTCTT
>CAZMPH010000055.1:545-13351 GCA_964568195.1 uncultured Nitrospirales bacterium | reverse complement strand
GGTGCCGACGACGCCCGCGCCCGCGCTGCCCTCCCCGGCTCAGACGGCCACGGCGGTCCCGCCCCCTACAAAGGCCGCCACGACGCTGCTCCCCCTTGCTGTTGCGGGCGTGGAGCGTGAACAGGAAGTGACGGTCGAGACCGACCTGGTGAAGGTCGTGCTCTCGAACCGCGGCGGGGTGATCAAGCACTGGGAGCTCAAGCGCTATCTGAACACGGACCCGAGGCAGCCCAAACCCATCCAGCTCGTGCCCGCCGCGGAAAAGGGGGTCTCGCTCATCCCGCCGCTGACCGTGGAGGTCCCTGATGCCAAGCTGCAGGAGCGGCTGGCGAAGGGCTTGTATGCGGTCTCGGGAAAGGATCTCAGCCTCAGCGAGGGACAGCCCACCGGCGAGATCGGCTTCTCGTACACGGATCCGGAGACCGGCGCGCAGGTCACAAAGCGCCTCGCGTTTCGCCACGGCAGCTACCTCGTGGAGCTCGCCGTGGAGACATCCGGCGTGAGCAGCTCGACGACCCTCTCCCTGGGCACGAACTTCGGAATCCACCAGTGGGAGGAAGGGTTCGTCGGGTTCATCGGGCCGGCTACGCACATCGCCGGCAAGCTCGACAAGGCCACGCCCGAGAAAGAAGACCTGCGGTCGGGCCAGACGAAATGGGCCGCCATGCAGGACAAATATTTTCTGGCGGCCGCCATCCCCGCCGACGCCGTGCCCCATATCGCCGTCGTGCGCAAGGAAGGCGAGCGGCTGGTCTCGGTCGGCCTGCGCACGCCCGTGTCGCCGGGGACCGTGGCGAGCCGCTACCGGCTGTTCATAGGCCCCAAGGAGTACGACACGCTGGCGGCGCTCAAGATCGAACTGGAGGAGACGATCGACTTCGGCTGGTTCATCTACGGGAGCTGGTCCTTCGTGCGGGCGGTGGCCAAGCCCTTGTTCTACGCCGTTCGCTACCTCCATGAGCTCACCCATAACTACGGGGTGGCCATCATCATCGTCACCATCGGGATCAAGCTCCTGCTCGCGCCCCTCGCGTACAAGAGCTACAAGTCCATGAAGGACATGGCGGCCGTGCAGCCGGAGATGCTGGCCCTGCAGAAGAAATACGCCGACGATCGCGAGCGGCTCAACAAGGAGCTGATCAGGCTCTATAAGGACAAGAAGGTGAACCCGGTCGGCGGCTGCCTGCCGATGTTCTTCCAGATTCCCATCTTCGTCGCGCTCTTCAATATCCTGTACATGACCATCGAGCTGCGCCAGGCGCCGTTCCTCCTGTGGGTGAAGGACCTGTCGGTGCAGGACCCCTATTATGTCTTGCCGATCCTGATGGGCGTCACGATGTTCATCCAGCAGAAGATCCAGCCCACGACCATGGACCCGAAGCAGGCGCAGATCATGCTGCTGCTGCCGGTCTTCCTCACGTTCCTCTTCATCACCTTCCCGGCGGGGCTCGTGCTGTACTGGCTCACGAACAACGTCCTCACGATCGCCCAGCAGGTCATCACGGACCGGTACATCCTGCCGAAAGCGCCGGCCCCGGCGACGGCTCCGGCCGCCAAATGACCGCCCATGAACGCCGGCGACACGATCTGCGCCATTGCCACCCCGCCCGGTGAGGGCGGGATCGGCATCATCCGCCTCTCCGGAGAGAAGGCTGTCGAGATAGCCTCGCGGGTGTTCGCCGGGTCCGGCGGCCGGGCCGTGCGTGATTTCCGGACCCATACCCTGCACCACGGCGAGTTGCGGGAGCCGGACGGCGGCGCGCGGCTCGACGAGGTCCTGGTCGTGCTCATGCAGGCGCCCCGCAGCTATACCGGCGAGGACGTCGTCGAGTTCCAGTGCCACGGAGGGCCGCTCGTGCTCCGGCTGGGGCTGGAGGCGCTGATCCGGAGCGGCGCGCGGCTCGCCGAGCCGGGGGAGTTCACAAAGCGCGCGTTCCTCAACGGCCGGCTCGATCTCGCGCAGGCCGAGGCGGTCATGGACCTGATCTCCGCCCGCACGCAGACCGGTCTGCGGGTCGCGCTGGAGCAGCTTCGCGGCGCTCTCTCGGAGGAGCTTGGCCGCCTGCGGGAAGGCCTAGTGCGCCTGCTGGTCGAGGTCGAGGCCGGCATTGATTTCTCCGATGAAGACATCACGTTCATTTCCGCACAGGGCCTGGCCAGCGGCGTCACCGCGGTCCGGGAGCGGATCAGGCAGCTCATCCGGACGGCGGAGGAAGGGCGTATCGTCCGCGAAGGCGTCACGGCTGTGCTGGCCGGGCGTCCCAATGTGGGCAAGTCCAGCCTCATGAACGCCCTGGCGAAGGCGGACCGCGCGATCGTCACCCCGATTCCCGGCACGACGCGCGACGTGCTGGAAGAGTTCGTCAACGTGCGCGGCATTCCCGTGCGCCTGCTGGACACGGCGGGCCTGCGGGAGCCCGTGGGTGTGGTGGAGCGGGAGGGCGTGCGCCGCTCGCACGACGCGCTGGCGCGCGCCGAGCTCGTGCTGGCGGTGCTTGACGGGAGCGAGCCGCTCGGCGAGGAAGACCGGCGGCTGCTCGATCGGGCGCAGGGCAAGGCGGCGATCCTGGTCGTCAACAAATCGGACCTGCCTCCCCGCCTGGAACCGCTGCAGCTCAAGGGGCTTACCGAAGAGAACCGAATAGTCTGGACCTCGGCGACCGCCGGCGCCGGTCTGGAAGAGCTGCGTGACGCGATCCGCGATGCCGTGCTCAAGCAGGGGCTGGAGCCCAGCGAAGGCCTGCTGATCACCCACCTGCGCCATCGCGGCGCGCTCGAGCGGGCCCACGCCTCGCTCGAACAGGTGCTGCTCTCGGTCGAGCGCCGGATGGCGGCCGAGTTCATCGCGGTAGACCTGCGCGCGGCCGTCAACGCGCTTGGCGAGATCATCGGCGAAACGACCACGGACGACATCCTCGACCGCATCTTCAAGGAGTTCTGTATCGGCAAATGATCGTCCGGACGTATCAAAACTCTTTCGACGTGATCGTGGTGGGCGGCGGCCACGCCGGCTGCGAGGCCGCGCTCGCCGCCGCGCGCATGGGCGCGCGCGCGGCGCTGCTCACGATGGAGGAAGACAAGATCGCGCAGATGTCCTGCAATCCGGCGATCGGCGGGATCGCCAAGGGCCATCTCGTGAAGGAGATCGACGCGCTCGGCGGCGAGATGGGGCGCAACGCCGATGAGACCGGCATCCAGTTCCGGATGCTCAACACGCGGAACGGGCCGGCCGTGCGCTCGTTGCGGGCCCAGTGCGACAAGAAGCAATATCGGCTGGTCATGCAGCAGACCCTGCGCGCACAGCCGGGCCTCACGATCGTGCGCGGGACCGTGGACCGGATCGAGACGGCCGGCGGCCGCGTCAGCGGCGTCGTCACCGGCGCGGGGGAGCGCCTGGAGGCGACGGCCGTCGTCCTGACGACAGGTACATTCCTTAAGGGATTAATTCACGTAGGGTTAAATCGATTCCCAGCCGGCAGGGCCGGTGAGGCCCCGGCCGAACACCTCTCCGACTGCATGCGGGAATTCGGCTTCGAGCTGGGGCGGTTGAAGACCGGCACCCCTCCCCGCCTGGACCGGGACACCATCGATTTCTCGATCCTCGCGCCGCAGTGGGGCGACGATCCGCCGTTGCCGTTCTCGTTCCGGACCGAGAAGATTCCGATGCCCCAAGTCTGCTGCCATCTCACGTACACGAATGAGGAAACCCATCGCATCATCCAGGACAACCTGGACCGCTCGCCGATGTTCACCGGCGTGATCGAAGGCACGGGCCCGCGCTACTGCCCCTCGATCGAGGACAAGGTCGTGCGGTTCGCCGACAAGCCCCGGCACCAGATCTTCATCGAGCCTGAAGGCCTCGACACTAATGAATACTACCCAAATGGAATCTCGACCAGCCTGCCGGTGGACGTGCAGGCAGCGTTCCTCAAAACCATCCCCGGTCTCGAGCGCGCGAAGATGCTCAAGCCGGGGTATGCCGTCGAATACGACTACTTTCCGCCCCGCCAGCTCCATCCCACAACGGAAACGAAACTGGTGGAGGGGCTTTACCATGCCGGCCAGATCAATGGCACATCCGGGTATGAAGAGGCGGCCGCGCAGGGGCTCATGGCCGGCATCAACGCTGTCCTGAAGATCCGAGGCGAGGCTCCCTGTATCCTGGACCGGTCGGAAGCCTACATCGGGGTGCTGATCGACGACCTCATTACCAAGGATGCGAGGGAGCCCTACCGGATGTTCACCTCGCGGGCTGAATACCGCCTGCTCCTTCGCCAGGACAACGCCGATCTCCGGCTCACGGACATCGGCTACCGGCTGGGGCTTGTTCCCCAAGACGGCTACGGTAAGTTTTGCGAGAAGCGGGACGCCATCAGCTTGGAGCGGGAGCGGCTCCTCAAGACCCGGCCCAGGCTCACTCCCGAGATGATGGCCCGGGCGGCCGCGCTGGGCATGGAAGGCCTGAGCCCGGATACGACCCTGGCCGGCCTGCTCCGGCGGCCCGAGCTGGCGTACAAGGGGGTGATGGAGCTCGCCGGCCTGGAGGGCCACCCAGACCCCGCCGTGCAGGAACAGGTCGAAATCCAGATCAAGTACGAAGGATATATCCACCGTCAATCCCACGAGGTGGATAACTTTAAGCGCCTCGAATCCCGCAGAATCCCATGCGATTTTGATTACGCCTGTGTAAAAGGCTTCTCACGTGAAGTTTTGGAGAAGCTACAGAAGGTGCGCCCCCACTCACTGGGACAGGCTTCCCGGATCGAGGGAGTGACCCCTGCAGCCGTCTCACTCCTTCAGGTAGCCCTGGAGCGGTCCCGCCGAAACTGATATTGTTCCACGTGGAACATGTCGCCTAGCTCCCCCGCCACCCCTGATCCGGCCTCGCCGGCTGCGGCCCTCATGGAAGGCGGCCTGCGCCTGGGTGTTCCGCTCTCCCCCCATACCGTCGCCCGCCTGGTGCTCTATCTTCAGGAACTGACGCGGTGGAACGCGAAGGTCAATCTGACGGGCCTCACCACCGAGCGCGACATCATCAGCAAGCACTTCCTTGACTCGCTGGCCGTCTTGAAGTTCATTGCGCCGGAACCAGGGCTCATCCGGCCTGGTCCAGCCCTTCGTGTTCTTGATGTCGGTACCGGCGCTGGGTTCCCCGGCCTCGTGCTGAAACTCAAGAGTCCCGAACTGGCTGTCACCTTGCTCGAGCCCTCCCAGAAGAAGGCAACCTTCCTCCATTATATTATTGGGCTCCTGGGGGTGGCCGGGGTCTCGGTCCTGATCGCTCGGATCGAAAACCTCGAACCCAGCCAGGCCGGCCCCTTCGATCTTGTGACGGCCCGGGCTGTCCGGCCGGAGCTTATCCTCGCCGAGGCGCCCCGACTCCTGGCTCCAGAGGGCCAGGTGCTGCTCTTCCGTGCCAGCCCGATGAGCGATGTCCCGTCCGGGTATCGGCTCATCCGAGAGGCCTCCTTCACGCTCCCCTTCACCAACGACCCCCGCACCCTCACTCTCCTTCAGCCGACCTAATGTTCCACGTGGAACAATGAAACCGCGCTTCCGTTGACACGTTAGGGCTCACTTGCTAGCATGATTCCATTTCGGAGGTCCCAAGCCGATCCATGGGGCGAGTCCTAGCTATCGTCAATCAGAAGGGGGGGGTCGGCAAGACCACAACCGCTATCAACCTAGCGGCCTCGCTGGCGGTGGCGGAACGGACGGTCCTGCTGATGGACCTGGACCCGCAGGCCAATGCCACCAGCGGGATTGGGATTGATCGGGACGGGATCAAGCTTTCGACCTATGATGCCTTGATCCGGGGCCGTAAGGTCTCGGAAGTCCTGGTGAGATCGGCCGTTCCTCGATTGGAAGTGGTGCCGTCCGAGCCTGATCTCGCCGCGGCGGAGATCGAGCTCGCCGGCCTGGAGAACCGGGAACTGGTCCTGCGGCGGGTTCTGGAAGACGTCGTAGGGCAATATGACTTCGTCCTGGTGGATTGTCCTCCGGCCCTGGGACTGCTGACGGTGAACGCCCTCGTGGCGGCGGACGCGCTGCTGGTCCCCGCGCAGTGTGAGTTTTACGCGATGGAAGGGCTGGGCCGATTGATGCAGACCGTCGCGATGGTGCGCAAGTCCTTGAATCCATCGCTGGCCATTGAGGGGATCCTTCTGACGCTGTTCGACGGGCGGAACAACCTCCACAAGCAGGTGGCGGAGGAGATACGTAAACATTTTCCTGGAAAGGTATTCAAGGCGGTGATCCCGCGCAATATCAGACTGGCGGAGGCTCCGAGCCATGGAGCCCCGGTGCTCATGTACGACGTCGCCTCGTCCGGGGCGCAAGCGTACCTGAACCTGGCCAAGGAAGTCCTGGCACATGCAAAAAAAGGCGCTCGGTAGAGGACTACAGACCCTGATCCCGGTCGGCAACGTCCTGGGGAGGGACGAAATTGAGGACGTTCCACTGTCCCTGGTCTCGCCCAATCCCTTCCAGCCGCGCCGTGTCTTCGATGAGGCCGAGATGGAAGAGCTGGCCAACTCGGTCAAGGCGAAGGGGATATTGCAGCCGATCCTGGTGCGAAAGCTCGGAGACGGCGGATACGAGCTGATCGTCGGCGAGCGGCGCTGGCGCGCGGCCAAGCTCGCCGGCCTAAAAAAAATTCCGGCCATCATTCGCCCGGCCACCGACGCCGAGGCAATGGAGATGGCGCTGATCGAGAACCTTCAGCGCAAGGATCTGAACCCGCTGGAGGCCGCGCGGGCCTATCAGCGTCTCATGAAAGAATTCGGGCTCACGCAGGAAGCGGTCGCGCGCGCGCTCGGGAAAGAGCGTTCCTCAATCGCAAACACCGTGCGACTCCTGGCGCTCCAGTCCGAAGTGCAGACATGGGTCGAAAGCGATCAGTTGTCGTGGGGACACGCCAAGGTCCTGCTGGCCGTCTCCGATCCTGAGCAGCAGGTTCGCCTGGGACGCCGGGCCGTGACGGAGCGTCTATCGGTGCGGGACCTCGAGCGCCTAGTCCGGCCCGCCCATCGCGCAGGCCGCTCGAGCAACGCCCGCAAGGGCCACCGACCCAGCGAGATCGAGGAGCGGATGTCACGGAGGCTGGGCACGAAGGTGCGGCTGATCCACGGCAAGACGGGAGGGAAAATCATCATCGACTATTATTCTCCCGCCGACCTTGAAAGAGTCATCGATATGATCCTGGGATAGGGCCTGATAAATAAAACATGTAGCTAATTATAATTAAGTATGTAGAGCATGTGGAAGAAAAATGACGACGTTAAGAAGCAGGATGAGGATCTGGAGGGGCAGCCCTCGACGGGCAACCAGGATGAGAAAGTGATCGCCTTCGTCGGCCGGGGCATCGAGTTCAAGGGCGTGATCACGTACAACGGGACGGTCCGCATCGACGGCCGTCTGGATGGGGAGATCCACACCGAAGGCGTGCTGGTTGTCGGCGAGGATGCCGTCATTTCGGCGCAGGTCACCGCTGGCACGGTGATCAGCCGGGGCAAGATCACGGGGGACATCGTAGCCCCCGGAAAGGTCCGACTCCAGGCGCCGGCCGTGCTGAACGGCTCCGTCAAGGCGCCGCTGCTTTCCATCGGGGAAGGGGTGCTCTTCAACGGGAGTCTGGAAATGGCCAAGGCCGAACCGGCCGAAGCAGGTAAATCGCCGGCGGGCGGCTCGGTCACGCCTATTCGCGTCAGCTCGACGATGAAGACGGTGGGATAAAGGAGAAGACCCATGTGGTCCAAGAAAGACAAGAACAATCCCTACACGATGAACAGCGAGGAATCGTTCACGTTCCTCGGCAAAGGATCTCAGTTTAAAGGGATCGCCACCTTCGAAGGAACGATACGCATCGATGGCCGGCTCGAAGGGGAGATCCACACGAAAGGCACCCTCGTGGTGGGAGAGCATGCTGTCATTGAAGGAGACGTCAGCGCCGATGTGGTGATCAGCGGAGGGCGGGTCACCGGCAACATCATCGCCGCAGAAAAGGTCCAGCTCCTGGCCACCAGTATCGTGATCGGGACCATCAAGACGCCGCTGCTTTCCATTGAAGAAGGGGTCCGCTTCAGCGGCACGTGTGATGCCGAGGGTCGGGGGGAGATCAGGACCTTGGAAGGCGCGCGCGAGGCGGCTCAGCAGCCAACGGTGGCGAGGGTGCGCGGGGCAAACTGAGTACGGCGTGTTTGGATCGGACGGCAAGAAGAAGGAAATCCCGCAGGCCGGGCAGGAGACGTTCACCTTTCTGGCTCGCGGGTTCGAGTTCAAGGGGATACTGACCTTCGAGGGCACGGTCCGCATCGACGGCACAGTCGCGGGAGAAATCCGCTCGAACGGAACGATCATCCTCGGCGAGCATGCGGTCGTCGAAGGGGACGTCAGCGCTGGCACGATCGTCACCGCCGGCACGGTCACCGGGAACGTGATGGCAACGGAGAGGGTGCACTTGCTCCCGACCGCCGTGCTGCGCGGGGGCGTGATGGCGCCCATCGTGCAAATGGAGGAAGGTGTGCGCTTTCACGGGACGTGCGAGTCGGAAGGGCGCGTCAAGAAAAAGGCACCGGAGGAGGTACGCGAGGCACCGACCCAGGCGCCTAAGATGCGCGGCTCTCCTCGCGGGGAGGCTCTTTAGAGAATGAAGGCTGTCGTCGTAGGCATGTCAGGCGGGGTGGACAGTTCCGTCGCCGCTGCGATTTTGGTGAGCCAGGGCTATCAGGTTCAGGGCGTCACGCTCCAGACCTGGGAGACCGAGGACGACGCGACGACCTCCAAGAAGTGGCAGGAGCGAGGCTGTTGCAAGATCGGCATCGCCCGTTACGTCGCCGAACGGTTGAGCATCCCGCACCGGGTCATCGACATCCGCGAGCGCTTCCGCTCGGCCGTCGTGCAGGACTTCATTGACGGGTACCTGTCGGGCCTGACGCCGAATCCCTGCGTGCGATGCAATGAGCGGGTGAAGTTCGGCAGCCTGGTCGACGTGGCCAAGGAGCTGGGGGCGGACTATGTCGCGACCGGCCACTACGCCCAAGTCGTGCCGGACGAGTCCGGCCGACTGCATCTTCACAAGGGCAGCGATCCCAAGAAGGACCAGAGCTATTTCCTCTATCGCCTGAACCGGGGCTGGCTGCCCGGCCTCCTCTTTCCGGTGGGCGGCATGCGGAAGGATGAGGTGTGGAGCAAGGCGGACGCGATCGGCTTGCCGGCCGACGAAGTGAAGGAGAGCCAGGAGATCTGTTTCGTGACGAAGGGCGACTATCGCGGCTTTCTCGAAGAGGAAGCCCCGGAAGCCGCAAGGCCCGGCGCCTTCGTCGGCACGGACGGGACGGTACTGGGGACGCACCGTGGGGTGCCCTTCTACACGCCGGGCCAGCGGCGAGGGCTGGGGCTCGCGGCGGACCGGCGGCTGTACGTCGTCCGCGTGGACACCGTGAGCAATACCGTGGTGGTGGGCCGGGAGGAAGAGCTGCTGGAGGCCGCCTGCATCGTCGGCGACTTGAACCTCATCGGCATGGATCATAGTGATGAGCCGGTCCGCGCGCAGGTCAAAGTCCGGTACGCCAGCCCCGCGGTCCCGGCGACCATCTGGCCGCTTGAAGAAGGACGCCTGCGCATTGAGTTTAATGCGCCTCAGCGGGCTCTGAGCCCCGGACAGTCGGCGGTCTTCTACCAGGGCGATCGGGTCCTCGGCGGCGGCATCATCGAGACCGGAAACGGCAGGGACTGACGCAAAGCGAAGTGCTTGACGGCATTAGGCTTTCGTGCTGTGGTGCGCCGCTTTTTGAGTGAGCCTGCCGGCCCGAAACCACGTCACAGAAGGCGGTTACTGAGAACGTGATTCAGACGGCGATTGCACGGCGGTACGCGAAAGCCCTGTTCGAGTTGCAGGAGCCTGCCGATATCGGTCCGACCGCGGACGCGCTCCGGTCGCTGGCGGAGGTCTTTGCGGCCTCCCGCGAGTTCCGGGCCCTGCTGCTGAGCCCGGTCTTTACCCGTGAGCAGAAGGCCGCCGTCGTCGCTCAACTGGCGGCCAAGACGGCGTGCTCTTCGATCACCGGCCGGTTCCTCGCCCATGTCGTCCGCAAGAACCGGATCGTGCAGATCCGGGAAATCAGCGAAGCGTTCAGTAAGCTGGCCGACCAGGTCTCCAATCGGAAGGTTGTCCAGGTATCGGCCGCCCGGCCGCTCACTGCTGAGCAGCAGGCGGCGATCCGCGCGAAGCTCGAGCAGGTCACGCGCAGCCAGATCGATCTCGCGATCCATGTCGATCCCGGCGTGATCGGCGGGCTGGAAATCCGGATCGGCAGCACGGTGTACGACGGGACGGTCCGTGGCCAACTGTCGCGGCTGCGGTCGGTCCTCGCAAAAGTCTGATTGTGTAGGGGCGCCATTCATGGCGCCCGGACGTAAGGAGCCGAAGGATGCAGATCAAAGCGGAAGAGATCAGCGCAATAATCCGGGACCAGGTCAAGTCCTTTGAGAAGCAGGTGGACGTGGCGGAGGTCGGGTCCGTGCTCCAGGTCGGCGACAGCATCGCCAAGATTTACGGCCTGGACGGCGCGATGGCTGGCGAGCTGCTCGAGTTCCCCGGCGGCCTCAAGGGGATCACGCTGAACCTGGAAGAGGACAACGTCGGCGCCGTCATTCTGGGCTCCGACCAGAACATCAAGGAAGGCGATCTCGTCAAGCGGACCGGCCGCATTGCGGAGGTCCCCGTGGGCGACGCGGTCGTCGGCCGGGTCGTGGACCCGATCGGCAATCCGCTGGACGGCAAGGGGCCGATCCAGGCGAAGGAGACCCGCCGGGTGGAAGTCCGGGCGCCCGGCGTGATCGAGCGCCAGCCCGTCCGCGAGCCGCTGCAGACCGGCATCAAGGCCATCGACTCGATGATCCCCATCGGGCGAGGCCAGCGCGAGCTGATTATCGGCGACCGGCAGACGGGGAAGACCGCCATCGCGGTGGATACGATCATCAATCAGAAGGGCCAGAACGTCATTTGCATTTATGTCGCCGTCGGCCAGAAGCGCTCCACGGTGGCGCGCGTCATCAAGATTCTGGAAGAAAACGGCGCCATGGCCTACAGCATCATCGTATCCGCCACGGCCAGCGACCCGGCCTCGATGCAGTACCTTGCGCCTTTTTCCGGCTCGGCCATGGGCGAGTACTTTCGCGATAGCGGCCGCCACGCCCTGATCATCTATGACGACCTCTCCAAGCACGCGACCGCGTACCGGCAGCTCTCGCTGCTGCTGCGGCGCCCGCCGGGCCGCGAAGCCTATCCCGGCGACGTGTTCTACCTGCACTCCCGCCTGCTGGAGCGGGCTGCGAAGCTCAGCAAGGAGAAGGGCGGGGGAAGCATGACGGCCCTGCCGATCATCGAGACTCAGGCCGGCGACGTGTCCGCGTACATCCCGACGAACGTGATCTCGATCACCGACGGGCAGATCTACCTCGGCAGCGACCTGTTCTATTCGGGCATCAGGCCGGCGATCAACGTCGGCCTGTCGGTCTCCCGCGTCGGCGGCTCGGCCCAGATCAAGGCCATGAAGGGGGTGGCGGGTTCGCTCCGGCTGGACCTCGCGCAGTACCGCGAGATGGCCGCGTTCGCCCAATTCGGCAGCGAGCTCGACAAGGCGACCCAGGCCCAGTTGGCCCGCGGGGTCCGCATGGTGGAGCTGCTCAAACAGGGGCAGTACCAGCCGATGCCGGTGGAGAACCAGGTGATCAGCATCTTCGCGGGCACCAACGGCTACCTGGACGACGTGCCGGTGAACAAGGTCCGCCAGTTCGAGGAAGACCTGCTGGACTATGTCAAGCGCGAGCATGCCAAGATCCAACGCGACATCGTCTCGAAGGGGAAATTGGACGACGAGTTGACGGCGGAGCTGAAAAAAATACTCGCGGCCTTCAAGAGCAAGCTGCCCTATCTGGTGAAGGCGTAGGGACTCATGCCGAGCTTACAGGGCCTGCGGCGCAAGATCGGGTCCATCAAGAACACGCAGAAGATCACCAAGGCCATGAAGATGGTGGCCGCGGCGAAGCTCAAGCGCGCCCAGGATCGCATCCTTGCCGCGCGGCCCTACGCGAAGAAGATGGCGGTGGTGCTCGGCAGCCTGGTCGGCCGCGCGAACCGGGCCGCCCACCCGCTGCTGCGCAAGCCGTCCGGCAATCGCATTGAACTGCTTGTGGTCACGTCCGATCGCGGGCTCTGCGGCGCGTTCAACACCAACATTCTGCGCAAGGCGGTCGAGTTTCTCCGCGAGAAGCAGGAGGCCGGCTGCACCGTCACGGTCAGCGTGATCGGGCGCAAGGGCCGGGACTTCTTCCGCCGCCGCGCTTGGACCAGGCGCCAGGAATGGACGGGGGTCTTCGACCGGCTCTCCTACGAGCACGCGCTGGACATCGGCGGCGACATCGTCCAGCAGTTCACGAGCGGCACGTTCGACGAGCTCCACATCGTGTACAACGAGTTCAAGTCCGTCATCCAGCAGCGGGTCGTCGTCGAGAAGCTGCTGCCGATCGAGTCGCTCGATCAGGAGGCGGAGAAACTCGGCGGCGGCTACCTCTTCGAGCCGGACGAGGAAGGGCTGCTGAAGGTCCTGCTGCCCAAGCACATCGAGGTCCAGACGTTCCACGCCTTGATGGAGTCGGCGGCGGCGGAGTTGGGCGCGCGGATGGCCGCGATGGACGGCGCGACGCGCAACGCGGGCGAGATGATCAAGAAGATGACGCTCTACTACAACAAGACCCGCCAGGCGGCCATCACCAAGGAGCTGATGGAGATCGTCTCGGGCGCC